>WRME01000112.1 GCA_009777275.1 Oscillospiraceae bacterium
GTCCCCAAAAGGGAGACGAAAGTTTGTTTTATATAATTTTGGTGGGTCCCCTTCCCTCTCCCTTGGGGGGGGGTTTCGTGCGTTAGCAGGGGGGAGGGGGCGTGACGGAGAGGGTGTTTTTCCTTTTTTAAAAATTCCCCTTGCTTTTTGTGTGCGGATGTGTTATATTAGTACCAGGTGGAGGCATAGCTCAGCTGGTCAGAGTGCTTGCTTGACATGCAAGAAGTCCCCAGTTCAAGTCTGGGTGTCTCCACCAAAAAATGCCGCCCTTGGCGGCAATGATGAATGATGAATGATGAATGATGAATGAAAAGGAAAGTTTGAATGGAAAATATATATAAAGGAAAGACAAAGGATCTTTACGCGCTTGCGAATGGCAACTATCTTCTGAAATTTAAGGACGATGTTACAGGTACAGATGGAGTTTTTGACCCCGGGGCAAACACCGTGGGTCTTTCTATAGAGGGAATGGGCAACGGCGGTCTCAGGCTAACGGCGCATTTCTTTGAGATGCTGCAGAGCAACGGCGTAAGGACCCATTACATACAGGCGGATACCGAGAATAATACCATGGAGGTTCTGCCCGCCGATACTTTCGGCAGGGGGATAGAGGTCATATGCCGATATAGAGCGGTGGGTAGTTTTCTGCGGAGATACAGTATGTATGCAGAGGAGAATCAGCAGCTTGACGCCCTTGTCGAGATCACGCTCAAGGACGATGACAACGGCGATCCGCTCATTACAAAGGATTCGCTTGCGGCATTGGGGATTTTAACCGAGCGGGAATATGATTCGCTAAAGGCGCAAACCAAGACTATATGCGGGATGGTCAAGGACGACTTGGCCAAATACGGCTGTGAGTTATACGATATAAAGCTCGAATTTGGCAGGAGCGGCGATCAGGTTATCCTGATAGACGAAATTTCCGCCGGAAATATGCGAGTATACAAAAACGGAAAGATTGTCGAGCCGTTGGAACTTGTCGGCATAATTTTAGAAGGGACGGTAACCTGATGGCAATAAATTATTCTGAAATAACGCCGCAGATACATGAATGGACCAAGATGTGCCACGCTCAGAAAATATCAACCGATCTCTATGCCAAGTATGACGTAAAACGAGGGCTAAGGGATATGAACGGCAACGGGGTTCTTGCGGGGCTTAGTAACATTTCCGCCGTTAGTGCGAAAAAGGTTGTAGACGGGGTTGAGGTGCCGGCAGAGGGAAAACTCTTCTATCAGGGCATAGATGTCGAGGATATAGTTGCGGGATTTGTCAAGGAAAAGCGTTTCGGATTTGAAGAGACGGTCTACCTGCTGCTATTCGGTCATCTGCCTAACAAAAACGAACTTGCCGATCTAACCAAGGTATTGTCCGATTACCGTTCATTGCCTCCTAAATTCACCCGTGATGTTATTATGAAAGCGCATGGCAAGGATATGATGAATACCATTGCCCGCAGTGTTCTCACCCTATATAACTACGATGATAACGCCGATGACATTTCCGTGCCTAACGTGTTGCGGCAATGCCTCCAGCTTATCGCTATGTTTCCGCTGTTGGCGGTGTACGGCTATCAGGCCTACTGCCACTATGAGCGGGATATGAGTCTTGTTATCCACCAGCCTGATCCGTCGCTGTCGCTGGCCGAGAATCTGCTGCACATTCTGCGGGTTGACCAAAAGTATACCGAACTTGAAGCGCAGATACTCGATCTGTCGCTGGTTCTCCATGCCGATCACAGCGGGGGTAACAACTCCACCTTTACTATCCATGTCGTATCATCATCAGACACCGATACATACAGCGCTATGGCGGCGGCACTCGGCAGTCTGAAAGGGCCCAAACACGGCGGCGCCAACAACAAGGTTTTGGGCATGATGAACGATCTGCAAAAGAATGTCTCTGATTCAAAGAACGAAAAGCAGATAGAGGAATATCTCAAGAAACTGCTCAACAAAGAAGCCTATGACAATGCCGGATTGATATACGGCATGGGACACGCAGTATATTCGGTATCGGATCCCCGAGCAGTGGTGTTTGAGGATTTTGTCAAGGAGCTGTCGGCAAAAAACAACCGCACATCAGAGTATGAATTATACGCATCTGTCGCACGCATGGCTCCCGAAATAATTGCCGGCAAACGCAGGATGTTTAAAGGAGTATCGGCCAACATAGATTTCTACAGCGGATTCGTATATGATATGCTGGGACTTCCCCCGGAGTTGTACACTCCTATCTTTGCTATCTCCCGTGTTGCGGGCTGGAGCGCTCATCGCATAGAAGAGCAGATCAGCGGAGGACGCATCGTCCGCCCCGCATACAAAAGCGTTGCAGAAAAAAAGCCGTACATACCATTGGAGGAGAGGGAATGAGTGCGGGGTTGGAGGATTAAAAAGATTTTGAACAAACAAGCCCTAAAGCTATCAGATAAGTACAGCAAGGAAAAAGAAAGATTCCATAATGAATTATCAGAGTTTGCACAGACTCTTGAGCAACATATAGCCCTCAACGGTAATTGGACTGTTAAGGGATTTATAGATGTGTTTAAAAACATATACACTATTTCTTCGGATACAAAGGTTATATCAAAAATATTGGAATTGCATTTATTTCCTCATTTTATCGACTTTGCTCGCCGCATAGATTATACTATCGAATTAACAACTCATCAAAACTGGTATCCTGATTTAACCTTTATAAATAAAGAAAATAGTGAAATAAAATTTGCTGTTGATTTAAAAACTACCTATATAAACGAAAAACGTCCTGAGTTTTGCAATGGTTTCACGCTCGGTTCACACGGGGAATATTTTATTAACAGAGATAGCTCTAAAAACATTCAATATCCCTATAGTAAATATATTGGGCATTTTTGTTTAGGTATTATATATTCAAGAGCTATGCTAACTGCCGAATTTGAAACAAAGAAATATTCTATCGAAGAATTAGCCGACATTCCGTCTGTTATAAATAGCTTTAGGTTTTTCGCTATTGAAAAATGGCGGATTGCAAGCGATAAAGGCGGCAGCGGCAACACCGCTAACATTGGGAGTATTAAAAACATAAAAGATATTCTCGCAGGTAATGGGGTTTTTGCAAAAGCTGGTGAAGAAATATTCGACGATTATTGGGCGAATTATGGAAAAATTCAAGTGGAAAGTAAAGATGGAAATCGAAAACCAATGACATCTTTCGATGAGTATATAAAGTATAGGAGTTTATCTATCGACATAAAGAACCGGAAAGTCTCACTAAAAGGAGGCTTGGAATGAACGAGAAAGTATATATCCCTCCTTTTAAAATACAAGGTATAAAATCAAAGCTCGTTCCTTTAATCAAATCGTCAATAAATATAGACGAGAACACAACATGGATAGAACCTTTTATGGGGTCGGCTGTTGTGGGTTTGAATGTTGCTCCGAAAAGAGCCATGTTTGCCGATATAAATCCTCATATTATCAATTTTTATAATCAATTAAAGAGCAAGACGATAACATCAGGTATTGTCAGAGAATTTCTTGAAGAACAAGGAGCATTACTGTCTGAAAAAGACAGCGAATACTATTATTATATCAGAGAAAGATTTAATCAAAATCACAACCCTTTGGATTTTCTCTTTCTCAATCGTTCATGTTTCAATGGAATGATAAGGTTTAATAAGAAAAACGGATTTAATGTACCGTATGGTCATAAACCGCAGCGATTTTCAAAAGCATATGTTACAAAAATAGTAAATCAAACGAAACATTTTGAACAAATGTTAAAATATAGTGATTGGACTTTTCTATGTCAACCGTTTGAAGACACAATTGCTTTGGCCGACGAAAACTCTTTTGTTTATTGCGATCCGCCTTATATAGGCAGGCACGTTGATTATTTCGACAGTTGGAGTGAGGAAGAAGAAAAAACATTAAAAAAGTGTTTGGTTTCAAGCAATTCGAGGTTTATGTTATCTACTTGGGATAACAATAAATACCGTTCTAATCCCTATATTCGTTCTATTTGGAATGGGTTATCCAAAATCACACAAGAGCATTATTATTTTTTGGGAGCAAAAGAAAGTAATCGAAATGCAATGACAGAAGCCTTAATAACAAACGATTTGTAAAATTTTTATGTATAGCGATAAAAAAACTTGACAAATATAAGATTAGGGTATAGAATAGATATAGGCGTAAAGGTATCTTTACGATAAATGAATAGATTTGTGCAAATATTTAGGTTTCCCGTATTACGGAAATAGTTATGATATATAAAAAATTTGCTTAAATGATTAATGCTGCTTTCCGATTTATCTCAGAATCAGGTTAAGACAACACGGTGAATATTATATAGATGAAGTATGTCCTGTATATAGCGGTGACCTGCGTGTTTTGCGGGTTGCCTTTTTTTGTGTAAATCTAAAAAAATATAGCGGAAGGAAAAAACAGCCTATGGAAATAAATCTTATTATCGCAATTGCAATAGCTGTCGCTGCGTTTTTCGCAGGAGCTGTTCCGGCATGGTTAATCTCTTTTAAAAAGGGATTCGCTCACAGAATGAAGATAGCGGAATCTGAAATCGGCAGTGCAGAGGCGCAGGCAAAAAAAATAATATCAGAAGCAAAATCAAAATCTGAAGCAACCCAGAAAGAGATAATAATCGAGGCTAAAGAGGAAATACATAAGCTTCGTACAGAGTCTGAAAGGGAGCTTAAAGATCGCCGCAGAGAGGTCAACAAACTTGAACAGCGTCTGCAGCAAAAGGAAGAATCGATCGACAAGAAGGTTGACAACCTGGAGAAAAAAGAAGAGAAGATACAGTCTAAACTCAAGGATATTGAATCAAAGTTGGAAGAAACAGAGGTGCTCAAACGCAATCAGCTGTCACAGCTTGAGCGTATCTCCGGTCTGACCCAGTCACAGGCGCAGGATCAACTTCTTACCAAGCTCGACAATGAGCTTGTTCACGAGAAGGCGGTCAAGATTGCGGCATACAACAACCAGCTCAAGGATGAGGCGGATGAAAAGGCGCGTGAGATTCTCTCGCTTGCTATTTCGAGATTGTCCGCAGAACACGCCTCCGAGGCAACCGTTTCGGTTGTTCCCCTGCCTAACGATGATATGAAGGGAAGAATCATCGGCAGAGAGGGGCGTAATATAAAGGCTCTCGAAACCCTTACCGGGGTTGACCTTATCATCGACGATACTCCGGAGGCTATCACCCTCTCCTGCTTTGACCCCGTTCGCAGAGAGGTTGCCCGTATAGCACTGGAAAGATTGATTATAGACGGCCGCATACATCCTGCCCGCATAGAAGAAATGGTCGAAAAGGGCAAACGAGAGGTAGAACAGAAGATACGGGTAGACGGCGAACGAGCCGTTATGGACACCAATGTAAACGGAATCAACCATGAGCTTGTAAAGCTATTCGGCCGGCTGACATTCAGAACGAGTTACGGGCAGAATGTGCTTGACCATTCGGTTGAGGTTGCACTGCTGGCGGGAATGATGGCGTCTGAGATAGGTGCTGATGTAAGACTTGCCCGCCGAGCCGGACTGCTGCATGATATAGGAAAGGCGCTCAACCACGAGATAGAGGGTTCCCATGTAGAGATAGGCGTGGACGTTTGTAAGAAATACAAGGAACACTGGGAGGTTATACACGCTATCGAGTCTCATCACGGTGATGTTGAGGCAAAGACAGTTATAGCAGGATTGGTCCAGGCTGCGGATGCCGTATCGGCATCAAGACCGGGTGCAAGGCGTGAAAACCTCGACAGCTATATAAAGCGTCTTGAGAAGATAGAAGAGATCGCAAATTCCTTTGAGGGAGTAGAAAAATCATACGCTATACAGGCGGGACGAGAAATCAGGATTATGATCAAACCTGAGGTAATCAAAGACGAAGGCATGGTTCTTGTAGCTCGCAACATCGTCAAGAAAATAGAAGAAGGCGTTGACTATCCCGGTCAAATCAAGGTGCATCTCATACGAGAAAGCCGAGCAATCGAGTTTGCTAAGTAAGAATGATATAAAACAAACACCCCGTGTGAGAATCACGGGGTGTTTTGTTATGTAACCACGAAGAAACACCCGCCGCTGTGATGGACGGTACGCACAGGGGTGCGTACCCTACGGCAATCCGTGATAACCACGGGCGGCAGATTGCCGCCCCTACAGACCACCCCGCCGCTGCGGCGGCACCCCCCCCCCCAGGGGGGATGGGGGCGGCGTACTATAATTTTCCATTTCCCCCCCTGGGGGGGGGGGGCACACAC
>WRME01000113.1 GCA_009777275.1 Oscillospiraceae bacterium
CAGACCACCCCGTCAAACACTATCGCAACTTTGTTGCGAGTGTTTGCCACCCCTCCCCAGAGGGGAATTGGAAATTATAGTATACAAGCCCCTATTCCCCTCTGGGGAGGGGTGCCGCCGCAGCGGCGGGGTGGTCTGCCCCTGGTGCCGCCGCAGCGGCGAGCATTCCCCCAAAAATTATACCACGAATTTTATCAAAAATCAAATAATAATCGCCTTGTAAAATTTTAACAATATATTTTTTACAAAACCCCTTGCTTTTTAGATAAGGAGGTTATATAATAAAATAACCTAAAGGGAGAATTGTGGGGTAACGTGGAGAGAGCGAGGCGGGAGTATGCTAACAGGCGAATTTTTCCATAGCGTGGACGAAAAGGGCCGCATAAATTTTCCTGCCAAACTTAGAGAGGCGCTGGGTGACAGCTTTTTTATAACCAGGGGGCTTGACAACTACTGTCTTTATGTATACTCACATGAGGAGTGGGAGATACTGCGGCAGAATGTGAATGCGGTGACCCATCTTCAAGAACGTATTGATCTACAGCGTCATCTGTTTTCGGGTGCAGACAATGCAAAGCCGGACAAGCAGGGGCGCATACTAATCCCCCAAAACCTGAGAGAATATGCCAATCTTGACAGGGATGTGGTGGTTACGGGAGCCTCAACACGCGCGGAGATTTGGGATGCCGGATTGTGGAAAGAGGTTTTTGCCAAGATTTCTCCGATGGGTATAATGGAAAAAATAAGCAAATTAGGATTTACGATATGAGCGGTTTCAACCATACCCCCGTTATGCTGAGCGAATGTATAGAGGGACTTGATATAAAACCGCATGGTACATATTTTGATTTGACAGCAGGAGGAGCGGGACACTCGGCTGAAATAGCCAAGCGGCTCACAACAGGGAGACTGATAGCCATAGACAGAGACCCCGATGCCGTGGCCGAAGCAACCAGCAGACTTGCCCCATACAGTCAGGCGCAGGTGATCCACTCAAACTACTGCGATACAGGCGAAATAGCCAAGACACTCGGAATAGACAGTGTTGACGGATTTCTTCTTGATTTGGGCGTGTCGTCATTCCAGCTTGACAACGCTCATAGGGGGTTCTCCTACAACAACGATGGTCCTTTGGATATGAGGATGAGTAAAGACGGTATCTCGGCGGAGGAGCTTTTAGCAACCCTGTCCGCCGATAAGTTGACCTCTATATTAAGAAGATACGGCCAAGAGAGATTCGCCCGTCAAATAGCCCAAGCTGTAATAAAAAAACGCAGTACAACTCCGATCAAGACAACGGCAGAACTGGCCGAGATAGTCGCAGGAGCAGTTCCCGCCAAATTCAGACGGGAGAAGAATCCCTGCAAGCGAGCGTTTATGGCCATAAGGATAGCAATAAACAGGGAACTTGAGGTGATCGAGCCAACCCTCGATACAATATTCGGGCTCTTGTCCCCGGGCGGACGAATAGCGGTAATTACATTCCACGGTATTGAAGATAAAATAGTGAAGCACAGACTGGACAGCTTTTGCAAGGGCTGTACCTGTCCATCGTCATCTCCGGTATGTATCTGCGGAAAAATTCCGCAGGCGGCATGGATCAGCAAAAGGGCCATAAAACCATCCGATCGTGAACTTGCCGCAAACAGACGCAGTGAAAGTGCAAAATTGAGGATTATAAAAAGGATGTGAGAAAAGATGGCCGAGAATAACCGTGCGTATAATTTTGAGCCTTTTGAAGACAAGCCAAGACAGCCAAAACCACCGCAACCTCCTCCGAATATCGAGAAGGTTCAGCCTGCTAAAGACAAAAAAGGCAAGCCTGTTCAGATAGCATTTCTGCTGTTGATTCTGCTCGTTCTCGCCGGTTCTATGATATACACACGGGTTGAATTAACCGAAATATCGGCCGAAATATCAAAGAGCGAAAAGGAACTCGACAAGCTAAAGGACGATAATCTGCGGCTCAATCTTGCTATCGACAGCTCTACATCCCTAAAAACCATAGAGGAATATGCCAAGGAGAATCTGGGGCTTGTAAAATTAAACAGGAGCCAGAAGAAATACTACAACCTAACCAGCGGAAACAGAATAGAACTGTTCGAGACAAGCGAGCGAGGTTTTTTCCGCACCATAAAGGATTGGATAGATATGATTATAGATATGATTAAAGATTATATACCCTCACGTTAATATTTTTCGGTCATGCTGCATAATAATAACTATTATATACAAGCGGGGGATAGATATGTCTACTGAGATAGTAAAACCAACTTGGAAAATGAAAAGACGGCTCAATGTCGTTGTCTCTGTGATAATGGCATTGTGTTTCTTGGTGCTGATCATTCAGGTTCTGCATATATCTACCTTTGCCACCAAAGACGGACTTCCTTACGGGCAGTACGCACAGAATCAGCAGTTACGCAGTGTCACCCTCCACGCCAACAGAGGCACCATCTATGACCGCAACATGAAGGTTCTTGCTCAAAGCAACACCGTTCATACCGTCTTTATCTCTCCCAATGACATCAAGACCGATGGGCAGCGTGAAAAAATATCCAAAGGTCTGAGCGAGCTTTTAGATGTTGATTATGACACCATTATGGAAAAAACCAAGAAGAGAAATTTTTATGAGGAGATAAAACGCAAGATAGAGCCGGAGGATGCCGACAAAATCACCGACTGGATAGCCCAAGAGAGCATCAGAGCGGTCCATCTTGTCGAAGACTCAAAGCGGGTCTATCCCAACGACGACTTTGCCTCATCGGTAATCGGATTTACCGGACACGACAATCAGGGATTGTACGGGCTTGAGGCGTATTACAACACCGCCCTCAAGGGGGTCAACGGAGTGCTGGTCACCGCTAAAAACGCCCGCGGCAATGACATGGACACCTCCTACCAAAAGCGATACAGCGCTACCGACGGCAACAGTCTTGTGCTGACTATAGACAGCAGTATTCAGCATTTTCTCGAAACGGCCGTATCCAACGCCGCCAAGACACACAGGGCTAAAAACCGTGCCTGCGGTGTTGCTATCGATCCTCGCACGGGGGAGATTCTCGCTATGGCGACAAAACCCGATTTTAATCTCAACGATCCCTTTACCATTCAGGATAAAGCCGTTGCCGATCAAATAGCATTGATAACCGATGAAAAGGAACGTGTAAAGGAGCTTAACGAAGCAAGAGAACGTCAATGGAAAAACAAGGTTATAACAGAATTATACGAGCCGGGGTCTGTCTTTAAGTCTATAACAGCAGCCGCCGCCATAGAAGAAAAGACCTCATCACTGGGAAGTCGTTTCAGCTGTCCCGGATTCATCAATGTGGCAGGTACCCGCATGAGCTGCTGGCGTACAGAGGGTCACGGAACTACCGATTTTACCGAGGCTCTTGTCGTTTCCTGCAACCCTGCCTTTGTTACTATAGGTCAGGGTCTTGGCGTGGCAAACTTTCATAAGTATCTGCGGGGATTCGGAATAACCGAAAAGACAGGGATAGACCTGCCGGGTGAGGCACGGAGCATTACATATAAAGAAGCAAGCATGAGAGAGGTCGAGCTTGCAAGCTGCTCGTTCGGTCAGTCTAACAAGATAACACCCATGGAAATGGCGGTAGCCTTTTCGGCGGTAGTCAACGGCGGAAAGGTCGTTACCCCCTATGTAGTAAAACAGATAATAGATTCAAATAATAATGTTGTACAGACAACCGAGCCTGTTATAAAAAGACAGGTTGTGTCAAAAGAAACATCAGACATAATGAGAACGGCTCTTGAGAATGTGGTTACGGCAGGCGGAGGAACAAACGCCTATGTCAAGGGATTCAGAATCGGAGGAAAATCCGGAACATCGCAAAAACTTGACGGTAACGACAGCGACAGAATATCCTCATATGCCGCATTCGGCCCTGTCGATGATCCTAAAATCTTAGTCCTCATTATGGTTGACGAACCCAACAGCGGCATGGTCTATGGCAGTGTTGTAGCCGCTCCCGCAGTAGCATCGGTAATGGCGGAGGCTCTTCCCTATTTAGGGGTTGAGCGTAAATATACAGAGCAGGAACTTGCCCGTCTCGGAGTAACCGTCCCCTATGTTGTGGGGAGTGAGACAATGGTGGCCCGCAACAAAATATCGGGGCAGGAGTTGCAATTCAGGGTTATCGGGGATGGTGTAACGGTAACAAGGCAGATTCCCGGCAACGGGATAACGGTAAACAAAGGCTCGACTGTCTATCTCTACACCTCTGAGAATATACCCGATGAGGTCGGAATTGTTCCATCTATTATAGGAATGACAGCCGCTCAGGCAAATCTTGCGCTAACCAATGCGGGATTCAACATTCAGCTGAACAACGATGTAAACGGAGCCAACACACGGATTGTATCACAGTCTGTTCCGGAGGGAAGCCGACTGGAGAAAGGGAAAATCATATCGGTCGAATGTATAATAAACGATTCGCAAAACTAATTTATCGGAGGTACCCATGTATTTAAGTGAACTGTTAAATGGTATTGAATATCAAGGAAGTATATATGATCTGGAAGTGCAAAACATCAGCAGTGATTCACGCAAGATTTCCAGTGATTGTGTCTTTGTATGTATGAGCAGTCACGAAAACGATGGGCATGATTATGCCATGACCGCCGTCGGCAAGGGTGCAATAGCGGTGGTTTGCGAACGTGATCTAAACCTCAAGAGCCAAATCATAGTCAAGAACTCACGGTTTGCCTATGCTAAGATGTGTCAGAATTTTTACGGCAATCCGTCCGACAAAATAAAACTGATCGGGGTTACGGGTACCAACGGTAAAACAACGGTAGCGGGACTGATTAAACACATACTCACCTGTATGGGTATCAAGTGCGGTCTTATCGGCACCATAGCATACGAAATAGGCGACAAGATCATACCCGCAGACAAGACCACACCCGATCCGCTCCAGCTGCAGTCTTTGCTTGACGACATGGTAAGCGCCGAATGTGAATACTGCGTTATGGAGGTTTCGTCACACGCTCTGCACCAATACAGGCTGGGAGACTGTAGATTCCACACGGGTATATTCACCAATCTCACCCCTGAGCATCTCGATTATCATAATGACATGGAGAACTACTATCAGTCCAAAAAGATGCTCTTTGACATGACCGAAAGAGCGGTTGTAAATATAGACGACGGTTACGGAAAACGCTTAGCAAGCGAAATATGCTGTGAAACGACTACAATCTCGGCAGACAGCTGTGACGCTGATTTTTGCGCCGATGAGATAAAGCTCAGCTCTGCGGCTGTAGAGTTCCTAATAGCAAAGGGTGAGGTCAAGAGCAAGGTAAAGTTTGCAATGCCGGGTAAACACTCGGTCTACAACGCCCTTACCGCTGCGGCAGTCTGTATAGGTACGGGAATTTGCATAGAAAAGGTCACGGGAGGTCTCGGACGATGCAAGGGAATCCCCGGACGGAGTGAGGTTATCTATTCAAGCAAGGTCTTCACCGTTATACGGGATTATGCCCACACACCCGATGGACTGCTCAACATCCTGTCGGCCATAAAAGAGGCAGACAGCGGACGTCTTGTGGTGCTGTTCGGATGCGGAGGAGACAGGGACAAGAGCAAACGCCCCGCAATGGGAGAGATCACCGCTCGGTATGCCGACTTTGTTATCGTTACCTCCGACAATCCCCGAACCGAAGATCCCGATGAAATCATAGCCGACATTGTCGAGGGGGTCAAGAGAGGCACCGCTCCCTATGAGATAATACCCGATCGCCGCCAGGCCATAACAAAGGCGGTCAAAACCGCACAAAAGGGCGATGTCATCCTCTTAGCAGGCAAGGGACACGAGGATTATCAGATACTGGGAGATTCCAAGATTCCTTTTGACGAGAAGGAGATCGTGAAGGAAATATTGTTGTCATCCCTACAGCCCTCTCCGTCATGCTAACGCATGACACCTCTCCCAAAGGGAGAGGCAAGGTGACGACAATTAACAGTTGACAATGCACAATTGACAATTATTGTAAATGTAAATTTGCTGGCAAAAATAGAGTTAGATTCCTATAATTTCAAGCCCCCCGTAACTGTCAATTGTACATTGTAAATTGTCAATTGTAGCAAGACCACCCCGCCGCTGCGGCGGCACCCCCCCCCCGAGGGGGATTTGTGCTTGGCTTCTATAATTTCCAATTCCCCTCTTGGGTGGGGTGGCCAACACTCGCAACAAAGTTGCGATA
>WRME01000114.1 GCA_009777275.1 Oscillospiraceae bacterium
TTTTTTATAGCGATTGGTGGTGTCCCCTCCCCGTCATGCCCTCTCCGTCACGCCCCGGCGTGACACCTCTCCCAAAGGGAGAGGCAAGGTGACGGACAAAATTTGTATAGGACACTCTTGGCTCTCCCTTTGGGAGAGCTGTCGGCGGCAACGCCGACTGAGAGGGCGTGTAGAGTGCGTACCCTACTGGAGCAACGCAGCCCTCTGTTCCCACAATGCCTGCGACAGGTCGACATAGTATCTGTGCGGATTCTCAAAACGCTTGACCTCATCCCACAGGGTTTCGGTTTCTGCGATGCAATGATTGCGGATTTTGCCGACAGACGGTGATGTGTATATTGGACGTCCCTTAGAAAAGATTTGCTTTTGGAGCGGCATTGCTCTGAAATTGCGGATCTTTTTCCGTTTCCATATATGATCGGGATCGAATATCTCGTATTCCTCATCATCGTTGATGACCTCATCATGCAGCAGCAGCACATCCGCCAGCGCCTTGCCGCTTTCCCTGTCATACAGCCTCCAGGGACGCTTGAAACAAGGGGTTGTGAGTTTTGCTATATTCTCGCTGATCTTTATCTTAGGAATGATATTTCCGCTCTCATCCTCTATGGCGGCTAATTTGTACACCCCGCCGAAAACAGGGTCTGAAGCGGCGGTGATCAGCCGCTCTCCAACCCCGAAACAGTCAACCTTTGCCCCCTGCAAAAGCATATCCCTGATAATATATTCATCGAGCGAATTTGTCGCTATTATCTGACAATCGGGGAAACCGCCGTCATCGAGCAATCTGCGGGCCTTGTTGGCAAGATAGGTAATGTCGCCCGAATCGATACGGATAGCCTTGGGACGGCATCCCATAGGCAGGAGAACATCCCTGAACACCCTTATGGCATTCGGAACGCCCGATTGCAGTGTGTTGTAGGTATCGGCAAGCAGAACGCAGTTGCCGGGATATGTTTCGGCATATGCGCGAAAGGCATCGTACTCACTATCGAAGAGCTGAACCCACGAATGAGCCATTGTTCCCGCCACGGGAATACCGAAGAGCTGTCCCGCTGCGGTGCATGAGGTAGCATCGGCGCCGCCGATATATGCCGCTCTTGCTCCATAGATAGCGCTGTCGGCCCCGTGAGCTCGCCTTGTGCCGAACTCGATAACCCTGCGGTTACCTGCGGCTCTTACCATCCTGTTTGCTTTTGTGGCGATCAGCGACTGATGATTGATGATCAAGAGCAGCATTGTCTCTATAAACTGCGCCTCGACAACAGGGCCCCGTACCGTTATCAGCGGAACTCCGGGAAAGACGGGAGTTCCCTCCGGAATCGCCCAGACATCGCAGGAAAATCTGAAGTTTTTCAGATAATCTAAAAAGGCATTGTCCAAGACACCCTGTTCCCGCAGATACTCTACATCCTCTGTGCTAAAATGTATATTCTTGAGCCAGTCTATCGCCTGTGCCAGACCCGCAAGAATCGCAAAGCCGCCGTTATCAGGTATTCTGCGAAAAAAAAGGTCGAAGTATGCCGTCTTGTTAGCCGGACTGTTAAGAAAATACCCGTTACTCATGGTAAATTCGTAAAAATCGGTAACCAACGCATCCTTGCAGTTATAATTGTTCAGCTGTCTATTCATTTGCTCACCTCTGTTAATTTTTCAAACATCCGATAGGTACAATCCAAATTCCGTTTTTCATCCTAAAAGCGTATTCGGTTCCGGTGAGTACCATCAGAAAGGACGGTTCGTTCATTCTATCAGTGTCTACAATTTGTTTTAATTTAAAAAGATTATCGCAAGCCTTATCTACTTCTCCCGCACCAAGCTTTATCTCTGCAGCCCCCCAACGTCCGTCGGCAAGCTGAATGATAGCATCAACCTCAAGACCGTTTCTGTCACGGTAATGATACACACTGCCGTCAATGCTTTCGGCGTAAATCCGCAGATCCCGAATACACATTGATTCAAAAAGCAAGCCAAAGGTATTGAAATCAGAAAGCAGTCTTTTCGGAGTTGCCCGCAGTGAAGCCGTAGCGATAGACGGATCGGTAAAATGCCGCTTTGCCGTAGTCCGCATAGCGGTTTTGGAACGCAATTTTGCACTCCAAGCAGGCAGGTCTTCTATAACAAATATTTTATTCAGCGCTTTTAAATAGCTGTCAACCGTTACATGGGAGAGTGATTCATCATTGGCGGTCAAATCATTCACCAGTGTTACAATCTTTGCCTCACAAGAAATACTGCGTGATATTGACCTGAGCAATGCTTTTACACGTTCGGGATCTTTCTGGTTACCGTCCGCCTTTGAAATATCTTCATTAGCAATAGCCTCAACATAGTCGGCGGCAACGGTCAGTGCGATTTTTTCATCCGTTTCATTAACAACGGCAGGCCAACCTCCCCTGTTGATTAAAAAAGCATATTGCCGGACAGAGATATTTGATATACCGCTTACATCGGTTTCTTCTTCAAAAAGAGATTCGAGCGATATTTCCCCGGTTGAATCGCCGCTCTCGTATAAGGACATTGTCCGCATTTTCATTCGGGCGATACGCCCTGTTCCGGTGTGCATATCATCGGTGCGTGTAGGAATAACCGAGCCGGTTAATATAAATTGCCCCACTGCCCGGCGTTTGTCAACGGCAAAACGCACAGCATTCCATAATTCGGGTGCGACCTGCCACTCGTCAAGCAGCCGAGGCACTTCGCCCTCCAAAAGCAAAGACGGTTGTGATTGTGCCGTTGCTTTGTTTATGGCAGCTTTATCGGGATCCTGCATATATAAAACACTCCCGGCTAAATTTTCAGCAGAGCTTGTTTTCCCGCACCATTTAGGCCCCTCGATAAGCACGGCGCCCTTTGCACGCAGATATAATTTTAATTTTTCATCTGAGATTCGATTAATATAATCCGGATTCATAAAAGCCTCTCCTCGGCCGAAATAGTGCGGTTTATATGACAAATCATAACATACACTTTATGATTTGTCAAGTGTTTGCTTTATGATTTGGCAAGTATCTGCTTTATGATTTGGCAGTGTTTGAATAGTTGGCATTTCGCAAGCATATATTGTCATACTGGGAGGTATGTATATGCACATAGTTGTATCTAAAAAAAATCTGCAGACGGTATTGTGGGCATCGGCGATTCTTATCATGTCTGTGCTGAGTTTGGTCTATATGTCGTCTGCGGTGAGGGGATTGTCGGTGGCGGTTGCAAATGTTTCGGGTAAGCTAATGCCGATATACGGCGTAGAAACGGCCGAGAAAAAAATAGCCCTGACCTTTAATGCGGCATGGGGTGATTCGGATCTTGCACAGATCATAGAAACACTCGGCAAGCATAAGGCGATGGCGACATTTTTTGTAACAGGTGAGTGGGCGGAAAATCATCCCGACGGCATGAGAATGATATTAGAGGCAGGACATGATATTGGAAGTCACTCTGATAAGCACCCTCATGTTGCCAAAATCAGCAGGGAAAGCCTGATCGAAGACACGGTTAATGCAAACCGCAAAATCAAAGAAATCACAGGCAGGGACGTGGAGTATTACCGAGCTCCGTATGGTGAATATAACAATACCGTTGTTGATACATTGCAGAATCAGCTGGGTTTGACCATGATACAATGGGATGCAGACAGCAGGGATTGGCAGGACAGCATCACGGTTGACAAAATAACACGATACATACTAAACAATATAAACGGGGGTAGCATACCGCTCTTCCACATCGATGCAAAACCGAAATGCACCCCGCCCGCTCTTGAGATAATCCTGGCGGAACTGTCAAAACAGCAATACTCATTCGTTCTGCTCGACCAGTTGCTGCTCGATAAAAACAGCAGCCAAATTGATATTAGAGGAATACAGAGGGAGATTGAGAATTGACAATTTACAATGTACAATTGACAGTTATATCAATGCAGAATTAAGAATGCAGAATGCAGAATGTTACGGAGGGTAACCACGAAAATCACGAAAGACACGAAATGTTTTTAAGGACGGTACGCACGGGGGTGCGTACCCTACGATGACAATTGACAGTTGCCGTCGGGGTGCCGCCGCAGCGCCGTGCAGAGCAATCGGCTGCTCCTGCCATATGACCCGGAGCTTGCTAAATCAGAACTTGCCGAGATCGACAGGAGCGGACTCAACGCCGTTAAGGTGATAGTTCCGGCAGTGTCACATGAAAGCCAATCGCCGCATGAATATGTTTTTTCGTATATTTCTCAGATATTTCAGAGAGAATTGAATATATTCTTAGCTGTAGAAACGCTGGAAGAATCCGAGTATTACAAGCGAATACGGGAAAGGCGGTATCAGATAGCAATAGCTCCGTTTGAGTTCAACTCCGGCAACCCGTCCTCTGTATTAGCGCAGTTTACGCCCGAAAAAAATCCGCTTATCACAAAAGACCTCGGACTGGGCGATGCCGTAGCCGGAGCGACAAGAGCCGAAGACACGGCGGCCGTTATAGGATACTACTACAGCGCCGAAAAAGAGGTTATAGACCAATGCCTGTACCTGCCGCTCTATTATCAGAATCAATACTTTTCCATGGGCAAAAACCTATCGGGGCTTATTATAGACAACGTAAACAAGGTCATTGATTTTAAATATGCGGTGAAGTGAGGATGGAGAATGCACAGCCCTCTCCGTCACGCCAAGGCGTGACACCTCTCCCAAAGGGAGTGACGGACAATTAACAGTTGACAATGTAAAATTGACAATTATTGTAAATATAAATTTGCTGGTAAAGATAGAGTGGATTATTATAATTTCAATCCCCCGTAACTGTCCATTGTTCATTGTCAATTGTCCGTCACCCGCCCTTGCGAGGGCACCCTCTTTACGTTCACTTTTATTCATCCCATGTACTTGTATCTAAATCATTACGCTTTTTTAATTCCTTTTTCACTTCATTAAAACCCTTTACACCTAAAGGTTCTTTAAATACTAATTGTAAAAACATTTGGAATGTTTCATAGCGATAAAGATATATAGAATCGTTGTATCTACCTAATAAATCTTCGGGAACATACTCACCTGATATTTGTCGAGTTCTTAATCTTTCTAAAGTTTCATCATAATTGGTGTAGGTTATTCCGATTTCTTTTAAAGCATCTTGTTGTTTTTTTATTTTGTTTTTGATGCTAATTAGAGAATCGTTGTAAAGATTCACTTCTTTTAATTCGATTCCTGGAAAATCATCTATAGTCCAAATATATTCATCTTTTGTCCATGTTGCTTCTGTGGTTAAAGCGACTACAATATCCGGATAACCAACAATAACCTCATCCTCTATAGAATCAATTGTTTTCGCCATTTTTTTTCTTATATATTTTCTTATTTTTATTCTGCTTTCAGGACTTGGGTCGCTAGGGTGTAAAGATAGTTTAGTTCTGAATTTTTCACGATTAGTAAGAATTATTTTTGTGTCCCGATCTTCAGAAGGATAGGGATGTAGTAATATTTCGGGAACATATTCATTGTTATCTATTAGTGCAATTAATTGTTGTCTTGTTGTTTCATAATCGCTATACACAATACCTATTTCTTCTAAAGCAGCTTGCTGCCTTATTATATTACCCCATGCCATAACTTGGGTATTAGTCACATCTCTTAATTCAAGATCCGGAAAATCATCCACAGTCCACATATAACTTTCCCAATCCAACCTATTTTTCCATGTTGCTTCTTCGGTCAAGGTAACATAAATAGATGAAGAAATTATATCATCTACCATCTCGATTTCCCCGCATCCTACAAACATACTCGCTATCAGAACCACTCCCGCAACTAATGTTGATGCAAATTTATTTTTCAAACTATCACATCCCTCGATAATTTATCATGGTAATATTATACTCCGCTGTTCTGCTTATGTCAAGCCTGTAGGGATGTGGATTTATGATGTAGTAGGGTGCGTACCCCGTGCGTACTGTGGATACAAAAACGCCCTGCTTATGCCAACGGGCGGCAGATTGCCGCCCCTACTATAATCACAAGCCCCTGCCCTCTTTGGCAAAGAGGGTGCCGCCGCAGCGGCGGGTGTTTTTATGCGTTTATATAAATTGTTAGTATCGAGATAATCCAAATAGTTATAAAAAATAAAATTCTGATAAATCCTATTTTTTGATGTGTGATATGTAGATTTAACC
>WRME01000115.1 GCA_009777275.1 Oscillospiraceae bacterium
ACCCCCCCCCGCCCCTGCGGCGCCCCCCCCCCGGAGGGGGGAATGGGGTTTTGCATATTATACTTTTTAATCCCCCGCGGGGGAGGGGGAGGGGTGGCAAACACTCGCAACAAAGTTGCGATAGTGTTTGACGGGGTGGTCTTCTTAAAAACATTTATATAAAGGAGTTAGAATTTTATGGAAAACAAAGACAAAATCCAGTGTCATTTTATTTCAAACACACACTGGGACAGAGAATGGCGGTTTTCCGCCCAGAGAACCCGGCATATGCTGGTCTATATGATCGATATGCTGCTCGACATTTTAGAGAAAGAACCCGACTTCAAGCACTTCCACTTTGATTCGCAGACAATGCCTATCCAGGATTATCTTGAGGTGTTCCCCGAAAAGGCCGACATTCTCAAGAAGCATATCAGCGAGGGACGTATCGCAGTCGGACCGTGGTTTAATCTGCCGGACGAGTTCTGCGTGGGCGGTGAAGCGCTTATCCGCAACCTTCTTCTCGGTCACAAGATCGGCAAGGAATTCGGAGCTGTCAGCAAAACCGGCTACTCACCCTTCGGCTGGGGACAGATTTCACAAATGCCGCAGCTTTACAGCGGATTCGGCATAAACTTTGCATCATTCTACCGTGGTATAAATACATATATCACCCCAAAATCAGAATTTTTCTGGGAAGCGCCGGACGGCACTAAAATCTATGCCTCAAGATTGGGTCAGAGACCCCGTTATAACATATGGTATGTTGTTCAGCGTCCTGCATATTTTAATCAGTCTAATGTCGGCAACCGCACGATGTCGTGGAAAGACGGCGGATCGCTCTTTAAGTTTGTTGATTCAAAACAGGGATCGCTTGACTATCAATATGCCCGTCCCGAGTTTAATTATTACCCTGAGACTATAAAAGAAAGAGCCGAACAGGCAATTCGCGAGCAGAATCACGACTGGACGACACAGCACAGATTCTGGTCATGCGGACATGACTCGTCATGCCCCGATATTCGTGAAGCGCGCATGATACAAGAGCTTGACAACGCTCTTCCGGGCGCCGATGTCTTCCACAGCACGCTGAGGGATATGGAGCAGGGGATCATCGACAACTTCCTGCCTGATTCTCCCGTGCTCAAGGGCGAAATGCGTAACCCCTATACCAAAGGCAGCGTGAGTTCGCTATTTGGATGGATACTGTCGGCCCGCACCTATATCAAACAGGATAACTTTGAGACAGAAAAGAACATCACAAACTATGCTGAGCCCTTGTCGGTCTTTGCATCATGGCTCGGAGCCCCCTATCCCCGTAACTTTATTGACCTGTCATACAACTATCTTCTTCAGAACCACGGTCACGATTCTATCGGAACCTGCGGCAGGGATATTGTATATGAAGATGTTATCTGCCGTTACCGTCAGTCAAAGGAGATCAGCTCCTGCGTTATGGAACGTGCTATGATGGATGTTGCGGGTGATATTGATACATCCTCATGGGATATTAACGATATGGCTCTGGTTGTATACAATCCCGCTCCTTTCAAGCGTGATGAGATTCTCACCGCAAACATAGAGGCTCCTCTTGAATGGAATGCAGACAGTATCCAAATTCAGGATGAAAAGGGTAATGTCATACCGTTCCAGCTGATGGGCAAGAAGAAACAGAACTATGAAATCATACAGAATCCCAACGATACAGCCAACGTCATGCCCAGCTGTCAGTATCAGGTTAAGATAAAGGCGGACGGAATCCCCGCTATGGGATACAAAACATACAAGGTTACCCCTCTCTATGACACAAGACCGTCCAATCCCGTTACCATGCTAACCTCCGCTCAAACAATGGAAAACGAATACATCAGTGTTACCGTTAATTCAAACGGAACCCTCGATGTTGTCGAAAAGGCGACAGGCAGGGCATATAATCAGATCGGATACTTTAAGGATACAGGCGAGATCGGCAATCCGTGGGAGCATATACTGCCTGAAAAGAACCTGACCTTTACGACCCTGAACGAAAAGGCGACCGTTACACTCATGCACGACGGAGCCATGGAGTGCAGCTTTAAGGTTGAGATAGACTGGAGCCTGCCCGTATCCCGTGCCGCTGATGAAAAATCGAGAAGCACATACATGACACCCTATAAGATCGAGAATATCATAACACTCCGCAAGGGTCAGAGATATGTCGAGATCACAACCAATCTTAACAACACAGCCGAAGACCATTATCTGCAGGTAGCATTCCCGACCAATATAAAGGCTACCCATGTGGCGGCTCAGGGTCAGTTTGACGTTGTTATGCGTCCGATAGAAAAGTATGATTACACCCAGTATGATGAGATACCCATGACCGAGTATCCCATGAATTCCTTTGTGGGAATCAGTGACGGCAAGGAGGGTATCGCCCTGCTTAACGAGGGACTAAAAGCATACGAAGCCGATGACGATGCCCGCAATACCATGTATCTCTCATTGCTGCGTTGTTTCCCTCTGCGTATATGCGTAACGGCAGAAATGCAGGACTACAGCGACAAAGACAAGGGATCGCAGTGTCTTGGTCCTCAGAGTTTCCGCTATGCTTTCATGCCTCATCAGGGAGATTGGGAAGAGGGAGATGTTTGGAGAGAATCGGAAAAATTCACCCTCGAACTGAGAGCCGCTCAGCTTACCCCCAACAAAGACGGCAAGAATCCGCTCGAAAAATCCTTTATCGAGTTTAAGGATGAAAACCTGCACATCAGCGCTATCAAACAAAGCGAGGATAAATCAGGATGGGTTGTAAGGCTCTTTAACCCGTCTGACAAGGCTGTTAAAAACGCTATTCGCATCAACGGCGGCCTAACGGCAGGTCAAGAGCAGTCTATGGTTGAGCGTCAAGCCGCCAACTTCAAACTTCCGTCATACAGCGATAAACCCTGGACCTCCGCCGAGGTTGTCTCACTCGAGGAACTTCCGCAGGACAAACTGACCATCGGCAGCGACGGCTGGACAGAGTTTGAAATAACAGGCAAAAAGATATTAACCCTGATGTTTAAATAATCACGGATTAGACCTCTTGCGAAAAAAATGCACGGGCGAACGCAGTTCGCCCCTACCGCAAATTTTAATTTTGCAAGAGGTCTATTATTAAAAATAGGAATCAGGAGAGAACACTCCTGGTTCCTTGTATTACGGCACCCTCGTAGCAGACCACCCCGTCAAACACTATCGCAACTTTGTTGCGAGTGTTTGCCACCCCTCCCCAGAGGGGAATTAGAAATTTTAGTATGCAAGCCCCTGCCCTCTTTGGCAAAGAGGGTGCCGCCGCAGCGGCGGGTGTTTTTTCGTGGTTATCGCAAACGGGGTGGTCTGTAGGGGCGAACTCCGTTCGCCCGTGGTTATTGCGGATTGCTATCAAAAAACAAATACGGTGATCGTGAAATAACAAAACTTAATTATTGACATCACAAACATCTTGTGCTAAAATAATTTATATCGTAAAAAAACGATTGTATAAAAAATTAAGGAGTTGTGGATTGTATGAGAAAATTAGACTGGTTAAAACGTATTTGCTGTGCGGTGATGTCGGTTTCACTGCTGGCGGGGGTGTTTACATCCGGGCTTGTGGTGCCTGTTTCTGCCGATATGGGTAGTCTTGATCAGCATCTTCTGCTGGGCGGGCGTACATATTATGACGGCAGCGAACTTCGTTTGTTCTGGACAAACAGCGGATTTACCTTTAACTTTACAGGCACGGGAGCCTCTATAACCGCTCAGACAAATACATCGAGACAAAACTGGTGCCATCTGAATGTGTATGTCAACGGTTCGTTAGTTCCGGATAATATCATCACCATTAACAACAGAGGCACATTCGCAGATTTCACCCTCGCATCGGGTCTTCCTCACGGTAATCATACCATCCGTGTGGTCAAACGCACCCAAGCCATTGACGACGACATTGTTTCTATAGGCAACATAACACTGCAGGGAGAGGGAGCCTCCTTTGGTCCCCGTCCCGCTGATCCCGAGCGGCAGATAGAGTTTGTGGGCGACAGCATTACCGCAGGGCAGGCCAATCTGCTCTTTACCGCCCAAGTTCAAGCTGAATATCCCGGCGATCCCAATGCCACCGTTACAGGAGGGTATATTGCCGATGGTATGGTAACCTATGCCGGTCTTACATCCGAGGCTTTCGGCGCCGCTAATCAGACATTGGCGAGATCCGGAATCAGATTTGTCCGCAGCCACGATATGTTTATCAGCTCTGATAATCCTAGTGGTAACTCCAACTCTATTACCGATGAATATGTCAAGACGGCAAACCTCTACGCTCCACAGGGTAATAGTTCGGAGTGGGGATTCGTCCGTCCGTCCGATGTTGTTGTTATAAATCTTGGTACCAACGACAACGGAGCCAATGTTACCAATACAGACTATACCGATACAGACCGTGAAAACTATCTGCAGTCTGAAGCAAAGCACTTGATAGGGTTGGTGCGTCAAAACAATCCCGATGCGCTGATCGTATGGGCATACGGATTGATGGGAGAACCCGCAAGAACGGCCGATCCTATCAAAAGAGCTGTAAACGAACTCACCGCAGCGGGTGACGACAACCTCTACTACCTCACTCTTCCGGCACGGAATGCGGCTTTTGACGGTATCGGCGATGGTAGTCATCCGACCGTTACAGGAAACATCAGAGCCAGTTTTGAGCTTATTAAATTTATCGCAGACAAAACAGGGTGGGATTATAACCTGCGTCCTCATCTTGCCGCACAAAAATGGTGGAACGAGTGGCTGCTCAATCCTGAGAACGTCAACGAGACCGCAAGTCTCGACAACTCCACCCAAGAAAGCGTTGATGCCTACAACGCCGCTATAGAATACGCAGATGTCCTGTTAGACAAAGCTACCGTCAGAGACGAACAGATGGCCGCTGCCATCGATCTGCTCCAGGCATCATGGATTTCGCTCAAGAGGACAGATGTCGGTGAGAAAACAGAGGCCTATATAAACGCCGATGAAAGTATTCCGGATCGCAACGCCTCTTCTGTTATTACAGGAGCTACTACCACTATTCAAGAAATAGACGGTTCCTTGGCGTGGAAGATGGTAACCCAAAATCATGGATTTGGTATGCGGGTAGATCAAGATGTTGTAGGATATAGCGGAAAAGCCTTTAAAATAGATATAGAATATTATATGCCCTATAAAGGAACGGGGTATGGAAACACTCGTTTGAGATTCCGCTACAACAGAGTAGGTGTAAGCGATATTCCGAACTTTACCTATACCCGTACACAGATAGGTGTTGAAGATGAGTGGGCAACATTCACCATCAATCTTACCGATGCCGAATTTAGGCGCGGGGTAGACGGCGGGACTGATTTTAATATGATCCTGCTCAATCAGGCAAACAGCGGTGATGTTGTCGATGATGATGTTATTTATGTTCGTTCGGTTACCGTTACTCCTCTCGACACTACCGATACCACAGACAAAACCGAGCTGAACGCCGCTCTCGTTTTTGATGAAACCCCATTTACCGAGACAAGTTTAGCAAGCGAGTCCTATGCAAAGATAAAGTCTGTAGCGGCATTGATAGGGGAGTGGGATTCGGCTCCTGAGGTTGTGCTGAACAGACTGATCGCCGCAATAGAGGCTGAACAGGGTTCGCTGCGGGGATTCGGCAACGTCACGGGCGGGGGAGTAGCTACCGTGAGAGATATAATTCTTGTGCGGGACTACATCCTCGGAACAGCGAAACTCTCCGCCGATCAAAAAATAGATGCCGATGTTAATGAAGACGGAGTAATAAATATCTTTGATTTGCTGACAATAAGGAATATAATACTTGGTAAAAGCCCTCTCGGTCATCAATAACCACGGATGACCGAGGGTGGTCATCCCTACGGCCCTCTCCGTCATGCTAACGCATGACACCTCTCCCAAAGGGAGAGGCAAGAACACCCACAGAATTTGTATAGGACACTCTTGGCTCTCCCTTTGGGAGAGCTGTCGGCGGCAACGCCGACTGAGAGGGCGTTTCAAGACAGACCACCCCGTCAAACACTATCGCAACTCCGTTGCGAGTGCTTGCCACCCCCCCCCAGAGGG
>WRME01000116.1 GCA_009777275.1 Oscillospiraceae bacterium
TTGACGGGGTGGTCTGTAGGGTACGCACCCCTGTGCGTACCGTCCTTTTGCGGCAACGCCGACTGAGAGGGCGTGTAGGGGCGGCAATCTGCCGCCCGTTGTTATCACGGATTGCCGTAGGGATGACCGCCCTCGGTCATCCGTGGGCATAACACCATCGCCATGAAGGCGGTGTTGTTTACATAAATTTTTTCGGATACACCTCTTTTTTAATTTAAAGCTATGAAGGCTTTTTTAGTCTGCGGAAGCGGACAGCCTTTTCGGCTTTATTTTTAAAATCAGACCTCAAAAAAGAGGTCGGTACAGAGGAGAGTTTTTTATTATGAACAAAAACCTAAAAGAAATGATTATCACAGCGCTTATGATTGCCGCCGGAATCATACTGCCCATCATCTTCCACGCAGCAGGAGGACCGACGGCGGGACGAACATTTTTACCCATGCACATTCCCGTTCTATTGTGCGGACTTATCTGCGGGTGGCAATTCGGACTTGCCTGCGGTGTCATAACGCCGCTGCTTTCCGCCCTTATGACCGGTATGCCCATGATGGCAATGCTTCCGGGGATGATCTGCGAGCTTGCCGTTTACGGAGCGGTTGCGGGAATCTTGACCCACTTTATCCGGGCAAAAGGAATCTATGTTAGTACATTTATATCATTGGCAGGAGCGATGATTAGCGGAAGACTTGTTCTGGGAGTGCTAAATTCGCTGATTTTTCAAGCGGGCGAATATTCGCTGCAGGCATGGGTAACGGCCTCCTTCGTGACCGCACTACCCGGAATTGCTATACAGATCGTATTCATCCCCGCTATCGTTATCGCGCTGAAAAAAGCAAAACCAAGATTAGTATAAAAAACTATAACAAGGAGCTGTTCTGTAATGAGCGTTTTATCAGAGCATGATAAGCAATATCACATTGACCTTTCTCCGGGTGATGTAGGCAGATATGTGATACTCCCCGGAGATCCCGACAGAGTTCCGCTAATAGCAGAGTATCTCGACAATCCGCAGTTTGCCGCACAAAAGCGGGAGTATACCGCCTATACGGGCAGTCTGTCCGGCCAAAAGGTCAGCGTTACCTCTACAGGCATAGGAGGACCGTCGGCCGCCATAGCTATAGAAGAGCTGATAAAATGCGGCGCCGATACCTTTATCAGGGTCGGCACCAGCGGCGGTATCAACATCAATGTTGTGGGCGGGGATCTCGTTATTCCTATGGCGGCCGTTCGCGGAGACGGAACCAGCCGAGAGTATCTCACCCACGACTATCCCGCAGTCGGTGATTTCGCCGTCATTGCCGCCCTAAAACAGGCTGCTGAGGAGGAGGGTCTCAGGCATCATGTGGGGGTTGTTCAAAGCAAGGATTCGTTTTACGGAGAACTTGCCCCCGAGAGTATGCCGATGGCGGGTTATCTCAACCAACGCTGGGAGAGTTATATCCGTGCGGGCTGTCTTGCCTCAGAGATGGAATGCGCCACGCTTATGTCCGTGGGACTTGTCCGCAATGTTCGGGTAGGAGCTGTTCTCACGGCTATATGGAATCTCGAGCGGCCCAAAAGCGGTCTCGATAACCCTGTCTGCCACGACAGCAGCAACGCCATCCGCTGTGCCATAGATGCTATAAAGATACTGATTTCGAGTGATATGGTGGTGTAAATGAAAAATGATGAATGATTCGCTTTCGCTAATGATAAATGATAAATTAAAAAAATGCCGCCGAATCTGTGCGTTTCCTTTAATTTATCATTTACAATCCATCATTCATCATTCTTCATTGCCCGTAAGGGCATTTTTTGGTCGAGGTGACTGGATTCGAACCAGCGGCCCCTACGTCCCGAACGTAGTGCTCTACCAAACTGAGCCACACCTCGATTTGGCAAAGGCATTTTTTTGGTACGCCGGAGAAGATTCGAACTCCCGACCTTCTGATCCGTAGTCAGACGCTCTATCCAGCTGAGCTACCGGCGCAAATATAATACCCACTGATTAGCATTATATACGAAGATTAACCGCTTGTCAATATCGAATTTTGATTTTTTCGCAACTTTTTTCTCGGTAAATTGCAAAAGCAGGTTATTCGTGCATAAAATATGCAGCGGCGCACAATTATTCACG
Organism: Oscillospiraceae bacterium; assembly: GCA_009777275.1. Classification (GTDB taxonomy): domain Bacteria; phylum Bacillota; class Clostridia; order Oscillospirales; family Ruminococcaceae; genus WRME01. The sequence continues at coordinate 2,117 of WRME01000116.1, forward strand.
CATAAAATATGCAGCGACACATAATTATTCCCGCATAAAATATGCAGCGGCTATTGACAGCGGCGTGTTTGTGTGTTACAATATTGGTCAGAAAGCGGTGATAAAATGCTCAAACGGAAACTCAGCGGGCTACTTTTTGAATGGAAAAACACGCCTAACAAAAAATGTCTGCTTGTCAGGGGCGCAAGACAGGTTGGGAAAACAACGACTATCGATCTCTTCGCCAAAGAGAATTACAAGCACTATGTCTATATGAACTTTGATAAAACACCTGAATATCAAAGCATTTTTGACGGTAATTTAGATGTTGAAACGCTGATTAAGAAAATCTCTCTTGTTATACCGAACGCACAATTGATTCCGGGCGAAACGCTCATCTTCCTTGATGAGATTCAAGAGTGTCCGAATGCACGAACATCGCTGAAATTTCTCACGTTAGATGGTCGTTTTGATGTTATTGCTTCCGGTTCCATGCTTGGCATAAAGTATAAAGAGGTGCGGTCTTACCCTGTCGGGCAGGTAGATTATCTTGAAATGCACTCTCTTGATTTTGAGGAATTTTTATGGGCAAACGGAGTTAGTTCCAAATCTATCGCCGATATTAAAGAATATTTTGATACAAAAACTCCCGTACCCGCAGTTATGCACAACAAGATGATGCAACTGCTTAGAGAATACATTGTTGTCGGCGGAATGCCTGCGGTGGTTCAGGAATTTGTTGACACTCATAATTTTGCAAATGTCCTGCGGCTTCAAAGAAATATTATCAGCGATTATGAGGACGACATTGCTAAATATGCGGAGGAAAATCAAAAGGCTAAGGCAAAGGCGTGTTTCCGCTCCATACCTAAACATCTCTCAAAGGATTATAAAAAATTTCAATACAGCATTGTTGAAAAGGGCGGCAGCGTGCGAAAATACGGCGGCAGCTTGGATTGGCTGTTCGATGCGAACATCATAAACTTTTGCAATAATCTCGAAATACCGGAATTGCCGCTCGAAGGAAACAGCATCAGCGGCGAATTTAAGGTTTATATGCGGGACACAGGGCTTTTAATTGCAATGCTTGACGATGGCACGGCAAAGGATATTATTGACGGAAATTTAGGGATCTACAAGGGCGCTATCTTTGAAAACATCATTGCGGATATTTTTACAAAGTCAGGCAAGAGGTTGTATTATTACGAAAAAAACAATCGGCTGGAGATAGATTTTTTTATTCGGTTGGAGGGCAAGGCTGTAGGGGTTGAGGTTAAATCTGCCGATAACACAAAATCAAAATCTCTCGATACTTTGATTGGGCATTACGGCGTTGAGAGAGGAATAAAGCTGTCCGCAAGGAATGTTTGGTGTAAAGATAAAACCGAAAACCTCCCGCTTTATATGGCGATATTTTTGTGAGCAATCTTGCTGAGAATTTACTCGGTTAAAGATTGTGCGTTCACCACTCTCCGTATCTCCCTTACCGAATCATCCCATTCCTTTCGTCCGGATATATATTCGTCTGTTATCCTGTTAAATTCGGCGCCGGCTTCCTCTGTCACGGCGGCAAAGGAGGTCAGCGGTTTACCCCTGCCGTCATAATACATATCATATACTTGGCGTGCTATATCATCATCGGTATGTCGGTCTGCAATGCTTTTGTAGGGCGGTATCCAGCCCAATCTTTGGGTTATAACCGTTATCGCATCGGTGTCTGTAAAGAGCCACTCGAGAAAGTTTTTCGCAGCGTTTTTTTCTGCTGCCGAAATGTCTGAATTTACAGCAAAACATTCCTCAGCACCTATAGGCAGATAATGCTGCTGCCATGAAGAAACGGCCGCAGGAGCCAGACGGATGTCCGCTCTGGGCATAGATGCGGTTAGGTCAAGAGCGTTGCCGTATATTACGGCCGTTTGATTGTCCGCAAGAGACTGTACGCTGTCGGCAATCTCCGCCTTGTCAAATCGGAGCATGATCTCCAGCATGGTTTTGACCCGTTCACGGGTGTAAAACTCGAATCTGCCGCCCTCTGTCATAGAGGAAATCTCAAACGGGAAGACGAGATTGTGAAAGCGTACACGCTGGGCCCAGTTGTTTTTATCCCCCATAGCAAAGGATGAGACGAGATCGGGATATTCCTCACTCAATTCGCCTGCCGCTATTATCTCATCAAGCCTATTCAGCATTGTGTTAAGATTGGCAAGTATCGGTATATTATCCGGATTCAGTCCTGCGTTTTGTATGATTTTGCGGTTGTATAAAAACCCATAGGCATTAAGGCTAATAGGAATACCGATCACTTTGCCCGATTCATGCCTTACGACAAAATCATCCATAACCGAATCGAGCAGTCTTATTTCCGATAGATCCTCCAGCTTGTCCTCCAGGACCGATGCCATTCCTGTGCTCGTGAGAACAAATATGGCAGGAGGAACGGCTCCGTCCAGCCTTGCCCGTATCGCCTGTCGGTATTGGTCAGCGGGAACGCATATAAACTCTACCTTTATTCCGGGATGATTCATGGTGTACATATTCCCGATAATCTCCAGATCTTCCTGCTGTTCGGTATAGGTTGTCATAATCCGCAGTGTGATGTTGTCTATGGGAATGTCGCTCCTGATGTTGTCAATAAGCTGAACCCTCTGCATACATGAGGTAAGCATGATAAATACAGCTATCAACCCTGATATTTTCACCTTCAATTTAAAACAATCCCCCTTTTTATGTCGATAGTATTGACACAAAAAGGGGATATGTATCGCTATTCCTTTTTAAAATTCTTTGTAGTGGAATATAACATTGACCTTGACCCGTCTTGGAGGAAGTGTGAAATCACATTCCGGAATGACAAAGCAGAATGGCCCGACGGTTCTTTCGTCATATTCGTGTGATACGGTTACCTGCGCCGCTCTGAATCCCAGCTCCTCGTGCGTCTCGGCATCGGTCAATACAACACCGATGTTGACCTTTTTGTTGGGACATATCTTCTTTAGATCTACATCCACTCTAAGGAGCCGTCCCGTGCAGCTGCACGAACTGCCGTCCGGAACCATAACGGTGATGGCTTTTTTCGCCTCACATTTTGCAAACCTTACCTCTTTTGATTTAGAGATGCAGCAGTTCTCGTCACATGGCACCCTGCACTTGGAGCATTGACAATGCTCATCGCATTTGCACTCTCTCTCCTCTTCGTGATGCACCATGCCCCTTTCTTCCTTTTCCTCCTCGATTACAATTTCCTCATTCAATCTGATTGTTGTGAAATCTTCCTCTGTGTCAAAAAAACCGTTTTCTAACATAACAAACCCTCCGTTTTTTATTTTATGACCTATTCTATTCAAAACAGAAGAAAAATGATACAAAATCAATGCAGAATGCAGAATTAAGAATGCAGAATTAATGTAGAAACAATGCAGAATGCAGAATTAAGAAGGCAGAATTAATATATAATAGTGTGGGGGGTGGTGTGATTGTGTCTTGATATTTTCGCCGTTACGGCATTGGCGGCGGCGTTGGCCGAGGGCAAATCGAACGAGGAGATCGTCTATCTCGGCACTGTTTTCACCCAGCTCGGCGACACACTCGCCACCATAGCAAGCGGAAATGATTTGTGTGAAAATCGTGGTCAGGATGACATGGAGTTGTGAGGGGGCGTGTGGCGGAGAGGGCGTTTCAAGGCAGACCACCCCGTCAAACACTATCGCAACTTTGTTGCGAGTGTTTGCCACCCCTCCCCAGAGGGGAATTGGAAATTATAGTATGCAAGCCCCTATTCCCCTCTGGGGAGGGGTG
>WRME01000117.1 GCA_009777275.1 Oscillospiraceae bacterium
GAGGGGTGGCAAACACTCGCAACAAAGTTGCGATAGTGTTTGACGGGGTGGTCTGCCTCGAAACGCCCTCTCAGTCGGCGTTGCCGCCGACAGCTCTCCCAAAGGGAGAGCCAAGAGTGTCCACTATACAAATTCTGTGGGTATCCTTGCCTCTCCCTTTGGGAGAGGTGTCACGCCACGGCGTGACGGAGATGGCGGTAGGGTACGCACCCCCGTGCGTACCGTATTCGTCATAGTGTTACGCTAAACCAGACATCCTTTTGTGCGTCCTATGAGATCCTCTCTTCCCGCTTTTTTTAGAGCCTCAAGAACCAGAGAACGGTTCTTGGGGTTTTTATATTGCAGTAACGCTCTTTGCAGCTGGCGTTCTTTGTATGTTTTGGGGACATATACCCTTTTCATAGTTCTCGGATCGATTTCGGTATAGTACATACAGGTCGATATTGTTCCTGGCGTGGGGTAAAAATCCTGAACCTGCTCAGGATTGTATCGGTTGTCCCGCAGATATTCGGCAAGCTCTATGGCGTCATGGAGCGTGCTTCCGGGATGAGACGACATAAGATAGGGTACTATGTACTGTTTTTTGCCGATACTGCTGTTGTATTGGTCAAATCTGTCTTTGAACCTGCCGAACAGACCTCCGCCCGGTTTTCCCATGTATTGCAGAACATTCTCGGAGATATGCTCAGGCGCTATCTTGAGCTGACCGCTGATGTGATGCTGGCAGAGTTCTTTAAAGAAATCCTCATTCTTGTCTTTGAGCAGATAGTCAAAACGTATTCCGCTGCGTATAAACACCTTTTTTACGCGCGGTATCTCTCTTAGCTTTTTCAGCAGGGCAAGATAATCGGCGTGAGTAACCTCTACCGACCGACAGATCTGCGGAAAGAGGCATTGTCGATCCCTGCAGAATCCTTCTTTTGCCTGCTTAGAACAGGACGGCAGACGAAAGTTGGCGGTAGGTCCTCCGACATCGTGTATATATCCCTTAAAATCAGGGTGATATGTAAATCCCGTTGCCTCGTTAATGACCGATTTGTGGCTTCGGGCCGTTACCACTCTGCCCTGATGAAAGGTCAAGGCACAAAAATTGCACCCTCCGAAACATCCTCTCGATGATGTTATGCTGAACTTGACCTCGTCTATAGCCGGAATCCCTCCCGATTCACGGTAAACAGGGTGATAGTCCCGCTCATACGCAAGGGCGTACACCCTGTCGAGTTCGGCCGTGGTCAAGGGATCTGCGGGTGTGTTCTGCACAACATATTTCTCTCGGCATTTTTGCACAACCGCCCGCCCCGTTACATGATCCTGCTCATCATACTGCTCTTTAAAGGATTCTGCGTATTTCCGCTTGTCCTCTGATACCTCTTCAAACGAATGTGTTATGATCGCTTCTTTAGGCAGTGATGTTTGGTCATCCTCGATATAGACAGTCCCTCTGACCGATTTTATTGACGGCATATCAACTCCGCTGTGTAAAAGCTCGGCTATCTCACAAATCTGTCTTTCACCCATACCGTATACCAATATATCTGCTCCGCTGTCGATCAGAATACTTCTCCGCACCCTGTCATCCCAATAATCATAATGGGCGAACCTTCTCAGGCTCGCCTCTATCCCGCCTATTATTATAGGAACGGTCTTGCCGTATGCTTCCCGTATACGATTGCAATATGCTATTACCGCGCGGTTAGGACGTTTACCCGCCTGACCTCCGGGTGAGTAGTAGTCGTTGCTCCTTATCTTCTTGCTTGCGGTATAATGGGCTACCATAGAATCCAGGTTGCCCGCTGATACTAAGAATCCCAGCCTCGGTCTGCCCAGGATTTTGAACCCATCACATGACCTCCAATTCGGCTGAGCTATTATACCCACAGTATACCCCTTGCTCTCCAATACCCTCGATATAACCGCATGGGCAAAGGACGGATGATCGACATAGGCATCACCCGTAACCAAAACAAAATCGAGCCGCTCTATACCCCGCTCGATCATATCCTGACTGCATACAGGAAGAAACATATCTATGCCCTCCGTATCTGTAGGGGTCCGGAACGGTCACAGACCGTTCCCTACAACATCACGCCGTTCCCCACAACATTATCTAACATTCTAACCTATTCTTGTTGAATTGTCAAGAATAAATGTTAGAAGGTTCATGGTGATGGACACGGTACGCACGGGGGTCACGATACAATTGACAATTTACAATGTACAATGGACAGTTACGGGGGCTTGAAATTATAGAAATCCAACTCTGTTTTTACCAGAAAATTTATATTTACAATAATTGTTCATTGTTAATCGTACATCGTTAATTGTTCAAGCCCCCTGCCCTCTTTCGTAAAGAGGGTGCCGCCGCAGCGGCGGGTGTTTTTCTTGTAGGGATGACCGCCCCCGGTCATCCGTGTTCATCATAGCATGACGGAGAGGGCGGGTAGGGATGACCGCCCTCGGTCATCCGTGGTTATTGCGGCGGGTGTTTTTCCCCGTGGTTACATCATGGCATGACGGGTCTTAATAAAATATTAAGAAATATACATATTGATTTTTTATATATTTCTATAGTATAATCATAATCAAAACCAACGATAAAACAAGGAGGCAAGAATATGGGGGTTGTAAATTTTTTACGCAGGATGAATCGCGGTATAGCCTTGGCGGTGCTGCTGGTTATCGGTCTGTCCTGTTACCTCACGGTTGACAGCATTGCGTTTAGCGAGCAGAGGGATATAATCAAACAAACGCTGGAGGACTATGCCAAGGACATGAGCGAATTTGTTCTGCTGCCGGAGCAGTATAGAGAGATTGGGGTGGATGTTCCAAAGGAGGTTATCGAGAAAAAGACAGAGCAGAACAATGCGGTGATCGACAGGTATTTTTCGGATTCTCTGAATAGATGGGGATACAATCTCAAATCCTGGGTTAAGGAGAATCAGGAGGTTATACTCAAATATAACGCCGACACAGGCAACAAGGTCAAGAGCAGTGAGGCAAAGCTAACGAGGGTCAAGAGCATCATCAAGCATGGGGCGAGTCTTGCAACGGTAGAGGCGGTGATGGACATTACAACCAGTTCTACACGGGATGCTGAGGTGATCCATGTCTTTTACGGCGGCGGGAGAACCTGGTACGGCGATATGACTGACCAGAAGCCTGAAGAGATGGAATTTAGCAGCCGATCGCACGAGGTTACATTTATCTGCGAGATGGTCAAGCGGGACGGAGAGTGGAAGTTCTCCAACCAAGAGGGAATGTATACAATGCAAAGATAACATGAAAGGGAGTGACTGTATTAATGGAAACTGTATTAAAAATAAACAATCTGACCAAAACCTTTGGCGGGAGAAAGGTTTTAGACGACATTTCTCTTGAGGCATACAGCGGAGAGGTCTTCGGATTCTTAGGGCCCAACGGAGCCGGGAAAACTACGACCATAAAGATACTCACGGGACTGCTTGCTACCGACAAGGGTGATGTTCAGATAAGCGGATTCGATGTCCGCAGACAATTTGAGAAGGCAATGGCAAACATAGGCGCAATCGTGGAAAATCCCGAACTGTACGGATATATGAACGGTCTTCAGAATCTGCGGCAGTTCAGGCGGCTGCGAAAGGGAATCACCGAAGAGAGAATAAGCCAAGCAATTAAATTTGTGGGTCTTGAGAACAGGATAAAGGACAAGGTTAAGAAATACTCTCTCGGCATGAAACAGCGGCTGGGAGTAGCACAGGCGATACTGCATAAACCAAAACTGCTCGTTCTTGACGAACCCACCAACGGTCTTGACCCGGCGGGAATAAAGGAACTCAGAGATATACTGAAAAAACTTGCTCACGAGGAGGGTACGGCGGTCTTTGTATCCAGCCATCTTCTTTCGGAAATGGAAATGATGTGCGATCGTGTGGGCATTATATCACAGGGCAGGCTTGTCGATGTCAAGCCGATCAAAGAGCTTATGGAACAGGCTGCTGGCGGCGGAGTTGTATATAGATTCACGGTGAGCCCTGTAGAACAGGCGCTCAAGATTATAGAATCTATGGGAATACCCAAAGAGCATATACTTGAATCAAACGAGCAGTATTTTGACCTGCAGGCAGGAAGCCAGGAGACCATAACCAAAATAAACGCAAGACTTGCCGCAGAGGGCGTAGGACTGCTCAGCGTTTCACCGCAGGAAAAGCGGTTGGAGGATATATATATGGAAATCACAGGCGGAGGAGGTAATCAAATTGCGTAAATTTGTAAATATAATCGTAAACGAGTATATAAAGATTCTGCTCAAGCTGTCAACAATCATCATGCTTATAACGGTGGTGCTGATCGCCGTCGGTTACAATGTCATAAGTTTCGCTCAGGACAAGGAACAGCAGAGGTGGATGACCTATAGCGGTTATACACAGTCCTATACAGATGAGATACAGCAAGAGAAATCCCGGGCAGAAGAGGGTTGGGAAGAGAGGGTAGCGGCTCTCGAGTATCTTAGGGACAACGACATCGACAAGGACTACTACAGCGATGATTTTTGGATGAGTACAGCCGTCTATTCTATGTTTTCTCAAAAGACACAGGTCAAGCAGCTGACCGAATCGGGCGAGACGGCAAGGGCGGCATCGGCGCAGAGGTTTGCCGATGAGCTGGAGACCGCCGTCAAAAACAAGGACTGGAAAGCCTACAACAAAACCAACGCCGCAATGCTCGAGGCCGATTTAGCGGCATTAAAGGCAAGCAAGGAGTATGACAGTCTGACGACCGAACAAAAAGGGCATCACGAGATAGATCTCTGGGCGGCAAAATACAAGGCCGATAACGACATACAGCCGGCCATCTCCAACTGGAAGAACTATTTGGTTGATCAAACAATGGGCTACAAATATCAGCTATCATCCCAGAAAGCGCTCCCTCTTGCCGAACAGCGGCAGAGAGATACGGCGGCTAATATAGCGCTTATGGAAGAAAGCATATTGATAGGCGAGTATCGGCTCGAGAATGACATCAAGTCGCACACCACAAAGTCGAGCGGAGTTATGAGCGACAGCCCATACGGCGAGCCGCTTGGATTCTGGAGTGTCTTTACCACATCGGCCTTTGGTATAAACTTTATCAGCGTTCTGATCATCATAGTTGCGGGCAGTGTTATATCATCCGAGTTCTCGACAGGGACTATTAAATATCTTTTGGTCAATCCCGTAAAGAGATATAAAATCTTCTTGGCAAAATATTTTTCTGTATTATCATTTGCATTCTTAATGATTTTGGTGTATTATGTCATTAACATGATTCTGTCGGGCATATTATTCGGATTCGGCGACTTTGCCGCTCCCTATCTCTATGTATCAGGCGGCAGGGTTATAGAGGGATCGAGTTTCCTCTTTGTTGCGGGCAAGTATCTCTTTGCAAGCGTCGGCATGATCTGTATGGCGACATTGGCGCTGGCTATATCATCGGTAGCAAGAAGTTCGGCATTGTCAATCGGTCTCGGAACATTTCTCTATCTATCAGGATATGGCATAGTCGCCGTAATGAGCCAGCTGCGTCTTGATTTCGGACGCTATATAATATTCTCAAATCTCGAACTCAACGCTATAGCCGAGGGAGCAAGTATGTACAAAGGGCAGACCCTGACATTCGCCCTTGTCATAATAGGAATATACATGGCGGTCTTCCTGCTAACGGCATGGGACGGATTTGTGAGACGGGATGTGAAGTAAAAAAACACCCGCCGCTGCGGCGGCACCCTGCAGCAGACCACCCCGTCAAACACTATCGCAACTTTGTTGCGAGTGTTTGCCACCCCTCCCCAGAGGGGAATGATGCCA
>WRME01000118.1 GCA_009777275.1 Oscillospiraceae bacterium
TTTCGCCCCCCCCCCCCAGGGGGGAATTGGAATTTATAGTATGCAAGCCCCATCCCCCTGGGGGGGGGGGTGCCGCCGCAGCGGCGGGGTGGTCTGTAGGGGCGGTAACCTGCCGCCCGTGGGTGTAAATAGGGTTTTCGTGGTTCGCATTTTCCAACAAGAAAGGTAGGTCTGAGCCTATGTCTATTTTGCTAAGAAACGCCTATATCGCTCTTCCGCATGGCGATTCGTGTCCGATCAGGGATATTTATATAGAAGACGGCGTTATCGCCGAGATCGGCAGCGGGCTTGAGCCTGAGAATTTTCCCCCTGCCGTGGTTTACGATTTTGCGGGGATGTATATATTCCCCGGTCTTGTCGATATTCATGTGCATCTGCGTGATCCGGGATATGAGTATAAGGAAGACATACATTCGGGTGCAGAGGCGGCGGCGGCGGGCGGATTTACCGCTGTCGCCTGTATGCCCAACACCGATCCCGTTACCGATAATCCCGATACAATCGCATATATATCAAAAAAAGCACAAACCGCCAAATGCCGTGTTTACCCCATAGTCGCCATAACGCAATCGATGCAGGGCGAGGTTTTGTGCGACTATGCGGCGCTCAAGCAGGCGGGAGCGGTTGCTGTTTCGGACGATGGCCGCCCCGTGGCAAAGGTCAGCCTTATGCGTAAGGCTATGATCCAAGCGGCAGGGTTGGGATTGCCGATAATATCCCATTGCGAGGATCTTGCTATCGCCGAGGATGGAATCATACACGACGGACGAATCTCAGCCATGCTGGATATTCCCGGGATAGACCGTGCATCGGAAGAAAGCATTACAGCACGGGAAATACTGCTTGCCGAAACATCGGGGACTGCGGTTCATATAGCCCATGTCAGCACAGAGGGGTCTGTCGAGTTGATACGATCCGCAAAGGCTCGCGGGGTTAGGGTAACGGCCGAAACCTGCCCCCATTATTTCTCACTCACCCATGACCTGCTCCTGCAAAAGGATGCCGATTACAGGATGAATCCTCCTTTGAGGGAGCAGACCGATGTAGATGCCGTTATATCCGCACTTGCTGATGGAACTATAGACTGTATCGTGACCGATCATGCCCCTCATTCTCCCGATGAGAAGAAGGACTTTTTAGCGGCGCCCAACGGTATTGTGGGTCTTGAAACATCATTCGGATGCGCTATAGAGTTTTTGCACTATGATATGAAAATGAGCCTCAACAAAATCGCTCGGCTCATGTCGTCGGCAGGGGCGGAGATTCTGGGTATTCCTCACTGCAGATTCAAGAAAGGCGACCCCGCAGACATTGCCGTTGCCGATATAAAACGCAGATGGACTGTAGAACCAGAGAGGTTTAGATCAAAATCACGCAACACCCCATTCAAGGGCATGACCTTGACAGGCAGGATAGTTATGACCATCAAGGGTGGGGAAGTAGTGTATAGAGCAGAGAATTAAGAATGCAGAATGCAGAATGCAGAGTTGTATAATATAATTGGAGGTATGTATATGTCATTCGATCGGCTTATCGAGCGTATAGAACGCAGTGGGAATCCCACCGTTGCAGGGCTTGATGCAACAATAGAGAACATTCCCGAATATATTCGGGAGAACTCCTACAAACAGCATGGGGAGACATTCTTGGGGGCAGCAAACGCCATACTCGATTTTAACAAGGGTCTTATCGATGCTATTTGCGATATTGTTCCCGCCGTAAAACCGCAATGCGCCTATTACGAGCTGCTCGGCTGGGAGGGCGTTCGTGTGTTGCAGGAAACGATACAATATGCAAAATCTAAGGATATGTTTGTCATCACAGACGGAAAACGCAACGATATTGGCACAACCATGGTGGCATATGCCGCCGCTCATCTGGGATTTACCCAATTAGGCGGGACAACAGGGGAGGCGTTTGGCGCCGATGCCCTGACCGTCAACGGTTATCTCGGCAGTGACGGCATAACCCCGCTCTTGGACATATGCAGACAGCACGACAAGGGAATCTTTGTGCTGGTCAAGACCTCCAACCCGTCATCGGGAGAGTTGCAGGATAGGGTTATCCAAGGCGATCCCGTGTATGAGCTGATGGGCAATATGTGCGAGAATTGGGGTAAGGATCTGCATGGCAGATACGGGTACAGTCCTGTCGGTGCCGTTGTAGGGGCGACATATCCCGATCAGCTCAGAGAGCTGCGGGAAAAACTGCCGCATACATTCTTCCTGGTTCCAGGTTACGGAGCACAAGGAGGAAAGGCCGATGATGTAAGACACGCATTCGGCAAAAACGGAATCGGTGCAATCGTCAACAACTCACGGGGACTTATGTACGCATGGAAAAAAGAAGGATGCCACGAGCGTGAATACGCCGCAGCCGCCCGCAGAGCAGCAGAGAAAATGCGGGATGATTTAGGTGGGGTTGTATAGAAAAAGTGTGGAGGGAATTTCCAATTGATCTGAATCCAACTATTTTCATATCAAATTACACAAATACCAATATATATATATATATATATATATATTGGTATATTCTACAAAGTTACGAATCACCTATTGCATTATATGGAATAATGTGTTACTGTAAAATTAACAAATGAAACGAGTTATGATGTTATTACGGAAAGAAAGGTGATTCCAAGTGGACTAAGCTATATGGACGAAATATACTGTAAAAACACAAATTTATAAAATTTTGAAAGGATGTATTTTTATTATGAAAAAGATTATATGTTTAATCGTATGTATGTGTGTTGTAGCAGGCACGACATTAATTCCGGTGTACGCTAATGGTAGCAATGAAAAAAACAACTTTTTCGGAAACGTGGACACGGTCAGTTATCCAACAACATATGAGGGACAAAAAGACGAAATTCTTTCTAATAGGATACTCAACGAAGAACAAAAAGATATAGCTCTTGCAAAACTTGATTTTGCATACAATATCGACAATGAAAAAACAAGAGCTATGAAAGAATTATTAAACAATAGATCTATCACTGTTGTTACTAGAAATATCCCTCATTTTGTGCAAGAAAACAATTGGTATTGTGGTCCGGCAACAACAAAGCAGAGTATTCATTATTTAAACTCTTCTTCAGCTTCTCAACAGTCTATAGCGGCAGCGATAGGTACAACGCAAAGTAGTGGCTCAAGTCTTGTAAATATGATGAATTATCTTAACGCACGCATTGCGATTCCTTTTCTTATGACATCTCCAACTGATAAGGCACACATGGAACACTTGATAAATTTTGGTGTAGGAATCAGCGATATGCCTGTTATTATAGGCGTAAGAATGAATTCAGGACAAGGATGGCCATATACTACTACTAGTGGTCATTTTATGAATGTTGCAGGTCAACGGAATCCGAGCAGTATACAATATTACGTTGTTGATTCGGAAGTAACAAGGAGAGTTAGCACCTATCCCACAGGCAAGTATTGGATGGGGTCAAGTTCTGTGTATAACGGTCTGTGGACAAATCAAAACCGTTTAATTTGGTAGAATAACATAGTAATTTTAACGAACTAATTAAATTGATATATGCGGTCATTTATATGACCGCATATTCTAATAAGAAAGAGAGTGGTTTTATGAAAGCTGTTGTTTTTGTGTTGTGCGTATTTTTTAAGATGATGTTAATTGTAAGCTGTTTTAATAATGGGAATGTATCTACCACGGCAGATATACAAAAGGTGAACATTCCAATCGAACACAATGTTCCATCTTTACATTTTCCTGTTGGAATGACCGATGATTATATTGTTTATAATACAATAGACGAATCAGAAATAGTTATCTTTTGGAAATATGATATAAAATCAAGCAAAAGTATAGAAATAGGCAGAATTGAAAAAGCGAGAATGTGGTCTGGATCATTTATACTTCTTGATAATAAACTATTTTTCACTATGGGTATGATAGACGAAAAAAGCATTCATTTTATGATTGATGTTGAAAAAGGGGGAGTTACCGAACTTTCTGAGGATAAAGAAGCGCATCCCCTTGTTTATTATTCTGTTGTTGATGAAGAACGATATATTAAACATATAATCGGCAGGAACGCTGACGATGAAGAAATAAGCTATATTGCTTTAGGGAATATCGATGGAACGACCGAAACTATCATTGCAAACCAATATCCTAATCCCAACAAAGCCGGAGGTACAATATTAAACGCTAAATATTTTGATGGAATTATTTATACTTTAGAATTTAGAGAGACCGAAGATACATTTAAACATTATCTATGTACATATAATTTATCAGGAGAAGAGCTTTCTGTAGAATATATATCTCTTTTAGGTGATTTTCTAAACACTCCCGATGAAATTGGCGAGACCTATCTTCCTTGGGAAATGGAAGTATGGGATAACTATTATTATGTCAGAACACTTGGGAGGACACAAATAGTTTTGAAGAAAGAAAATAACGAGTATAAAAAAATCATTCCAATAAGCCGTGATACATACACTGATGACGATATTCAGATAGTTAGACGTAATTCATTGATAACAAAGGATGAAACAGAGTTTTTATTTTACAACTCCAACACGAGAAAATTTCATATTTTTGACAGCGAGACAGAAAGTATTACGGAACTGAATATAGACGACACAATGAATGAGGAGTATTTCAGATACCATTTTACCGATGGAAAACGGCTGATTTACATAAACGATAATAATGATGTGTATTTGTATAAATATAATTAATTTAATTGGCGAGGTTACAATATGATTACAGGTCTTTTTCCGATAACAAGCAAAAGAATGCAGGCGGCCGATGTCGTTGATTTTACCCTGCATTGTCCGGAGGTTGCCGCTACGGCCCAATCGGGGCAGTTTGTACATATCAAGGTCGGCGGATTTACTCTGCGGCGCCCTATATCGATATGCGAGATAGACAGACAAGCGGGAACGGTCAGGCTCGTGATACAGGTCAGGGGTAACGGCACGGCGGAAATATCACGGCTAAACCAAGGTGATTACATAGACATGATCGCTCCGCTGGGTCAAGGGTGGAATCCCATACAGGGCAGTACAATGGTTATCGGGGGCGGGATCGGATCGCCGCCGCTGCTGCAGCTCTGCAAGGAGCTTGACAACCCCGTTGTCATACTGGGATTTCGTGATAAGGATTCTATCATTCTCGAGGATGATTTCGCCGAGGTCTCGGATCTGCATATATGCACCGACGACGGCTCATACGGTTTTTGCGGATATGTCACCGAGAGATTCAAGCAATTATCAGCCGATAACCCGCCCGAAAAGGTCTATGCCTGCGGCCCTGAGGGTATGCTCAGAGCCGTTGCCGCCATATGCCGTGGAAATGCCATAGACTGCGAAGTTTCGCTGGAAGAACGCATGGCGTGCGGCGTTGGAGCCTGCCTTGTATGCTCATGCAAAGCCGTCAAAGACGGCAAGGAATACTATGCCCGCATATGCAAAGACGGACCCGTGATGGCAATTGAGAATTAAGACCACCCCGCCGCTGCGGCGGCACCAGGGGAAAAACACCCGCCCTTGCGAGGGCACCCTCTTTACGAAAGAGGGCAGGGGCTTGCATACTATAATTTCCAATTCCCCTCTGGGGAGGGGTGGCAAACACTCGCAACAAAGTTGCGATAGTGTTTGACGGGGTGGTCACGATACAATTGACAATGAA
>WRME01000119.1 GCA_009777275.1 Oscillospiraceae bacterium
TGTAGTCTGCCCCCCCCGCCCCCCCCTCCCCGTCCCGCCCCGGCGTGACCCCTCCCCCAAAGGGAGAGGCAAGAAGATACACGGGGTTTGTATAGGACACCCTTGGCTCTCCCTTTGGGAGAGCTGTCGGCGGCAACGCCGACTGAGAGGGCGTAGCATTTGACAATTATAAATGAGTAATGTATAATAGAAATAAAAAAGGAGCTTATAGATATAGTGAGGGAGGATATGAAAGATAAACTTGTTATTCGCAATGCTTCCGCCGAATTTTTAACCTTTGCATACCAAACAGGCGGCAACGGCGTTGAGGTTAGGGTGCAGGACGGCACGGTTTGGCTTTCACACAAGCTGATTGCATACCTTTTTGAAACCACCACCGAAAATGTCATTATGCACATCAAAAACATTGTTTCCGAATCTGAAATAGATGAAACAGCAACTACTAAGGATTTCTTAGTAGTTCAAAATGAGGGTGACCGCACGGTAAACCGCAAGATTAAGCACTATAATCTTGATATGATTATAGCGGTTGGTTATCGTGTTAATTCCCATAAAGCGACCGAGTTTAGGCAGTGGGCAACCATTACTTTGCGGGAATTTGCATTACGGGGATATTTGATTGACAAAAAACGAATGGAAAACGGAATGTTTTTGGATGACGATTATTTTGAGCGTTTGCTTGAAGAAATAAGAGAAATACGGTTATCCGAACGGAGATTTTACCAAAAAATCACAGATATTTATTCTACTGCTATGGATTATGATAAAAAAGCAAAAACAACTCAAGAGTTTTTTGCTAAGGTTCAGAACAAACTTCATTGGGCTGTGCATCACCACACGGCTGCTGAGCTAATATACACACGAGCGGACAGCGAAAAGGAACATATGGGTCTTACTACATGGGAAAAAGCGCCTCACGGCAAGATTGTGAAAAGCGATGTTTCCATTGCAAAGAATTACTTAACAGAAAAAGAAATGCAAGAACTTGAGTTTATAGTATCAGGATATTTAGATTTAGCCGAAGGTATGGCACGGCGTAAAATCCCGATGACAATGGCAGATTGGGCGGAGCAGCTGGATTTAGTGATCAAAGCGAGTAAATATGAGGTTTTGAATAATTCGGGTAGGATTACTGCACAAATCGCAAAAGCACACGCCGAAAATGAATTTGAAAAATACAGGATAGTGCAGGATAGGCTGTTTAAAAGCGATTATGACGAATTTATGTCTTTAGAGAATCATAAAAATCATATCAAGGAGTGATGGTATATGTCAAAACTGCGGGTTGGTGTAATTTTCGGGGGAATGTCTTCAGAATATGAAATATCTCTTAAATCTGTCGTTTCGGTTATAAACAGCATACCAAAGGATAGATACGAGATAGTATGTGTAGGAATCACAAAAAAAGGCAGGATGCTATACTATCCCGGTAGTATAGATTTAATCGAAAATGACGAATGGTATAAACACTCCGACTGTGTTACGGCGGTTATAAGCCCCGACCGTTCCCACACAGGACTGCTCAAGCTGCTTGACGACGGAACATACTCATTGCTAAAGCTGGATTGCGTTTTCCCTGTTTTACACGGAAGATACGGCGAAGACGGTTGTATTCAGGGATTGCTGGCAATGTCGGGTATTCCCTATGTCGGATGTGATACATACTCCTCATCGGTCTGTATGGATAAGGATGCCACCCATGCGCTGACCCAAGCGGCCGGAATAAAGAGCGCAAAATGGATCAGCATAAGAAAATCGGCCCTTGCTGACTTAGACCAGATATGCAGCAGTCTTGAATCGGAGCTGGGTATGCCCATCTTTGTAAAACCCGCAAACACAGGATCTTCTGTAGGAATCAGCAAAGCAAAGGACAAGGCGCAGCTGAGGGAGGCAATAAAGATAGCATTTACACATGACGACAAGGTTGTCGCAGAAGAATGTATAGAGGGCATAGAGGCCGAGATAGCCGTAATGGGAACGACCGAAAACCCGATAGTATCTGAAGTAGGGCAGATCATTCCCGCTAACGAGTTTTATGATTACGATGCAAAATACAACAACGCTCTCTCTAAGACGATTATTCCCGCAAAGATTTCCCCGGAAAAAAGGGCGGAAATAGCGGAAATAGCGGCAAAGACATATAAGATATTGGGATGCAGGGGTCTTTCGAGAATAGATTTTTTTGTCACACCCGCAGGGGAAATATATCTCAACGAGGTCAATACAATGCCGGGATTCACAAACATCAGTATGTTCGGCAAACTTTTTGAATACAGCGGAATACCCTACCCTGAGCTGTTAGAAAGACTCATAGAAATAGGCATGGTTGTATGAACGAGATTATATACTCCGCTCCCGGATTCTCTCTTGCCGATACCCTCGATTGCGGGCAGTGCTTTCGCTGCGAATTTATGCAGGACGGCAGCATATATGTTATTGCAGACGGCAAGGCCGTCATGGTTGGTCAGGACGGGGACAAGATTGTGTTCAGAGGAGCATCGCAGGATGAGTTCGATATGTTTTGGCATGACTATTTTGATTTCGGCACAGATTACGGTCATATCAAAAAAGTAACAGCCGTTGACGATACTCTAAAAAAAGCCTTCGACTTTGCAGGAGGAATACACATACTAAAACAGCACCCATGGGAAACGCTTGTCAGCTTTATCATATCGCAGAACAACAACATCCCCCGAATCAAAGGCATTATCAGCCGTCTTTGCGAGAATCTCGGTCAAAAGCATACGGGGATTTGCGGGGATTATTATGCCTTTCCGGATCCCGCAAGTATTGTATCGGCAGGGATCGAAGGGTTAGCCTGTCTTAAAGCGGGATTCAGAGCAAAGTATATACTCGATGCGGCGGACAAGGTTGCCAATGGTCAGGTGGATCTATCCGCCGTAAAAACCATGGACACCCCGTCGGCACGGAGTTATCTCATGCAGATCAGCGGGGTCGGACCCAAGGTTGCAGAATGTGTGCTGCTATTCGGGTTTTACCGTCTCGATGCCTTTCCGGTAGATGTGTGGATAAAACGCGCATTGGATCGATACTATCCCGCCGGATTCCCGCCCAACATAGAAAAATACAAAGGCATTGCACAGCAGTGGCTGTTTCATTATATACGGAATGTGTAGTTACCCAATCGACACCGCACTCCTTTGTCCCACGGGAACGATGCAGATCCAGGATTTGCCTCTTGCCGCTATGAGTTCGTTTCCGTCTGCCGCTATAAACTTAAAATGCTGGTCAAATTTTGATTTTGTGTAGGTTATAGGACGAGCCTCGCCGCCGTTTATGTAGAATCCGCTATTGCCGGAGAGATCGTATGAGGTTAGAATCTCCGATTGTACCGTAGTGCGGGCAAAGAGAACAAATAGGTTTGTGACGGTGATCTGCTCCCCTGTGATGCCGTCTATATGCGGCGATCCGAACTGGGACTTCAGATATGCTTGCTTTTGCGGGTCATATTCAAAAACAGCGGTGACATAGTTTGAAAACGGCACCCTCACGGTGTTTGCGGGGTCTTGTCCCAGTGTTACCGTTGTTGATCCATCGGCAAAGACCATGGGTTTGACGGGATCCGATTCCATGATGTATTTCTTTTGCTCTATTCCCCGCTTTAACCCTTGCGAATTTGTAAAGCTGCTATGTTCAAGCCCCTTGGATGCCGCTATTGCATCATCCCGCACAAAACTTATGTTTGCCATATTCATTCCGTCTATGTTCTGCGTCTTCCTGCTCCTGAGCAGAGCGTATCCCGAATCGCTTCCGCCGTGATGCACCAGTATGGGATTGTGCGGCATGGCTATATCGACAAAGCACTCACGCACAGAGCGGACAGGTCCCAGCTGCTGACCTATTCTGTCAACATCGGCAAACACCGCCAAAAGACGGGTTATGCCGCCCTCGGTCACCGCTTCATAGACTATATCGGCCGATCCTATCCCACGCTGAGGCAACGATTGCTTTATATTACTGACCACAACCGCTATAGGGCGGCTTTTTTCTTTGCCGGGAACAAGGTCTGTAAGCCCGGTGAGATGATTCTCGGCCAACACCGGAATAGCAATTGTATCGGTATTATCGGCCCATGCGGGAACATTCTCATCCTCGCCATCATGCGAATAGTCCGAAACCTCTCCGGAACAGGCCGTCAGAATCAATACTAATATGATAAGTATAATCTTTTTCATACGCATCATACGCAAAACCTTTCCGACAACTTTTCTACCGAAGAAAAAGACACACAATCTCCTCTTTTGATTTCATCACCTGCACGCTTTATTTCCTGTATATCTACAGGTGAATAATAATCAAAGGCTTCTGTTTGCTGTGCTGACAACATATCGAGAGCAAGCCTGAATATCACAGTTTGCCGCTCTATTGACAGCTTTTCCACAACATCATAAAAATTTATTGTTTTTTGGCTCATTGTTGATCTCCTAACTTATTTATATATTTCACCGCGCGGCTTGATTTGTTTTATAAGTACAGTTTCGTTTTCCACGCTGTATGTTATACGCCAATTGCCTATACGCAACCTCAGCAATCCTTCGAGTTCTCCTGATAATGATTTAATTTGCCCCTTATCAGGAAGTCCTATAATGCCCTTGATAATTCTTCCTGCTAAATTAGAATCTAGTTTTTCAAGGGTTTTCATCGAATCATGTGAAAAATCAAATTTCACAGTTTTAATCCCCCGCCTTTCTGAAAGTTTTATAAAACAAACCTCAATCCCTCGCATTTTTGGCAGACGAGATCGAGAAAATGCAGGTATAGAGCCTCGCCCAGTTCTTTGTATATTTCATCCTCTTCTCTTCCGCATAGTTTGGAAAAGGTCTTGCCAACGGCGCTGTTTCCGCTCTTGCTCTTGCTTTCTCTCAGGGCGAGAAGATAATACGAAAAGGCGGGATTTTCCCGTATGTCGGCGTATATATGCGGGGAGGTGACCTTGACGGTATCGAGAAAGAATCCGGACGCTGTTTTGGCGGTAATGGCATTTGGAGCAAACATCTCAAGCGCCTTTGTGATCGTAAAGGCCAACAACAATCTACGCTGAAGAATAATATCGTGGTTCTCACGATTATCGAGACCGAAGACAAACTCACCGTCGTTGCTGTCAACCTCGGCCGCTAATATGGCGCCCAACTGTCGGGCTTTTTCGAGATTGCCGTTGTTTTTCTCCGCCTCAAACAAAGCCGCAACAGCGGCGTTATCCGCCGACTCGGCCCTCTTTCCCGGAAGATCTGTTCTGAGTATCTCTGTCATATTTTTAACACATCCAAACTATGAATATCAATGCAGAATGCAGAATTAAGAATGCAGAATGTAGAATGTAGAATTATATTGCAACCACGAAAATCACGAAAGACACGAAAGGAAAAACACCCGCCGCTGCGGCGGCACCCTCTTTACGAAAGAGGGCAAGGGCTTGAACAATTAACAATGTACGATTAACGATGAACAATTATAATTTCAAGCCCCCGTAACTGTCCATTGTACATTGTTCATTGTCAATTGTATCGTGACCACCCTGTCAAACACTATCGCAACTTTGTTGCGAGTGTTTGCCACCCCTCCCCAGAGGGGAATTGGAAATTATAGTATGCAAGCCCCATTCCCCTCTGGGGAGGGGTGCCGCCGCAGCGGCGGGGT
>WRME01000120.1 GCA_009777275.1 Oscillospiraceae bacterium
TGACAGGGTATATGGCCGTTATTAACAACGGCGATACCGGCGCTCTCCTGTCCCCTATGCTGCAGCGCCTGCAATCCGTTGTAGGTTACCCCCACAGCATCGTTATTTCTCAGGCTCACGCCGAAAACTGCACATTCCTCATGGAGTTTGTCACAAATATTCATAGCCATAGAATAATATTCTCCCTATATAAATTTACGAAGCCGCAACAGGGCCTCTTTTATGCTATCAATAGAATATGCGTAGGAACAGCGGATATATCCGTCTCCGCAGGCGCCGAATGCCGTTCCCGGAACAACCGCCAGTCTCTGCTCATTCAAAAGACGTCTGCAAAACTCTTCCGATCCCATGCCGAATTTCTTTATGGACGGGAAGAGGTAGAAGGCACCCCGAGCCTCAAAACAGTCGATGCCCATCTTGCAGAACTCGTCCAGCATATATCGGCGTCTGCCGTCATATTCCTTCCGCATAGCCTCAACATCGGGCATACCGTTTTTTAGCGCCTCCAAGCCGCCGTATTGAGCGATGGTAGGGGCGCACATGATGATATATTGGTGTATCTTTGCCATTGCCTCCATCAGCTCGGACGGGCCGCAGACAAATCCCAACCGCCATCCTGTCATGGCAAACGCCTTGGAGAATCCGTTTATCACAATGGTTTTTTCATACATTCCCGCAAATGATGCAATGCTTGTATGGGGATCATCGCCGTATGTAAGCTCGGCATATATCTCATCGCTGATCACAACGATTTCATGCTCTCTCAGCAGGGCCGCTATCTTATCTAAGTCGTCATGCTCAAGGATGGCTCCTGTGGGATTATTGGGATAGCAGAGCATGACAGCCTTTGTTTTAGGGGTGATTTTGTCCCTTATATCATCGGCGGTTACACGAAAATCGTTCTCGGCCTTTGTAGGTACCGATACCGCAACGCCGCCCGCCATCAGCACGCAGGGGTTGTAGGAAACAAAACACGGCTCGACAACCAACACCTCGTCACCCGGATTGATGATGGCTCTCAGGGCAATGTCGATCCCCTCGCTTGCTCCGACCGTCACCAAAACCTGTGAGTTGGGGTTATATTGCAGTCCGAACCGATCGGACATATATCGGCTGATTTCGTCCCTGAGTTCGGACATTCCGGCATTTGAGGTATACATGGTGTGCCGCTGTTCGAGAGAAAATATCGCCTCTTCCCGAATATGCCAGGGCGTGACAAAATCAGGCTCTCCGACACCGAGAGAGACAACGTCCTCCATCTCGGCCGCTACATCGAAGAATTTTCGTATTCCCGACGGCGGCAGATCCTTTATAGTCTGCGACACAAAACTGCTCATGGAGATACTATCATCCTTTCATCGGAAAGATCCTGCCCGTCAAAAACAATGCCGTGGTCTTTAAATTTGTTAAGTACAAAATGGGTAGCCGTACTCAAAACCGATTCGAGCGGGGAGAGTTTGTCCGAAACAAATTCGGCCACTTCATTCAGCGTTCTGCCCTCGATTATGACCGCCAAATCATATGCGCCCGACATGAGATAGACAGCCTTAACCTCGTCAAATCTGTAGATTCTTTCGGCAATTCCCTTGAATCCCTTTCCTCGTGACGGTGTTACCCTTACCTCTATAAGAGCGGTAAGATGCTCGTTATCCACACGCTTCCAATTAACAAACGCACCGTATCCGCAGATAATCTGCTCCCGCTCCAGTGTCTCTATCTCTTTCTTTACATCCTCTTCAGACACTCCCAGCCTAACGGCAATCTCTCCCGCCGTTAGTTTGGCATCCCGCTCGAGCAGGGAAAGCAAATCCATTCGCATAACAATCACTCCTTGTATATTGCTATAATACTGAATTATATCGAATTAACAATAAAAAGTCAATGGGAATAAAAAATAAATAATCGCTGGGTCTCTGCTATTGTAAAATTTTAACAAACGAACTCTGCTCAACCAACAGACTTCTCGTGGGAATATAGCTAATATTCTACCTCTTTTGCGACAAATTTGTAGTGAAAGTTTCAAAAATAAAGACAAATAAAATTTATTATAAAAAACCACTTGAATTTTGATCGGAAAATTGTAATAATATAATAGTAGGAGATCTAATAAAATTATTATGGAGGATAAAAAGAATGAATAAAGATACCAACCCCGGATTTAAATTAAAGGAATCTGCCGGCAATCCGATTATTACAACCATCTTTACGGCCGACCCCTCGGCGCACGTTTGGGAAGACGGCAGGATCTATATCTATCCGTCCCACGATCTTGAACCCGCACGAGGATGCGATTATATGGACAGATACCATGTATACTCGTCTGAGGATATGGTGCATTGGAGGGATGAGGGCGAGATTCTAAGCTCTCAGGCATATTCAAACGATGTTCCCTGGGGCAGGAAAGACGGCGGCTTTATGTGGGCGCCCGACTGTGCCTATAAAAACGGTACATACTACTACTATTTCCCCCATCCGTCGGGAGACAGCTGGGGTACAACATGGGAGATAGGCGTTGCGACAAGCAATCATCCCGCAAAGGATTTTAAGGTGGGCGATCCCGGCTTTGTGACATGGGAGGGTGTCGGAATAGCGGGAGAGTTTATGATAGATCCGGCCGTGCTTGTAGACGATGACGGACGGGCATATATGTATTTCGGCGGAGGAAGCAGGGACGATCGCTGCAAAGGCGGTCAGCTCAACGATGACATGATCACCATGAAAGAGCAGCCCCGAATAATGCGTGGGCTTGAGGATTTCCACGAAGCGACATGGGTGTTTAAACGAAACGGGCTGTATTATCTTGTTTATTCGGATAACCATCATCTGCCCCGCAAAAACGGAGACGGAATGGAAAACCGCAATCAAATGAGATACGCTACCTCCGAGAATCCGCTCGGTCCGTGGCAATACAGAGGCGTTATTATAGAAGAGGTCGGCTGCGGAACATCGCATGGATCGGTGGTTGAATACAAAGGTCAATGGTACCTGTTCTATCATAATCAGGATATTTCAGACAGGGGTAACCTGAGATCGGTCTGCGTGGACTGTCTCTATTTCAATGATGACGGGACTATACAGATAGTTAAACAAACCAAAGAGGGTGTAAAACCCGTTGGGCCTCCTCCCGCTCGGTCTGCTGATATGAAAAAATATCCTGCCAAAGATGCCGTCCTTGGCGGAGGGGCGGTCATAAACGGCAATGTTGCCGAGGGACTTGAGAAAGAGGGATCATTCCTGAGATTCGATAATGTTGACGGCGGCAAAGATGGCAGCAGAAACACCCTGCGTATATCCTTCTCATCGGCAGAGAGGGTTGGAAAACTGCGGCTTAAAGTCAACGACATTGATTATTCGCTGATAAATCTTATGCCGGCAGAAGTATCCGAGTTTTCGGATGATTGTTTCATCACCGTAAAAATGAATCCAGGTACGGATAATACCGTAACACTCACCGGAGGGGTCAACGATGTCAAGGTCGAATATATCACCGTAACCCCGCTGTAGGGACGGTCTGTGACCGTTCCGCGGGCGATGTTGTAGGGAACGGTCTGTGACCGTTCCGAAAAACCAAAGGAGCTGTTGTATATGAACGGTAATTTAGCATATGATTATGAGGCGTGGGAAGAAAAGATCGGCGGCAAAATAATCGCCATGTCTCCCCGTCCTAATTCTAATCATAATTTTGTATCGGGCAGCATTTACAGCCTTTTCAGCAATTATTTAAAGGGAAAACCATGTCTTCCTATCGTTGACGGTATGGATGTGTTTCTGACCGAGGATGATACCGTAGTTCCGGATGTTATGATCGTCTGCGATAAGGATAAGATCAAGCGGGACGGTCTGCACGGAGTTCCTGATTTGGTAGTAGAGGTTATTTCACCCACCACCGTCAAACGGGACAGAGGGTATAAAAAAGAATTGTATGAAAAATGCGGGGTAAAGGAATACTGGATAGTAGATCCGAATAATTGTATAATCGAGGTTTATCTGCTAAAGGATGCGAGATTAGAACTTGATGATATATACACTCTCTATCCCGATTATATGCTCAGCAGAATGAGCAGGGAAGAAAAGGACGGCCTTGTTTACGAGTTTAGCTCTTGCCTGTTTCCTGATATGAAAATTTCGCTTGAAGATATATTTGAGAATGTAATGTTTTAGAAGGGGTGTTGTAATGGAAAACGTCTGTGCCGTAATACTGGCAGGCGGCAGAGGGCAGCGTATGATGTCCGATATGCCTAAGGTTATGATGGAGGTTGCATTTGAGCCTATGATTTCATGGGTCATAAGTTCCTGCCGTCTTTCCGGGGTTAAGGATATATGCGTTGTCACAGGATACAAGCATGAGGTTGTCGAGGAGTATCTCGCCAAAAACTTCAGCACTGTATCGACCGCATTTCAGCCTGAGCAGTTGGGGACCGGTCATGCCGTGCAATGTGCTATGAAGTATCTCGAATCAACCCCGGCAAAGGATGTTCTCGTATTATGCGGGGATGCGCCTTTTATCAGCAATGATACCATCAGACAGGCGCACAAGCTCCATGTAGGAGCGGAGAACTCGGCTACGGTGATCTCCGCTGTAGTGCCTGATCCTACGGGATACGGCAGGATAATCCGTTCAGGCGGCGGTATTATGACAGGAATCGTCGAACACAAGGATGCCGCATGGGAGCAGTTATCGGTAAAGGAGGTAAGCTCGGGTGCGTTTTGGTTTAACAAGAGCGATCTGATTATGATGCTGGGGGTTATATCAAACATAAACGAGGGCGGGGAGTATTATCTCCCCGATACGGTCAAACTGCTGCTTAATTCCGGCAAACCCGCAGGGGCATATACAGCCGAAAACCCCGATGCCGTCTTGGGCGCTAACGATCGCAAGGGACTATGGGGTTTATGTGAAATCGCCAAAAAGAATATAATTGATATGCACTTTTACAACGGTGTCGAGTTTGTATCTGTGGACGGGGTCATACTCTCTCCAAAGGTGACGATAGGAGCAGGGACAAAAATATTACCCGGAACTATAATTAAGGGTGCCTGTAAGATCGGAAGTCATTGCGTTATCGGGCCGGGAGCTTTTATCGAGGATTCTACCATAGGTGATGATTCGGTCATCAATGCCAGCCAGATCTACAGCAGTGACATAGGCAGCGGTGTAAAGATAGGGCCGTTCAGCCATATCAGACCAAACAGCCATATAGCAGACGGGGTTAAGATAGGCGATTTTGTAGAGGTTAAAAACTCTCATATAGACAAAGGGACATCGGTGGCTCATCTTACATACATAGGTGATTCGGACGTTGGCAAGAGCGTCAACTTCGGCTGCGGATGTGTCACGGTTAATTATGACGGAAAGAAGAAAGCACGCTGCAATATATGCGACAATGCCTTTATAGGGTGCAACACAAACCTGATAGCTCCCGTAACGGTGGGCGAAAACGCCTATACGGCGGCAGGTTCTACCATAACCCAAAATGTACCCGCAGGTGCGTTGGCAATAGCCCGCAGCAGGCAGGAGAACAAAAACGGATACGCTAAAAAAAAATGGCGTTAGTTGCAAACCATGTTGATTTCACACATTGCACAAATTTTGAAACCGAACACAAGATATAGTGCTAAAAGAGTGTGTTCGTGAGGTCATCAGATTGTAAATCTCT
>WRME01000121.1 GCA_009777275.1 Oscillospiraceae bacterium
CTATCGCAACTTTGTTGCGAGTGTTTGCCACCCCTCCCCAGAGGGGAATGATGCCAATTGACAATTTACAATGAACAATGGACAGTTACGGGGGCTTAAAATTATAGGGATCTAACTCTATTTCTACCAGTAAATTTACATTTACAATAATTGTCAATTGTACATTGTTCATTGTCAATTGTCGTTGGGGTGCCGCCGCAAGGGCGGGTGTTTTTCCCGTAGAAAATTACATTTAGGAGATATTACATGGATACTGTATTAAAGGTAAAGAACATATCGAAGTCTTTTGGGAGCAGGCTTGTTATTGACGATCTGTCTTTCGAGACATTCGGCGGTGAGGTGTTCGGGTTTTTGGGGCCGAATGGTGCAGGCAAGACCACTACTATAAAGATGATTTTGGGATTGCTGAGAACCGATTCGGGCGAGATAGAGATCTGCGGTACCCCTCTGAAAGGCAACCACGAAAAGGCGCTGTCATATGTCGGCGGAATCGTGGAAAACCCCGAAACCTATGGCTTTCTCAGCGGAATGAGCAATCTCAAGCAGTATATGCGTATGCGAAAGGGCGTTACGACAGAACGTCTTGATGAGGTTGTAAAACTTGTGGGAATGGAAAAGAGAATCAAGGATAAGGTCAAGCAATATTCGCTGGGTATGCGGCAGAGACTGGGGCTTGCTCAGGCTATCATGCACAGACCGAAACTGTTAATACTCGATGAGCCGACAAACGGGCTTGACCCGGCGGGAATACACGAGTTTAGAGATACCATAAAGAAGCTTGCTAAGGACGGAACATCGGTGCTTGTGTCGAGCCATCTGCTGTCTGAGATGGAGCTGATGTGCGACAGGGTAGGGATTATCTGCGGCGGCAAAATGATGGGGGTCAAGACGACCAAGGAACTCATGGAGCGGGCATCGGGCGGGCAGAAGATAACTCGGTTTACCGTAAAGCCATACGACACGGCTATGGAGGTTTTGTCAGGGTATAGGATTGTATCCTCCGACAAGACAAAGGGCAGTATAGATATAGCGGCCGATAGCGATGAGACGGTAGGAGCTATAACGACAAGGCTGATAACTGCCGGAGTTTTGCTGATGGGCGCGTCATCTATAGAACGCTCACTCGAGGATGTGTTTATGGAAGTCACGGGAGGAGGTAATCAGATTGCGTAGATTTTTCGCTCTTATATACAACGAATATATCAAGATCTTTGCAAAACCATCGGCTGTAATTATGGCGGCGTCGGTTGTTCTTTTGGCGGCCGCATATAGTATTGTTACATACCATCAGGATCCATTTAACCTAAAACTCCCTCCAACCCAGGGTGCTGCCGCACCCGTTCGTCATTCGGATGATTTTTACAAATTCAGGATAACACAGACAACACGGAATCAAGACGATATAGAACACTGGGATATTTATGTAGAGATGTACCAATTTATCATAGACAACATTCCCTTTACAGGGAACGCCGGAGATCAGACAGCCCCGTCAGACTGGAGAATGGCGGCGACAGAGTACGCCTTTGGGGTAAAGATAACAGCCGAATCAGACGGTCACGACAAAATGTTATCTGATTTACATTATGGTATGACAGACGCTATCGAACGTGACAATTGGTGGAATTATCTGAATTTACTGCAAGGACATCTTGAGTATAACTTTAGCTATTCATCCGATCATGCTAAGGAAACAGCATTGTGGGAAACAAATTATCGGCTTGATAACTATATAAAACCTGATCACAGCAACTGGAAATCCAATCTTATATCAGAGATAGCCGTGTTAAAACAAAATGTTGATTCATACTCACAGGATGAAACGAATCTCTATCCGCTGATGGTGGACAACGAGAATCTCCATGTGGGTCTCTACAGGCTTGAGAATGATATAGAGTATTTCACCCTATCCGACAGGAATAATTCGGTGCGTAATATAAACTCTAACTTTTGGCAGATATTCCGCAGTACGGTAGGACTGCTTATATATGTAGGCGTGTTTGTCATAATCATAGCGGGCGGCATTGTTTCGTCAGAGTTTTCGGGAAACACCGCAAAGCATCTGCTGTCGGGCCCCGTTTCGAGAACCAAGATATTCTTTGCAAAATATGCCGCCGTTGTCAGCCTTGTACTGATTTTGGGGTTGGTGTACTATGTCACAAGCCTAATACTGTCGGGACATTATTACGGAACCGAGCAGATAGGAGCCGCTCATATACACTTTAAGATTGTCTATCCCGTCGATGCTCCTATCGATGTCAAGAGCTATCCCGGTCTGCTGTTCGTGGCGCTCAGGTATCTGCTGGGCAGTCTTGGGGTGATAACGATAGTGACATTTGCATTCATGCTGTCATCCATAACCAAAAGCTCCAAAACAGCCACGGGATTAGGGGTGCTGATGACCTTTTTAGGAAGCGGAGCGGCAGGGAGCATACTATATAACAACCTTGTCTTTCCCGACTACAGCTATGTACAAAAGAGCGGCATAGCGCTCAGTGACATATTAAAAACAATAGTCTTTTTCAACACCGATATTAACATGATAGCCTTTGGTATGTCGCCTATTCCGAATCATACCGTCACCTGGGCGGTTGCGGCCAATATTATCTATATTGCGTTGTTTCTCTTTGCGGCATGGTGGTTCGGAGCCATGCGGAGGGAGATTAGGAATTAAACCGTATGACATATTCCTGCGTCATTCGACAGGATATGATACAATCTAATAGAATCGGTGCAACCTCTTGGCGTATAATGTCACCTTTTGTCGATGTAAATATATGGTAATTGCGTATATTTATGTTATAATAACCTCACCCGTTACCGAAATCACAGATTTCGAACGGGTCCCGAGAACATTGAAACATGGTCCGTACACATGTTATAATGGGACAGGTCAGGAGGTTTTAAATATATGTTCAAGAAAAAAACAATAAACAGGGTTGTGACCATACCGCAGGAAAGCATCGATCCCAATCCCAACCAGCCCCGAAAGCATTTTGACCAGACCGAGCTGATGGGTCTTGCCGCCAGCATCAAAGAAAACGGGATTTTGCAGCCCATCATAGTTCGCAATGACATATCCTCAAAAGGAAGATACGAGCTAATATCAGGCGAGAGAAGACTGCGTGCGTCTATATTGGCGGGATTGTCTGAAGTACCCTGCATCGTTATGGAAAAGAGCGAGAGACAGTCGGCCGTACTGGCGCTTATAGAAAACATACAACGGCAGGATCTGAATTATTTTGAAGAGGCAAAGGCTATCTCAAGCCTGATTTCCGAGTGGGGAATAACCCAGGAGGAGGCCGCAAGAAAACTGGGTAAGGCTCAGTCTACCCTGGCAAACAAACTTCGGCTGCTGCATCTCAGTGAATCCCAGCGGTCAAAAATACTTGAGGGAGGATTGACCGAACGTCACGCAAGAGCTCTGCTGAAACTAAGCGACACACAGCTGCGGGACAAGACTATATATTACATAATATCAAAGAAGCTGAATGTATCTCAAACAGAGGAGCATATCGAAAAAATACTTGACGAGAGCGTTGAAAAGCCCAACCAAAACACCGTAACGATAGTCAAGGATGTCCGTCTTTTCTTTAACACCATAAACAAGGCTATCTGCACAATGCAAAAGGCGGGAGTAGATGCCAAAGCACAAAAGATCACCGCCGATACGCACATAGATTATATCGTGCGGATCCCGCTGTCACCAAAGTGAGTTATTTCCGGGGATTCCCGTGAAATATATCAACTGCCCCCCTAACCTATGCAACAAGACCGGATGAGCCACAAACTCTTTCCGGTCTTGTTGTTTTATTAATGGCAGCTCCGCCTGTAACCGATTATATAGCGATAAGCTCCCCTATGGACGGTGATAAACCGCCACTAATCGCCAATCAAGCACGCGGAAAGACCTTCTGCTAACTGCCTGATGTTATAATATGCTAAACAAGACCTAAGAGTAACAACTATTTTATTATTAGGCTTTTACCGTCCATTTGGGCGGGAATATCAAGTCCTAACAGCATTAACATGGTCGGAGCAATGTCGGCGAGTTTTCCTCCGCTCCTGAGGGTGCAATCATGCCCGGCTATAGCGAAAGGCACGGGATAGGTTGTGTGCGCGGTAAAGGGAGACCCGTCAGGCTCGTACATCTGATCGGCGTTACCGTGGTCGGCCGTGATGATAGCGATACCGTCCATTTCCTTGACGGCGGCAACGGTCATGCCCACGCATTGGTCAACGGCCTCAACAGCCGATACGGCCGCATCAAATATGCCTGTGTGTCCCACCATATCACAGTTGGCGTAGTTTAGTATGATAACATCATACCTGCCTGATTTTATTCTGCTTACAACCTCATCGGCAACGCCGAATGCGCTCATTTCGGGCTTTAGGTCAAAGGTTGCAACATCGGGAGTGTCTATTAAAACCCTGTCCTCGTTGGAGAAGGGGTTCTCTCGTCCCCCGTTGAAGAAGAAGGTGACATGAGCATACTTGGTTGTTTCGGCTATCCTCAGCTGAGACAGTCCCATCTTTGATATATACTCACCCAGCACAAGATCGAGAGATTGCGGTGCAAAGGCTACCTTGACACCCGGCATGGCGGCATCGTATGTTGTCATGCAGACAAAATGCAGCGGGAAGTATTGCTCACGGACAAATCCCGCAAACTCCCCGTCAACCAGCGATCGAGTGATCTCTCTGGCTCTGTCGGGTCTAAAGTTGAAAAAGACAACCGAATCACCCGAACGGATATTCTCACCGTCTTTTGATACTCCGGGCAGAACAAACTCATCGGTAACGTCGTTAGCGTAGGACTGCTCGGCATATTCTGCGGCGTTGGCAAAGTCTATCCCCCTGCCGCAGACCATTGCGGCATAGGCTTTTTCGACACGCTCCCAGCGAGTGTCTCGATCCATAGCGTAATATCTACCCATAACCGTGGCTATCTTTCCGACGCCGATTTCTTCGATTTTTTGGTCACATTCCACCAAGAACCCCCTGCCCGATGTCGGCGGAACATCACGTCCGTCCAAAAAAGCATGGATATAGACACGCTCTAACCCATACGACTTTGCCATATCAAGCAGAGCATAGAGATGGGTATTGTGGCTATGCACCCCGCCGTCCGACAGAAGACCCATTATATGCAGGCTCTTGTTGTTGTTTTTGCAGTTTTCCATAGCGGCAGTAAGAACAGCGTTGCCGAAAAAGTCGCCGTCTTTGATAGACTTTGTTATTCTCGTCAGCTCTTGATATACAACCCTGCCTGCACCTATGTTGGTATGGCCCACCTCGCTGTTGCCCATCTGCCCGTCCGGAAGACCCACATCCATGCCCGACGCTCCTATCTCGGTAACGGGGCAGGATGAGAATATCCGGTCAAGGTTGGGGGTATTGGCGGCCTTGATGGCATTGCCGTAATCAGACGGATTATTACCGTACCCGTCAAGAATGGTCAGAACAAGCGGTTTTTTCATAATGATAAATCTCCTTTGTAATTATAATATTGGAATATTCACAGGTGCTTGGGAATATAATGTTTCATAATTGTCAATTGCAGCAGCATACCATAATTTCCAATTCCCCTCTGGGGAGGGGTGGCAAACACTCGCAACAAAGTTGCGATAGT
>WRME01000122.1 GCA_009777275.1 Oscillospiraceae bacterium
GGGTGCGTCCCCTACAATCCGGGACACCCCGGGCGGCAGATTGCCGCCCCTACATACCACCCCGCCGCTGCGGCGGGGTGGTCTGTAGGGATGACCGCCCTCGGTCATCCGTGGTTACCGCAAGGACATGACAAAACCCCCGGGAATTTCCCCGGGGGTTTTATTTCTATTCATCTGGTCATCCTACCATAGAGTTATCCCAAAGCCGCTGTAGCGGTTTGCAATTCTTCTATAAAGTGATTGATCGGATTTAGCGAACCTGCAAATTCTACTACTCTTGATGCTGCATCGTATGCTTCGACATATGCCGCATAGAGTACCGGATCGTAGGTACCCGGTTGTAGTTTTGTCACGAGCATTCCCTGCAGAACCTCTCTTCTCTCTTCTATAGTTTTGAGGAAGGTTTCATCGACAAACCTAAAGTCGTGCAGCTGCACATCGAAGAAATCTCTGTCGGCACGCAATGCACCTTCACGAAGATCGAAGTTAAAGAGTATCCTGTTTATAGCGGAGAGACCCAAAGCTACAGCTCCTCTTGACCTCTCTTCTGTAACGGGAACATCAACGCCGTTTACATTGATTGAATATGCCTCTCCGGCAATTGCCTTGGTCCCGCTCGTTGCTTGCGGTGCAAGTGTCCACTCGTGATAACCATCAGCTTGATTGGAAAGATCACCGGTGCTCGGAACAAAATATTCAGGTGAATATCCGAGCAGGTATTTGAGCGGGATTCTAATATGGTTTATTCCATATTGCAATCCCCATGCAGGAGTGATTATCCATCCGAATCTGGCCTCTGTACCGCCTCGTGTGCCGCTCGCCAAATCTGTAGAGCGTATATTGATATAACCACGGTTCAGATAGGTCGAATTTGTCATCCAGTTTCCGTATTTTACTTTCATTTCTTCGGGAGCGTTTATATGGATGTTGAATGTCAGCCACATATTATCGGCGTTGGTACCCGCTGCCCGCAGATTGATTGCAGAGACACCGTCTTGATTTTGATCGACTGTCGCCCAGTCTATACGGATGTTACCCTCGCCCTGTGTAACAGCGTTCATGCCTGTGTTTTTGCGAACGGTTCCGACAAGAGGATTAGTAGCATCGGAAGGATACCTAAATTCTATTCTGTAGGTAACGCTGAGTTCTCCGGGTACAGAAACGGTAATGGTATATGTGCCTGAGAATGAGGTTATAGTTTCAGGCTCGGATATTACAACATTTGCTCCGCCCGGATAATCGAATGTAACCTCAGGGAAGGCATCCTGATCTATCGGCAGTTGATATTCATATACAGTTCTGTTTATCGAGAATCCCTCTATCGGCTTGCCGTCTATAGCAAGGTTAGAGATATAGGGATAATGCGCCACTGCCACGGGATGCGCGATAGATGTCACGGTCTGACCTTTGTAGGTGATTTCAGCCGCTATGAGGGCCGTTCCGCCTCTGATCGCCTCAATCTCTCCGGTTGCGGGATCGACAACTACCGATCCGCCGTTGGTTTGGTTCTTGCTGATGTTCTTATAAACAACAGTCAGCCCCGGTGTATCCAGCGGCAGGAATGTCTCGTCCGCCATAACGATGCTCAGCATCGGATCGCCGAATGTAACGCCTGACGCCGTGACAAACTGTCTGTACTGGAGTGTCGCTACCTTGATTTCTTCCTTGAGATCCTCCGTTACATTGACCGTTCCGGCAGTCATAAGTCCGCCCCGTGTTACCGTTCTCTTTTCGAGAGGTCTTGGGCTGCCCAGAATGGTGTTCCGCACTGTCAGCATATCAAAGATGTTTATAACTCCATCGGAGTTTGCATCGGCTGCCCAGAGTTCATCGTCATCGTCTAATCTGTTGGTGCCGAGGATATGATTGCGGATAAAGAGCAGGTCGTTTACATCAACCTTGCCGCTTCCGGTTACGTTGCCTTTGTACATATTTACGTCATATTCCATCATGGATGTGCCGACTTCGATTTTGTATCCGCCGAGAACTGTGTGACGTTTCATATGTCCGCCGCCCGTAACTTCTTTGGAATCGGTAGACATTTGCAGTTTTGTCTCAAAATCGAGGGCGTTGATATGTTCACGGTCAATCTCAAATTCTTCGAGACCCGATCCGTCTATTACAGACCAGTCTTTGACATCGAGAACTATATTCACGGTCTTTGCCTCACCCGGGTTGAGTTCTACACGGGCAAATCCCTTTAGCTCTCTTGCCGGAACTTCGTCCTTCTCAGAATTGGGCGGAACCACATAAACCTGTACAACCTCCGCTCCTCTGCGGCCTCCGGTGTTCTTGACAGTCGCCGTTACCGTGACCTCACCGTTGGCTGTTACCGATGTTCTATTAATCGATACGTTCGTTACGTCAAACTTGGTATAGCTCAGTCCGTATCCGAATGTGTAGCGGGGAGTTCCGGTAAAGTATGTGTATGTTCGTCCTGCATCTACTCCGTTTTGTGATTTTACCCTTGACGGATAGATGTCATAGTTGAGATGGAACCCGTCTTCGGTATCGGGGAGCTGGCCATCGTCTTTATACCATGTTTGTGTCGTTTTTCCTCCGGGGTTGTAGTCTCCCATCAACAGGCTCGACAGGGCCTCCGCCTGTCTCTGTCCGTTATAGGGTGTCCAGATTATAGCGTCAACCTTATCGACAAAGGCCGATACGTCTATGGCCCCTACTGCCTGCATGGCTACTACTACCTTTTTGCCGGGGGTTTTGCGGGCTTCTTCCGCTACCTTGAGGATCAGCTCTTCCTGGTTGGCGGGGAGTTTTATATCACTTCTGTCCGAGTGTTCGCCGCAGACCCTGAATCCGCCCCAGTTTATGGATGCGTTTTCTATTCTGTTGTAATAATACAGATCCCTGCCCTCGCCGAGAGCGGCATTTGCGGAACCTCTGCTGTCGTCTCTTCTGCCAAATCCGCTTGTTGTTCCTACATATACTATAGAAACGCTATCGGAGCCGCTTCTTGCTTCAAGCTTTTCTATCTCTTCATCCTGAACCTCGTTTTGACGCAGATACTGGAATCTTACATATACATCGTGGATTTTTCCTTCAAGTCCATATTGACCTATCGCATCCTTTAGACCTGTGTCAATAAAGCTGCCTTTTGTATATTCTTCATAATCTATGCTTGAGCGGGGTTGTTGATTGGTTTCGGGGTTGACCAAGGGTCTAAACACTTCGCCGAGGGGCGTCTGAGCACCCCACGTTGAGGTATAACCCGCTTCATACCAGTTGTTTGTGTTTATCGGACCAAAACCTGTAGGTCTGTCGGTCGGAGTCGCATTTAATCCTTCTGCACGATCACGGGGATACCTATGCCATTCTCTGCTGCCGTCAGAATTGATTCCCCAAGACGGAGCCATGGTTACAACACCTAAGATAGGACCGTCAAGACTTCCGACATGGAAGATAGCCTGTGTGCTGTAATCCTGTATTGTGCCGGACCAAACTCTTAGCTCTGCAACTTCAATGTCTACGTTTGTGAATTTTACCCATCCGCCTTCGTTTACATTGTTTAGATTGCGGTGAGATGTTCCTTCAAATGTAACTCCGGAATAATCAACACCTTCTACAGGAGTGTTATTGGCACCGCTTCTTGAGAGCTGTTTTGCAGGCTGTCTTATGTCATTCGGACCAAATCCGATCCAGCCTACCGCTACCATCGCATTTGTGAGCCCAACGATAGTAGGCGTAAGAGCATCGGTTACGGTTACCTTGCTGTTGGGATTGATAAAATCAGCCTCGGGTACAACATTGTAGTTGCTGAATCTGTAGTTAAAGTCGTTATCAGTGTATCCCTTGTTTTTGATAAGATATTCTCTTAATCCGACCTTTAGGTTCTGCATATCATGGAAAGGTCTTCCGCTATAGTCGCCGAGGTCGGTTCTTCTTGCCATGGGCCCGTATACATTTATGTTACCTGCGGTATAGGCGTTGATGGGCAGAGCGTTGTCATTCTTGAGTAGTATCGCTGCCTGCTGTGCCGCCAATAGCGCATGGTCACGGTGAGCGTCTGACTCGGATGTTTCGGTGAATTTATACTTATCATAAAACTCGCTGTTTACCGGATCAAACTCGCCCGATTTAAAGCGCATGGTAAGTATACGCACGAGAGCGCGGTCGATGTCGTCCTCGTCAAAAGGAACAGCAGGATCGTTAAGGGCATCGATAGTAAAGTTGCTATATACATTATCGCCTCTGGTAAATGTGATTCCGCCGCCGCAGTCCTGATCGGTTCCGCCGATAAGTCCTATCGCAGCCGCTTCGTTATAATTATGTACATACTTTTGATTATTTCTGCCGCCGAAACGAGCATCATCATGCAAACGTGTTATAGCGCCGCAGTCTCCGACCGTGTATCCGGTAAAGCCGAACACCTTGCGGAGAAGAATTTCATTGAGATAAACGCTGGCCGATGCAGGGACTCCGTTGACAGCGTTGTAGGCTGTCATAAGAGACGCCACGTTTGTTCTCTCAACAATACGCTGAAAAGGACGTGTGTAATAATCTCTAAGCACCTTGTTGTCAACATTTGCCGTTTCGTCAAAACGGTTGTTCTCGCTGTTGTTAGCAACATAATGCTTGAGGGTAGGGGTAGAGAGAAGATAGTTCTCTCCCTCTCTGTAGGGGTTGGGTATGGGATCCGATCCTATCTGCATTCCGTCTACAAACATAGATCCCATCATGGTAGCAAGATATACATCCTCGCTGTATACCTCCTCGTTGCGGCCCCATCGGGGGTCACGCTGAACCTCCATCGTGGGGGACCAATAGCTGATTCCCTCATTGCGGCGGTTGGATTGTTCCCTGTAAGAACGAATCTCCGCTCCTACAATGTCGCCGATTCCCCGCATAAGCTCAAGGTTCCATGAGGAAGCCATGCCTATGGGAGAGGAGAAGGAGGTGGAGCCATCCTTGGCAACGCCGTGCAGCGCCTCGTTTTGGTACTGATAGGCGTTCAGTCCCAAACGTGTAATAGAGGCGTTTGTTGTGTTGGGGATAAGCTGGCTCTGTTTCTCCTCAAGTGTCATCCTCGAAACCAAATCAGCCGCCCTCTCTTCGGGACTTAGCTCCGGATTGCGATATGGCGGGACGGGCTCGAGATCGGCGTATACTATGTAAATCTGCGCCAATACCGAGAACATCATAACTATGGCTATCGCCAATGCCGCCGTTCTGCTTGTTTTCTTACCTTTCATAATTTCGCTCCTTTTTTTATATTTTAATTGATATTAAGTCCTATTTTAATGTCATTATACCCATTATAATGGTGAGAGTAACTCTCATGTCAAGGGGTTTTGAAAAAATATTTTTTTTACTGCTCAAGCCCTCTCAGATAACCACGGACGATCGTGTCGATCGTCCCTACACGCCCTCTCAGTCGGTGATAACCACGGGCGGCAGGTTGCCGCCCCTACAGACCACCCCGCCGCTGCGGTAACCACGGACGAACGAAGTTCGCCCCTACAAGACCACCCCGCCGCTGCGGCGGCACCCCCCCCCCGAGGGGGATGGGGGTTGCATACTATAAATTTCCATTTCCCTTTTGGGGGGGGGGGGGA
>WRME01000123.1 GCA_009777275.1 Oscillospiraceae bacterium
CCGCTGCGGCGGCCCCCCGCCCCAGAGGGGAATGGGGCTTGCATACTATAATTTCCAATGCCCCTCTGGGG
The DNA here is from genome assembly GCA_009777275.1 of Oscillospiraceae bacterium. Lineage (GTDB taxonomy): Bacteria > Bacillota > Clostridia > Oscillospirales > Ruminococcaceae > WRME01. The sequence goes on from WRME01000123.1 coordinate 72, forward strand.
AGGGGTGGCAAACACTCGCAACAAAGTTGCGACAGTGTTTGACGGGGTGGTTACGATACAATTGACAATGAACAATGTACAATGTACAGTTACGGGGACTTGAGATTATAGAAATCCAACTCTATTTTTGTCGGCAAATTTGCATTTACAATAATTGTCAATTGTACATTGTCAACTGTTAATTGTCATCGTAGGGGCGGCAATCTGCCGCCCGTGGTTATCACGGATTGTAGGGTACGCACCCCCGTGCGTACCGTCCGTGTTTCCCATATGGAGGTAATTTATATGAAGGATAATTACGATTTTTCGGGTGCGATCAAGAATCCTTTTGCAGGCAGGATTAAAAAATACAACAATACTGAAAGGAAAGTTTTATATGTACGGATTATCAATAACAGAGCTTGTTAAAAAGGGGCAGAGTTACTACTCTCTTGTGCTTGCTGTGGCAAAAAGAGCGAGAGACATAGTCGAGGATGCCAATGACAACGGCGAGCAGCTCACAGAAAAGCCTGTTTCACAGGCGATAGAGGAGTTCTCTAAGGGGATCTACAAGTATCATGTGCCGCAGAAGAAGCTCAAGGAATGTGAAGTTGAGAGTGAGACATTCGGAGAATAGGAGGCGGGTCCTATGCTGAGAGGCAAGACCGTTATGGTTGGGGTCACCGGAGGCATTGCCGCTTATAAAACAGCGGCTCTTTGCAGTATGCTTGTAAAACAGGGTGCCGATGTTCATGCAGTTATGACCGAGAGTGCGGTCAGATTTGTCGCACCGCTGACCTTTGAGACGCTTACCGGAAACCGTGCTGTTACCGATATGTTTGACAGAAACTTTGAGTGGGATGTAAAGCATATTTCTCTGGCAAAATCGGCCGATCTGATAATCATATCACCCTGTACGGCCAACACCCTTGCAAAGCTGGTTAGCGGAATAGCCGACAATATGCTAACGGCTACCGTTTTGGCGGCCGACTGCCCCAAGCTGCTGTCGCCCTCTATGAACACGGGGATGTTAGCAAACCCCGTTACACGAGATAATATAAAAAAAGCCCGTGAATACGGATTTACCGTGATCGATCCTGTCTGCGGCAGACTTGCCTGCGGCGATGTCGGTGAGGGTAAATCCCCCGAGCCTGAGTATCTGCTCGAATCTATTCTGCGTGAAATCGCCCGCCAAAAAGACCTAGCGGGAAAGCGTATTCTCATAACGGCGGGAGGAACGGCCGAAGCTCTCGATCCCGTGCGTTATATCGGCAACCGATCAAGCGGCAGGATGGGATGTGCCATTGCCCGCGCCGCCATGTTAAGAGGGGCCGATGTTACCCTGATACACGGGGTCATGGACATATCGCCGCCCTCCTTTGTGACGGCTGTTGCCGCAGAGAGCGCTCGTGATATGTTTGCCGCCGTACAGGAACATTATGCAGATATGGATATAATCATTAAGGCGGCCGCCGTTGCCGACTATACCCCTGCTCTGGCACAGGAAGAAAAGATAAAGAAATCCGCCCAACTCACTATAGAACTGCAATCTACCGATGATATAGCTCTTTGGTTGGGGCAGAATAAAAGACCGGAGCAGATCTTAGTGGGATTCGCCGCAGAAACCTGCAACACCGAACAAAACGCCATGGCTAAACTGCAATCGAAAAACCTTGATATGATTGTAGCCAACCAAATCAGCGCCGACAATCCTGTATTCGGCAACGACTATAACAGGGCGGCAATCATCGGCAAAGACGGAATACAGCAATTAGAGCGAATGAGCAAAAGCGAACTTGCCGATGTTATACTTGATGGGATAGGTGGTAATCATAATAGAAGAGCGTTTTTGGGCTGTATGAAGGGACAGGGGTGTATCTCGGAAGATTTTAATGAACCCATAAGTGTTTAGCCGATTGCAAAAGTCACGGGCGGCAGATTGCCGCCCCTACGGACCGCCCCGTAATTTGTATGGGACGGTACGCACAGGGGTGCGTACCCTACAGGCTTGAAATTATAATTGCTCATTGTTAATCGTACATTGTTAATTGTTCAAGCCCCTGCCCTCTTTGGCAAAGAGGGTGCCGCCGCAGCGGCGGGTGTTTTTCCGTGGTTACCGCAAATTCTGTGCGTCACCTTGCCTCTTCCTTTGGGAGAGGTGTCACGCCGTGGCGTGACGGAGAGGGCGTGTAGGGAAAGGAACCTTGCCTCATGCCTATAATCGCAAAAATCGCAGTTGAGAAGACGTCCTATCACTTTGACAGGCTCTTTTCCTATTCTGTTCCTGATTCTTTTGAGGTCGTCCCCGGGATGAGGGTGGTTGTGCCTTTCGGAGGGGGAAACTCCCGCAGACAGGGGCTGGTCTTTGAGATTGCGGATGAGACAGATCAAGAACTCAAGGACATTGTTTCGGTCATAGACCGAGCGCCTGTTTTAAGCGCTCAGATGCTGGAACTGGCCGAGTATCTGACCGAGACTACATTCTGCACATACTACGATGCCGTCAAGACCATTCTGCCTCGTGGATTCCACTATGAGATAAGCGAAAAATACTGTCTTGCCGTCAAGCCTGAGGAGATAGACCAAGACGGGCTGAGCAGTCAAGAGCTGCTGTTTATACAAAACCTTGACCGCAACCCCGACCTTTCGGCCTATAACAATCGGCGGATAGTCCTGTCGCTGCTGCAAAAGGGGATAATACGCAGTGATGAGAGTTTGCGGCGGCGGCTCCTGGACAGTTCTGACAGGATGGTGCGTATTCGTTCTGATAACATTAACCGCAAATTCACACCCAAACAGCAAAAGGTTATCGACCTGCTGACGGAGTACGACTCGGCCCCGGTCAAGGAGATCTGCACCCTCTGTGATGTTACATCGGCTGTCGTCACTTCGCTTGCTAAAAAGAACGCAGTCGAGATATACAACAAAGAGGTCTTCAGAACACCCTATGACGATATAACCGAGATATACACCGATGAGATAGTCTTGACCGAGAATCAGCAGAGGATATACGATTCTCTTGTAGAAATGAGCAGGGAGGACAAACCCCGCGCGGCCCTTCTGCGAGGGGTTACCGGAAGCGGCAAAACTCAGGTCTTTTTGCGGCTGATAGATCACATAACAAGCGGGGGAAAGACGGCAATCATGCTTGTGCCTGAGATCTCTCTGACCCCGCAGGTTGTAAGCCTGTTTAAACGGCGATTCGGCAGAGAGGTAGCGGTTATCCATTCGGGGCTAAGTCCCGGTGAAAGAATGGATGAGTTTAAGCGAATAGAGCGGGGTGAGGTTTCGATAGTTGTCGGAACAAGGAGCGCCGTCTTTGCCCCTCTCGACAATATCGGGATCATAATCATGGACGAAGAGGGAGAGAGTTCCTACAAATCGGATTCCTCCCCACGCTATCATGCGCGTGAGATAGCAAAGTTCCGCTCCGCCCGCCACAACGCTCTCCTGCTTATGGCATCTGCAACGCCGTCTATAGAGAGCTATCACAGCGCCGTTACGGGAAGATATGCGCTATTCGAGCTTGACGAGCGATACAAGGGCGCCATCCTGCCGCAGGTAGACATTATCGACCTCAGACTGAATCAGACGGCCGAAACGGCCTACAACCCCGTATCCGATATATTAACCGAAGAGCTAAGACAAAACCTTGCCGCCAACAGACAGTCTATTCTGCTGATAAACCGCAGGGGATTCAACGCCTTTGCCGCCTGCGCCTCATGTATGCAGGTTGTCAAATGCCCCCATTGCAGTGTGTCCCTCACCTACCACAAGACCAACGACAGCCTTGTCTGCCACTACTGCTCCTATTCCTGCCGATTCAGCTCTTCATGCGGACTTTGCGGTTATGATAAGATCCGACTGTGGGGACTGGGAACCCAGCGTATTGAAGATACGATACAGCAGCTGCTGCCGGATGCGAGGATTCTCAGAATGGATGCCGACACCACCTATTCAAGGACGGCCTTTCGGGAAAAATTCGGCAAATTTTCCGCAGGGCATTATGATATACTAATAGGAACACAGATGATAGCAAAGGGACTGGATTTTCACAACGTAACCCTTGTGGGCGTTCTTGCCATAGACGGTCTGCTCTTTTCGGGTGATTATAAGTCCTCCGAGCGTGTCTTTTCGCTGATAACCCAGGTTGTGGGAAGAAGCGGACGAGGCGAGAAGAAGGGTAAGGCATATATACAGACCTATACCCCCGAGCATCCTGTTATATGCCGAGCGGCCGAGCAGAACTATAAGGAGTTTTACGCAGAGGAGATAGAGGCCCGCAAGCTCATGCTCTACCCGCCATTTTGCGATATATGTATCTTGGGTCTCTCTTCGGTTAATGAAGAGGCTGTTATAAAATCAGCGGGAATACTGCTTGATATAATAAAGAACGAGATAGACAGCGGTACAAAAATCCCTCTGCGGGTGTTGGGTCCATCCCGTGCGATAATATACAAGCTGAGCAACAAATACCGTATGCGTATATTAATAAAATGCAGGGTGAACAGGGAGCTGAGAATCTTTATCGGCGGCATTTTGCGAGCGGCATCGGCAAAGAAAGAGTTTGCCAAGGTAACCCTCTATGCCGATATAAACGGCGAAATAAATTAAGGACAGATAGCTATGAGCATATTCGATATATTCAGCAAGATAAAGAGTCCCGACCAAGCTCCTTCAGGAGCGGTAGAGTATATAATAGCGGGTCTCGGCAATCCCGGCAGGGAGTATGCCGCAAACCGTCACAACGCCGGATTTATGGCGATAGACTATATTGCCCGGGAATTAGCCGTGCCTGTAAAAAAGCTGAGGTTTAAATCCCTTACGGGAGAGGCGGTTATAGCAGGCAAGAAGTGCCTGCTGATAAAACCCTCAAACTATATGAACAAGAGCGGCGAATCGGTTGTGGATGCTATGGGCTATTACAAGATCCCCATCCAAAAGGTTATAGTTATATTCGATGATGTCTCTCTCGATCCCGGCAGAATCCGCATAAGGAGCAAGGGGAGCGACGGCGGCCAAAAGGGCGTGAAGAATATAATATACCTAACCGGAAGCGACGACTTCCCCCGCATAAAGATCGGAATAGGTCAAAAACCGCACCCCGACTACGACCTTGCCTCATGGGTATTGTCCGACTTTACCCGCTCCGAACAAAAGCTCATAGACAGCGTTTGCGTAGATTGCCTTGAAGCCGTCAAACTTATTGTCGGCGGCGATATAACACAAGCGATGAACGGGTATAATTGAGGAAAAACACCCGCCGCTGCGGCGGCACCCTCTTTGCCAAAGAGGGCAGGGGATTGAACAATTAACAATGTACGATTAACAATTATTTGTAATTTTAAGCCCCCGTAACTGTACATTGTACATTGTTCATTGTCAATTGTATCGTGACCACCCCGTCAAACACTATCGCAACTTTGTTGCGAGTGTTTGCCACCCCTCCCCAGAGGGGAATTGGAAATTATAG
>WRME01000124.1 GCA_009777275.1 Oscillospiraceae bacterium
GGGGGGGGGTGCCGCCGCAGCGGCGGGGTGGTCTTCCCCTGGTGCCGCCGCAGCGGCGGGTGTTTTTTTCCGTGTGGAATCATATCGTTTCTATTTCTTCTTTGATTTCTTTGACCAAGTCGTTTACTTCATCGAGATATTTGTACTGCTGCGTTATCTCTGTTATCCTGCCGCATAGGTCTTTGATGTTGTCCTTGACCCGCTCCTGCTCTGTGTGCTTTTTGCGTAAATTTAATCTCTGCTCCATCTTTACAAGGGTATCTTCGGCCCGCTTGACAACATCGAGAACGCCCTGCCGTGTGATCCTTTCATGCTCGGCGATCTCACCCAAAGAGAGGTCCTCGCAAAAATACAGCTCGGCAATATCCAACTGTTTCGGCGTTATGAATTGTCCGTAAAAATCAAGCAATGTAACCATTTCCAAATTTTTAGGCATATCCGTTCCCTCTCGTAATAGATAATTTTATATCATTCTAACACACAAAACTATCTGTGTCAAGTGTTTTAGCTTTACATTATCTGTAAATATATGTAAATATTCTAAACCCTCCCTAGTGCAACCGACAGGGAGGGTTAGTTTAGTTTATTTTAACTCAATCCAACACATATACATTTACGTTTTTTACGCCAAAGGCATAGCAATCTTCTATAGTCGGCAGGTAGATGTCAACCAAAGCGTATCCGCTTCTCAGAGCGCCGCCCGTATCGGCGGCAACCGCAATGCCATAGACATAAGAGCCGCTCGGTGTGGCGATATAGAGCCGTGTGCCGTATGGGATGAGACTTGGATTGACGGCGACATGGCCCACTCCGGCAGGACGTCCGCTTGCTGTTCTCACGCCCGGTTTTGCGGTATAGGCTGTTGCCCGTCCGTTAAAGACCTTAGAGTAACTGAGAGGCTCTCCGTTACTGCCGAGTATGAATCCCGACGGTTGATCCAGCTGAGATGTGGTGCTTTTGGTTCCGGTTCCAACCTCTACTACCTTTGTAACGGGATTTTTGATTACATTGCTTTCTATAATCTCTGTTTCGGTAACAACTCCATCGAGCAATGTTAGTTGGGTTAGGGTGCGTTGCTGACCCTCTTGACCCTTAACGATGGTCTTTGTATAACCTGATTTGTAGAGCGGATTCTCCCGTTTGTCAGTCCCGAATGCAATGGCTTGGATGCTTTCCTCTATCCTGACCTCAACCCTGTTTATAACAATGCTTGTCTCGGCCGTTATCTGCTCGTTTAGCCCTATATTAATGAGGTCGTCTTCTCCTACGGTTATTTCCGCCCTTGCAAGAGCGTCTGCAACCCTGCCTGATGCCATCTTCACGGTCGTGACATTGCCGTCCGCCGTGATGTCTACCTCTATGGCCCGTTGGATCTCTATCCTGCCTTCACGATATTTTGTGATTCCGTCAAAGACGACAAGGTCGTCCTGTCCGATAACAAATCCGTTTTCCTCAAGAATGAGAGAGATGTCATCCTGCTTTGTCTCGATAACAAGCTCCTGACCGGAGCCCGAATCGAAGATAGTTACGGTTACCGAGTAAAAATCAAGTGCCAAGGTGGGAATGCTCAGAAGAATGACTAATACTACCGAAAGAACTACCTGTATCCTGCGGTTGCGGAGTTTGCCCATTAAACGTCTTAACTGAATATTTAAATTTTGTAAGTGAATTTCCATATACTCTCCTTTCAAAGCTATAACCATAATAATCATTATTTTTGTTCTTGTCAAACAAATATCAACACCTATTTTTGTGCAGATTTCACAAAGATTATAATTATAATTTTACATACAGAGCAAAATGAATTTTATATTTATAATAATTTATACAAATCTGTCACATAAAAAATCTATGAGCCTTATCCTTATTTAACAAAAATAATGATACTCAAAAAACATTTTCATAAAATACAGGCATAAAATGATATATGGCAATAAATCAGCGTAACAACGCTGTTATTTAAACATAATCGCCATCTGAGGAAGATTGGATATATCGATCAAAAACTCTCCCAGAGAGTTGTATTTTCCCGAAATTTTTACAGCCGTGATCTCAAGTTTTTTGTTCTCGGCCAGATAAAACAAGCCCGCTCTTCTCATCATAAAATCGTAAATACCCATATTGCCGTCATGGTTTTTTAGTATCATATTAAATGTGCTTTCATAGTTATTATTACTTATGACCGATATTATCTGCCGAATAAATTCTGCGGTAAACTCCGCCTTTTGATTAACTGCATGGATTCTGTCATCATCCGGGACATGGTGCAGAAATGCCGCCGTTCTCCTGCCGTCCAGGATTTGCCGCCCCGGTTCTAATGATACATGAATACCGGTTGCCGCATGATCATATCGTATTTGGTTTTTTAGATCATAGAGTATTCCGCCGAAATGATCTACTATATTAATAATCCCCGCCGTCTCTATTCTTGCGGTGCGGTTTATCCTGATTCCAAAGGTGTTTTCCACCGCCGTTTTTGCCATACCTATCCCGCCGTAATCATACATATCGGTCAGGGTGGAGGTTCGTGTGCCTACCGTTGCGGACATCTCTCCCGGTATACCCATCACGGCGATATGCTCTGATACAGGGTCATACTTTATTAATGTAAACCGTTCTGCCGGCAGCACCCGAAGACTGCACCCCGCTATGAGTATAGATAAGGATTCGGTATCCTTAGGCATATACGGCGCGGTATAGTTGTTGTCCGCAGCGGCATTTTTAACCGAGCTGTCTATACTCAGCCAGGCTATGCTGACAGCCGATACCGACGACATCACAAAAAATGTAAGAAAAAATGAAAGGGTAAAGCTTTTTAATTTTCCCGCACGCATAAAAATTCTCCTTTATGTTATAAAAAGCAAAAAACACGGAAATAATATAATTGGTTATCTATATTATTTGCTCATTAATAAAAAATAATCATATATCAGACGGTATATTTATTTTAATGACGGCAAATAATATGAGGGGTAGTATTTAAATAAAACAGCTGCCTTTTTCAAAAGCAAGAAAGGAATGGTTTAACAATGTTAGACAGGATTGCCTTGATTATCGTTATCATAGGGGCTTTAGTCTGGGGCGGAATCGGTTTATTCCAATGGGACTTTGTCGCATGGATGTTTGGAGGAACCGGCGCGGTTGTCAGCCGAATAATATATACTGTTATCGCTCTGACGGGTATCTGGTGCATTTCTCTGCTCTTTCGTAACAACGAAATGGTCGAATCGCGAAACAGAGACTAACAATGCTATAATAAAAAATCCGATGTCTGTATAGGCATCGGATTTTTTTAGGGGTTCATTGTCAATTGTCCGTCACCCCCGTGCGTACCGTGGATACAAAAACATTCATTTCGCAGTCATCACACCCCCTTTTTATCAGAACCCCATATGCACTTGTGCAGCTGTAGCTGAAAGCGTATGTCGTAGAGTTTGTTTTCTATCAAGAATCGCACTATATCGCTTGCGGGAATCCCGCCGAAAACACCGCCCGCTAAAAACTGTGTCCTGATTCTGCCGCTCAGCTCTCTGTACACATGGGCCATTCTCTCGAGATCGCCGTGATCCCCTGCGACAAACTTGACCGCATCCTTCTCGGTTAAACAGAGAAAGTTATTAATATCCATACTTTTTTCCTGCCCACTTGAGGGGAGTTTGTAATCCATAATAAATGACGGACGGGACTGTTGGCTCATATCCAAGACGGATGAGGGGCAAACGGTGCCGTTTGTCTCGACAGAGACGATCTTCCCGCTATCGGCCAGAGCCGCCAGCAGCTCGCCTATTCCGCTGTGAATCAGCGGCTCGCCGCCTGTTACGGTTATGTGCTTTATATCGGGATCGATCCGCTCCAATATCTCCGGCAGGGTGTAATCCTTACCCGCTCCGCAAACCTGCGCATATCTTGTATCGCAATACACGCAATCGAGATTGCATCCCGTAAGTCTTATAAAGACCGCTATTGTTCCGGCAAGAGGGCCCTCACCGTTGATTCCTGTAAAAATTTCTGAAACGTTCATATAAAACCTCCGGTTTTCGCACTCCTTTACTTAAATTCTCCCCAGTTCTCACTCAGCAATGCCGTCTTGTTTGCAAAATCAATTTGGTAACGCACGGAATTATGGTCTTTTATCAGTAGACCGTCTGTAAGGCGAATTTCAAGGAAACAGCAGTTTTTATCCTCTTCGTTGTTTTTTATAAATTCTTGTGGTAATATTATACTCCGACATACTGCATATGTCAAGACTGTAGTACGCACCCTACAGCCTGAATCTTAAATCCATATTCCTACGGAGTAGGAGGGCGTTTCGAGGCAGACCACCCCGTCAAACACTATCGCAACTTTGTTGCGAGTGTTTGCCACCCCTCCCCAGAGGGGAATTGGAAATTATAGTATGCAAGCCCCTTGCCCTCTTTCGTAAAGAGGGTGCCCTCGCAAGGGCGGGTGTTTTTCCCCATTCTGCATTCTTAATTCTGCATTGCTTTCGCTGTTATTTCAAGCACATCCGCATATTGTCTGCTGTCTAAGTTTGTGTGTTTTTTTATCAGCGGGAGTTCTGTGCAGCCGAGTATTATTTTGTCGCAGCCGGCCGAGAAAAGATGGCGGGATACGCGCTCAAATTCATTCATATCCGCAGGCTTGCCCGCTTTAATATCGTTGTATATTATCGACATAACCCTGTCCTGATTCGGTTGGTCGGGGGTTATGCAGAGTATCCCCCGCTCCTCAAGCGCTTTTTGGAAGAGCTGAGTGCTGAGGGTTCCCGATGTCGCCATCACACCCGCTTTTTTCATGCCGTCTCTGACAAGCTCGTCGGCCGTGAGTTCAACCATATTAACAACAGGGACAGCGACATATTGACACAATCGGTCGTAAAAACAATGGGCTGTAACGCAGGGAATGGCTATAAGATCTACCCCTGCCCGCTCAAGCCGCATGGCTGTATCGGCTATGATCGGCAGCGGATCCAGGTTGCTCCTGCCGAGAATGAACTCTGTTCGGTCGGGGATAGACGGAATGTTATATACAATCATTTCTATGTGGTCACTGTCTGATTTTGCCGCTGTGTTGCTGATAATCAGCTCCATAAAATAAACAGTAGCCAGCGGACCCATGCCGCCTATGATACCCAGTTTCTTCTTCATTGCCCTGACATTCCTTTCGCCCGCACATCTCCCGTCTGCTACGAGTGTCTATAGTGTATCATAATGCGAACGCAAATGCAAGAGAAAAAACACCCACCAGACGACAATTGACAGTTACGCCCTCTCCGTCACGCCATTGCGTGACACCTCTCCCAAAGGGAGAGGCAAGGAGATACACAGGGTTTGCGGTAATCACGGAGAAAAACACCCGCCCTTGCGAGGGCACCAGAGTACGACCACCCCGCCGCTGCGGCGGCACCCCTCCCCCGAGGGGGATGGGGCTTGCATACTATAATTTTCCATTCCCCCCTTGGGGGGGGGGGGCAACACTCGCACCAAAGATGC
>WRME01000125.1 GCA_009777275.1 Oscillospiraceae bacterium
CTACGGGCGGCAGATTGCCGCCCCTACCGTAATTTGCGGGATTACACATAGGACGGTACGCACAGGGGTGCGTACCCTACAGCCCTCTCAGTCGGCGTTGCCGCCGACAGCTCTCCCAAAGGGAGAGCCAAGAATGTCCTATACAAACCCAGTGCATCCCCTTGCCTCTCCCTTTGGGAGAGGTGTCATGCGTTAGCATGACGGAGAGGGCGTGCAGGGATGCCCCGTTTGTGTTTTTCGTGGTTGCGAATAATTGATAGTTATAATATAATTCCAATTTATTTACCATATATATATATATATATATGGTAAATAAATCTATTTTGCGTCTGAAACACACGCAAAATCGCCTATTGCCGACTGTCTGCGACAACAGGGAATAAATAGTAAGTAAAAAAATTACAAAACCCCTTGCATTATAAATCATTATATGTTAGAATAGTAAAAGCGTGAAGAAGTAGAGGAAAACATGAGAGGATACTTGCGTCAAGCAACGTCATTAATCCTCTACTCCATAATATATATTTCGTCTGTTTTGCGGAAAACTTAATAGTTTTACAAAAAAAGTTTTTATTTATTTTTTGGAGATGTTTTTTATGGATTGGATCACTAATAACTCAATGCTGCTTGCTCAGAAGAGTTTGGACTATACCTGGCAGAAACAGCGGGTAATATCCGAGAATATCGCAAATGCCGAAACTCCGGGGTACAAGGGTAAATATGTCACCTTTGAAGAGGAACTGCGAAAGAGCCTGTCGTCAATAAAACCGGGGCATGATTACAGTGCAAGATACCGCAGAGCGATAGAAGAATCTAAGTATACCGTACATACAGCCACCAACGAGAGCATGAGATTAGACGGCAACAATGTCGTAGTCGATGTCGAGAATGTTGAGCTGGCACGAACACAGTTGCAGTACGATGCTTTAATAAACAGGATAAACGGTCAGTTCTCAAAACTCAGGACCGTTATAACCGCACGGTAAATTAATCTAAGAAAGGCGTGATATTATGGGATTTCTCGGTTCGATGAACATAAGCGGATCAGGGCTTACCGCTCAGAGACAAAGGCTCGATATTATCGCTGAGAATGTTTCTCATATAGATACCACCCGCACTCCGGAGGGAGGAGCATACAGACGCAAGATGGTTGTTTTCGAGCAGATGAGGGATTCGAGATTCAGCCGCACCCTGCACAAGACAATGAGCGAGAAATACGGCGAAAAGGGTGTCAAGGTAACGGCGATATTAGAAGACCCTACCCCATTTAAGATGGTATACAATCCTGAGCATCCCGATGCCGATGAGGACGGATATGTAGCGCTCCCCAATGTGGATTTGCTCAAAGAAACGATAGACAGCATGGCGGCTACCCGTGCATACGAGGCTAATCTGACGGTATTCAACGCCGTCAAGGCAATGGCGAGCAAGGCTCTTGAGTTAGGCAGATAATATATATAAGGAATGATGATAATGTTTATAGATCCGATGCAGAGAATAGACAGCATAGAATCACTAAATAAGGTTACCCCGCAAAAAACAGGTGCAAATATCGCAGACATTCCTTTTGTGGGTCTGTTCCAGAATGCTGTTCAGAATGTTATAGCAACCGAGACCGATTCTGCTCAGAAGATGGAACTCTTGGCGACAGGCGAGATTGATGACCTACATACTATAGGAATAGCGGCTGCCAAAGCGCAGCTTTCGGTAGAATTGATGGTACAGATGAGAAACAGGCTTATGGATGCCTACAGCGAGATAATGAGAATGAGTGTATAAGCATACACGAGTGTATAACACACTCTAAAAATATATAAATTGGTGGGGATTTTGTCTTGAACGAAAGTGTTACAAAAGTTGTAGACCAAGTCAAAGAACAATATCAAAAGCTGACACCTAAAACAAAGAAGATTGCAATCATCAGTATAATTGCGGTCCTGCTTTTGTCTGTAGTTACAGTAATAGTATTAAATATGGGTAAGGGCGGCAACATGACCGTTCTTTTCAAGAATTTAAGTTCGTCGGATCTAACCGAGGCCGCCGGACTGCTTTCCGATATGGATGTAAAGTATGAAATAGACACCAAGAGAGGTTCTGTAAGTGTACCCGCAAATGATGAGCTATATCTTGTAGGACAGCTTGCTATGAGAGGATTCCCGAGAGATACGCTCGAAGACAGTGTCTACTTAGACGAAGCGAGCATTATGACCACAAATGACGACCGAAAGGTTTTGCTGATCAAGGATGCACAGAACAGATTGCGGGCGATCATAAATATGTTTGACGGGGTAAAGGATTCCGCCGTTACGATAAACCCGGCAGTACCTGCGAGATTCGTTACCGATGAGGGTAAGGACGCATCGGCATCGGTGGTTGTTTTTATGAGAGACCGCACCCGTCCTACCAATGAGCAGGTTAGGGGTATAATAGCCCTTATCAAAGCGAGTGTAGGCGGATTGCCCGAAGAAAACATAGAGGTTATAGACGGAAACAGCATGAGACCGCTCACCGTCACCGACGACAGCGAGACAGGAGCATGGCGGGCTACCGAACTGCGTACCAAGATAGAGAATGACATTGAAAGCTCTATTAACAGCAAGATAAGGAATCTCTTGACCCCCGTTTATCAGGACGGTATGTCGGTTGAGACCTCCTGCAAGGTTGATTTAAGCAGGAGTATCAAAGAAATAATCCAGTATCTCCCCGAGGAAGACGGCAAAGGTGTTTTATCGAGGGATGAATGGGAAAGAGTAATGGAGAGAGCGGGTGAAGGCGTCGGCGGGGTTGTCGGTGCTGAGGTAAACGCAGAGGTACCTACATATCCGTGGATCGACATGAGAGGAGACGAGATGTATCTTCTCGACAGAGGAGAGAGGGAGTATCTCGTCAGTCAGATAAAGGAGCAGATACAAAACGATGCCGCAGACATTCTTGACCTGAGCGTTGCGGTGGTTATAGATGATGTGGAACAGGATCCCGTCACATACGCACAGATGACCAATCTTATCGCAGCGGCTGCTGGGATTCCCGTAGACGAGGCCGAAACCAAGGTGGCACTCAGCTTTATTCCCGGAGGATGGGGCAATCCTCCTCAGGTTATCGACCCCGATGAACCGAATATATGGCAGGTTATAAGAGCAAATCCGATACTGATGTACACATTGATAGGTCTTATCGCTGTTCTTGTCTTCCTGCTGCTCTTCCTGCTCTTCAGAAGAATAACAAGACGTGAAGAGGAAGAAGAACTTGACGAACTGGTACCCAAAGAGGTATTGATAGAAGAGGAACCTGTATTAGACCTAAATCCTGAAGATATGAAGCCGACAAGGGAGGTTATACTCAAGGATCAAATCAGCGAGTTTACCGATCTGAATCCCGAAATATCGGCTCAACTAATAAAGACATGGCTGCAGGGAGATGAATTGAATGGCTGAGCTATCTACTCTCAACACTAAGCAAAAGGCTGCGGCTGTCATAATTTCCCTCGGAATGGAACGGGCATCTAAGATATACAAGTATCTTAACGAGGCGGAGTTGGAACAGCTTACGTTGGAGGTAGCAAAACTTAATAAAGTCCGGCCCGAAGATACCGAAACGGCTCTTGATGATTTCCACAAGATGTGTCTCACTCAAAAGTTTGTTTCAGACGGCGGTCTCGACTATGCAAAATCCGTTCTCGAAAAGGCATTCGGTATTTCTGTTGCAAATTCGCTTTTGGAACGTATATCGAAGACATTGCAGACGAGAGCCTTTGAGTTTGTGCGTAAAGCAGACAGCAAAAACCTGCTTACACTCATTCATAACGAACGCCCGCAGACTATAGCGCTCATACTGTCATATGCCCGATCGGATCAGGCGGCCGATGTAATAGCAGAACTCCCCAAGAACAAGCGTATAGCGGTGGTTGAGTGTATAGCCAAAATGGACAGAGCGGCTCCTGATGCTATCAAAAGGATAGAGGCAGTTCTCGAGCGGCAGTTTGCCTCCATATTCTCGATGGACTTTACAACCATAGGCGGCGTAGATTATATTGCCGATGTTATGAACAACATGGACAGAGCAAACGAAAAATTCGTATTCGACGAATTGGCGAAAAAAGACGCAAAACTCGCCGACGATATTCGTAAAAGAATGTTTGTCTTTGAAGATATTACCATTCTCGACAACATGGCTATTCAGAGATTCATCAAGGAAATCGACACCCACGACCTTGTGTATGCGCTCAAGGGTACAAACCAGGATGTTTCAAGCGCCATATTCGCAAATATGTCTACCCGTATGGCCGAATCTGTCCAGTCTGACCTTGAAATCACATTTAATGTGCGGGTAAGAGACGTTGAAGAAGCTCAGCAGAGAATAGTTGCGACAATAAGAAGACTTGAAGAAGAAGGCGAGCTTGTTATAATGAAGGGCGGAAAGGATGAGATAATTGCATAATTCGCCCCAAACCGAATCGTCCGCAGAGAATGCGGTCAAGTATGAACTCTATAAGTTCCCTGTCGAGCAGAAAGAATCACCCCCGCAGACCGAGGAAGAACCGGCAGAACAGACCGGAGAGTATGAGTTTGCCAGCTTTACAACCAAACCCAAAAAGACCGAGGGAACGGTTGCAGATTTTCAGCTGAGAGAAATAAAAGCAGTCCCAAAGCCGGAAGAGGTTGAGAAGAATCAAGAACCCGACCCCGATCAGGAAGAAGAACCCAAGGTTGTCAGCGAAGAAGAGAAGATAATCGAAAGAGCCCACGAAGAGGCGGCAAAGATCAATAAAGATGCACGAATCAGGGCTAACGAGATAATCGACAAGGTGATGAAAGACGCCGCCGCTATAGAAGAGGCATCCCAGAAAAAAGGGTATGCCAAGGGATACGAAGAGGGATTCGCCAAGGGAACCGAGACCGCTCTTGCCGAGCATAAGGTTGTTATGGATGCCGAGGTGGTCAAACTCAAGGAAGAGATAAAAACCTCTGTAAGACTGCTTGAATATCAAAAGGACAGCATTGTTTCTGATCATATACTCGAGATACGGGATTTGGTGCTGTCTATAGCCGAAAAGGTCATAAACGTAAGCCTCAAATCAAGCGGAGAAATCATCGAGCGAATGATAGTTACGGCGACAGAAAAGATAAAGAACAAGCAATGGGCAAAGATATATATTTCAAAATATGACGCAGACCTGATGCTTGAGGCGGATATAGACATACTCGAATCTATCAAGCATGTATCCGAGATGATCAAGGTTGAGATTTTGGAGAACGAAAAAGCGGGAACATTTATAACAGAACTTCCCGATCGCATAATAGACGCAAGCGTATCAACCCAAATGGCAAACATCACAGAGCTGTTTAAGAATAACTGACATCGCCCCGCCCTCTCCGTCACGCCACGGCGTGACACCTCTCCCAGAGGGAGAGGCAAGGTGACACAC
>WRME01000126.1 GCA_009777275.1 Oscillospiraceae bacterium
GCAGCGGTAACCACGGGCGGATGTCCTTGCCTCTCCCTTTGGGAGAGGTGTCATGCGTTAGCATGACGGAGAGGGCTGTAGGGATGACCACGGTCATCCGTTGGCATAAACACGGCGTTTTTGTGTCCACGGTACGCACAGGGGTGCGTACCCTACTGTTCTTTTTTTATCACAACATCGTCTATCATAACATCGAAGTCAGCAGCTCCATCACATACCACTGCTACCCCTGTAATGACCCTGCCTTTATATTCGGCGGGGATTTTCACCGTCACATCAAGCCATTGTCCCGCACTGCCGCTAATATCATATGCGGCTGTACCATCAAGCCTCGTGCCGTTGTCAAACAGCAGATCTATAATTACCTCAGAGTTTGGCACAGGCAGAATGGCATAGCTCAGCTCCATGTCTTCTTCTACGGCGATCTTTGTATCGGCGATCTTATAGACATATCCGCTATCGGCAGAGGATGATCTGCCCTTTAGACGGAAGACATATTCGCCCGATTTTGCCCTGTCTGTCTTTTGTATATCGCAAATGTCTATGGTGACGTTATCTTGACGTAAAACTGCGGGGTTGTGCAGACAGACATCGATGTTTACGAGCTGTTTGCGTTTTTCCTCGTTCCGCCGCAAGAGATACTCGGTCTCCCGCTTTTCAAAGCTGTTTCTCCAGTACACAGGGCCGCTTGAGTAGGGAATGTCCGGAGTTTCTGAGAAGGGAACCTCACCTCGGAACATCTTGGCCGCTCTTCCGGCGAGCCTCAGATAATAGTCGGACGACAGCCAGTTGCCGTCTATAGCAAGGGTTTGGAAGAACTGGTCTGTCGGTATCGAGAAGTAGTCCTCGGCCGCTTTCATGTGAGCCGTTCCCTCGTCATACTCGTCATACATGGCGAAATACAGGACATCGGCATTGGCTTTTATGGCCATCTTGACCTGATTCCATGTAAACTCTCCTGACATACGGGGATAGGCGTTGACCTTGCCTGTGTTCCACTTGCTCCAGGCGAATCCGGGGAAGATTACGGGTTGATACTTTATGCCGTGTTTCTTGCAATAGGCGGTGTCTTTGGGGAGATTCTCTCCCAGCCAGGTCTCGGCCGTGTTTATGTTATATCGTCCCACCGTCCATGGCGATGCCATGTCGAGAGCCTGATAAACGGCGGCAAATTCGTCTGTTATCGTGGTCCAGCGGTTGTCGGGCAGTCCTCCTATCACAAAGTATCCCCTGTCTTTGAACCAGTTTATGAGCTTGAGAGAGGTTTCGGCGTTGGGGTAGCGATGGGGGTCTGTTCCGGCGATTCCCCATATGCAGACTACGGGTTTGCCGTCTGCATGGGCATAGGCGGTAGAGCTTGCAACCCCCTTGCGTTCGACATTGTTGATAAAGTCCAGCGTCATCCTGTCGAATATGTTGGGATTGTCCCCTCCGCTGCCGGATGTGTCGTACATGACATAGAAGAGCTTGCCGTATTTCTCCGCCGATCGCATAACCCTTTGCAGGTGATTCTCTTGATCGGTATATTCGGTTGAGGTTGCTCCGTAAAACCGCTGGATAGCAAGACCGTCTATGCTGTCACAGTCTCTGAGCCATGATACCTGAATGTCTATGATCTCTTGATCTGTAGAGTTGTAGAGTTTTGCGGGTTTGCCGTTGCCCAGATTGCTCATGTTTGTCTTGTACATAAGGCTGTCAGGATACTCGGAGATGTCGGGAAACATCTCTACAGAGAGATTGCCGTTGCCGGGTGCGCTTTTGCGGCTCCAGTGCCGCCATCCCTGGGTTAGGTCTTGGCTTGCTTTAAACCATAGCTGATAGCCTGATACTGCCTTTCCTATCAGGTTGTTCTGCTCGGTCTGCGGTGCAAAGATCGGGGGTGCTGCCTTGTCATCATTGTTAATCACGGGTTCTATTCCTCCAAACATATATTCCACTTTGAATGTTTTTATTTCAAAGGGTTTAAAATCGTGGGTTATCTCGTTGAAATCGAGTATTCCTGTTATCGGTTTCTCAAGCATATTTGTCTGACATACCGATCGGGCGCTTGCGGTCATTTTCGTGGATGTATAGGCGCCCGTGCTTTCGTACATTCGCACGATGTAGGCATGGCTGTTCTGCTCGCAGGGTTTGATTGTTTCTATAATGATATTGGGCGACTGCACCGATACAAGCTCGGGAATCCACACAACGCCCTCCGCAGCTATTGCAGGATTGTTAAGACAATAGCTCTCCTGTACCGTGTCGCTGCCGAACGCGCCTGTGTGCGGATAGAATGAATAGACAAACTCATGCAGACCGCTGTCTCCTCTGGCATCGGGCTTGCACCCGCCCTTGTGCAGGGTAAGGGCTATTGCCCTGTCGTTTATGCTAACTCCGTATTTACAGTCGTTAAGCAGGGCAACCCCGTATTCAGGCTCGGACAGATCGGTATACTTGTGGTTGCATATCTCAAACCTTGCCTGTTCTATAGTGGTGTTCCTGTTGGTGGGTCGTTTAACATTGCCGTATTGTATCTCTTGGGTGGCATAGTCTGTCTTGACGGTCGTGTCAAACAAGACCTTGAGAAGTCTGTGCTTGTCATTCCAGTCTATGACCGACTCAAAGTCAACACGGGGACTGTCTGTGTAGAAAACCATGTCCTGAGTGAGTTCGGTCTTGTCAGAAACAGCATACTTTATCCTGATTCTAAACTCTACCGATCCGTTGGCGGCTATCTCAAAGGATGTCAGCTTTACGCTGTCACGCAGTTTGTACTCTGTGTCGGCGTCTATATCCCAGTTGTCCCATGCTAAGGGGACATCCTCACCAAACAGGAATGTATTTAGGCTCTTGCCTCCTCTGAGTTCTCTGCCTGTGCGGGTGTCTGTAAAGGAACTGATGTAGCCGTTGTCGTCAAAGATAACCTTTGCATAGGGTGTTGTGAGGGTTTTGTCTGCAAATACAAATGGCGACACCTCTGCGGGCTTTTGATCGGTCAATGTAAAGACCCTGCCCGCAAATGCTCCCAGCTTTACCCCCGATACACGCAACACCCTGCTGCCGTCTATCTTGGTAATAATCTGCTGGTTGCAGTCTTCTTCGACATATCTGTCGGCAGTCCCAAGTTCTATCTCAAAACAGTCTCCCCGCTCAAAGGAGAGCGGATTTATGACCGTTACCTTGTTATCGGGGCTGTCTTCGCTCGGCTTTAGCATACGTTTTACTATCTTACCCGACTTCTCGATTATCTCGGTTGTCTCGGTAACGCTTCTCACATGGACAGGCTCTATAGATGTTCCCGGGAGTATATCGTGGAACTGGTTTATCAGCAATGTCTCAACCAGCGGGGCGATCTCCTTGCTCGATGCCTTTTTGCGGTTCTTGATAGCATCCGCAACCGTGAACAGCTCTGCGTTGCGTATAGCTATCTCGGCCTTGCGGTTGTTGCGTTTGATATTGTGCTGGCTTGTTAGTGTTCCCCTGTGTCCCTCGAGATAGAGTTCGCCTCGGTAGGTGTTTGGACGTATGGCGTTCTGCTCGAGATTTGTCATAAAATCCGCCACCGATATGTGGTATGTCTTGGGGCATCCGTCAAGATCGGCCATTCTGCGGGCAATCTCGGGCATATAATCCTCAGGGCCTCCGCCGCCGTCGCCCCTGCCGTATGTCAGCAGTCTTTGGTTAGTAACCTCTTTCTGGGCTATCTTGTCGATAACTCCGTATACATCCTTGGGCATCAGCGGGGCAACCAGTTTGTTAAAATGGGTAAAGACCTTGGTGCCGTCGATACCCTCCCAATAGAATGTGTCATAGGGGAACTTGTTGGTATCACTCCAGCTTATCTTGGTTGTGAGGAAATAATCTATTTCGCATCCCTTCATTATCTGCGGGAGGGCGGCGCTGTATCCGAATGTATCGGGAAGAAAGAATGAGTTTGAGGTATAGCCAAAGTGCTTTCTTGTATAATTCTGCCCCCACAAGAAATGCCTGATGAAGAACTCCCCGCTTGTGATGTTGCAGTCACATTCTATCCAGACGCCGCCGTTGGGCTCATATCTGCCCTCAAGTACCTTTTGCTTGATCTTCTCAAACAGCTCGGGGTAATGTATTTCTATAAATCTCAGATGGGCGGCTGAGCTTTGCATAAATCTATATTCGGGGTATCTGTCCATCAGGCTGATTTGGTTAGAGAATGTCCTTGCGCATTTTTTTATCGTCTCGTCTATCTCCCAGTGCCAGGCAGTGTCCATGTGTGAGTGTCCTGTTATTCCTGCCGCAGGGGCAGAGTCGCCGTTCTTTTTGGCAAGAACGGGAGCCATGATCTCTCGGCCTTTACGCAATGATTCCTCAAGTGTCTGTCTGTCTATGTTTTCCATAGAATAGTAGAGGACATCATGCAGATCGACAAATGTGTTGGTCAACTCCGCCCGTCTGAAACTATCCTCGTCTAAAACCTCATAGAGCGACTGGAGCGTCCTCAGGTCATAATAAAACGCACTGACCAACTCGTCTTTGATACAGACCTTAAACTCGTTTGCCGTAAGGTCGTAGCTCCTTGTCCGTGCGTTTTCAAAGGGTGAGGATCCCTCGCCGTTGTGTCCTGCGTATACCTCTAGGTCAAGATTGTAGACCTCTCCCGCTTTGGGCGAATGTGCAAACACCTTGCAATGATGGCTGCTGTGCAGAGCAACCGATGATTTGCCCGCAAAGTTTGTAAACGGAACCCCGTTGACAAATAGCAGACCCTCTATTCCGTCCGATTCGGGCAGCAGATACAGGTCTACCCCCGCATATTCTGCGGGAACCTCGTATGCAGTCTTGAACCAGCAGTAGATCCTCTCGGCGCCCCATTTATGCCCCGGCTTGATCTTCTTATAGGAAACATCCGGAGCCTTGTCGAGCTTGTCGAATGTCTCGAACGCCTCCACATCCAGCCTGTCTATCTCTATAAACATCAGTTCGCGCAGTCTTTCGGCAAACTTGTTCTGTTTGCCCGTCAATCTTTCGATTTGTCGCTTGTTCATCATATTATATAACTCCTCTATTATCTCTTTTAACCACGAAATACACTAAAATCACGAAAAGGGGAAAAACACCGCATTTATGGTAACCACGGATGACCGTGGTCATCCCTACGGCCCTCTCAGTCGGCGTTGCCGCCGACAGCTCTCCCAAAGGGAGAGCCAAGAATACCCACAGGATTTGCTATAACCACGGGAAAAACACCCGCCGCTGCGGCGGCACCCTCTTTACGAAAGAGGGCAGGGGCTTGAAATTTTAGGCTCCCGTAACTGTCCATTGTTCATTGTTAATTGTCAATTGTATCGTGACCACCCCGTCAAACACTATCGCAACTTTGTTGCGAGTGTTTGCCACCCCTCCCCAGAGGGGAATTGGAAATTATAGTATGCAAGCCCCTATTCCCC
>WRME01000127.1 GCA_009777275.1 Oscillospiraceae bacterium
ACTATAATTTCCAATTCCCCTCTGGGGAGGGGTGGCAAACACTCGCAACAAAGTTGCGATAGTGTTTGACGGGGTGGTCTGCTGCAATTGACAATTTACAATGAACAATGGACAGTTACGGGGGCTTTAAATTACAAATAATTGTCAATTGTACATTGTCAACTGTTAATTGTTCGTCACCTTGCCTCTCCCTTTGGGAGAGCTGTCGGCGGCAACGCCGACTGAGAGGGCTGTAGGGTACGCACCCCTGTGCGTACCGTGGCTACCGCAGCGGCGGGTGTTTTTCTTTTCTCTTGACATTATACAAAAATGTGGTAATATAGATATAAAATAACAAATGGAGGTTTGGTCATGGAAAGTGACAGTAGGGACGATGCTTTAAGCCGAACGCTTTCGCGTTTGTTCAAAAATTCGCCCCAAAAGAAAAAAGGGAACATAACCGAGGATAAGATACGTCTGCTTGTGGACGAAGGCGAAGAAAAGGGATTTATAGAAGAAAACCAAAAGGAAATGATCAACAACGTGCTTGAGTTTGACGACCTGACGGCGGGCGAGCTGATGGTACACAGAACCAAGATAACGGCGGCATCGGTTGGCAGCAGTATTGGCGAGGTTGTGGAACTTGCGGTTAAGGAGGGATTTTCCCGTATTCCGCTCTATGAGGATGATATAGACAGCATTGTCGGCATGATTTATATAAAGGATCTGATCGGTTATATAGGAAAAACCTTTGAGCAGGATGATAATCTAAAAAAATACATACGAGGAATCCCGTATGTTCCCGAGAGCAAACGATGCAAGGATCTGTTTGAGCTTTTCTCCAAAGGAAAAACCCACATGGCGGTCGTTGTTGACGAATACGGCGGTACAGCCGGAATCGTGACCATAGAGGACGTAGTGGAGGCAATAGTCGGCAATATACAGGATGAATACGACATGGAGGAAGACAGGGTACGCAAGGTTAGCGAGAATATATTTATCTTGGACGGATCGGCCGATCTTGACGAAGTATCGGAGTGTTTGGGTATAGAGATACCCGAAAGCGATGATTATGACACGGTCGGAGGATTTATAACAGACCTGCTCGGCAAAATACCGGGCGAAAAGGAACGCCCGAGGGTTATCTATAAAAATGTAGAATTTATCGTACTGCACATGAAGGACAGACGTGTAGCAAAGGTAAAGGCGGTAATACAATAAAATCGAGGTATAATAAATGGTAGAATCAATAACAATAATAATATTAGTAGTAACAATGACCTTTATATTTCTGCGTACCAAGCGTAGGACATATGCACTGTCAACGGCATCACTGGCGGTTATTCCGCTTGTGAATCTGTTGTATAAGCTGGTTATCGAGAGATTTGCCGAAACGGCAAAGGAGCCTCTGGCGGTATTTTCGATAGTGATATTCATAGGCTTGATAGTATCATGTCTGCTGTTGGGATTGTCGGCAAATTCGATACAATCCAAACGCTCCCGTATATTCATGCTTGTGATGAGCGGGGTTTTTAACGCCGCTTTGGGAATATTATTTATATGGGGCGAGATATAAAGTAAAGGACTGTTGATAATGAAAAAATATATTTGCCTGTTGGCGGCTGTTGCCATAACAATTCCTATTATATTATCCTGCGACAGATCCGAGGTCGGCTTTGAAATGCCGCAAACAAGCGGCGGCGGCAGAGGTCTGCCCAGCTTTGACCTGCCTGATATATCCGAGAGCGTCAGCGAATCTGCCTCCCAAGCAACGGCGGCACAGTCACCCTCACGGACAGAATCGGCGCCGGATCAGCAGGGCGGCAGCAGAGATTCCGACAGACGGGGTAACAATTCCGGGAATCTTGCAAACGGCGGTTACATGGCGGAGAAGAACGGATTGATACACTACCGTGGTCCGGTAAACGGCGGACTACACAGAATGAGGGCGATAGGAGCTGCCAATACCCAGATAACCAACGAAACAGCCAAGAGCATAAATGTCCTGGATAACTGGGTTTATTATATCGCAGACGACGGAATCCTGGTCAAAATGAGAATCAACGGCAGTAACAAGCAAGACCTTGCGACAGGCGTGACGTCAATCAATGTTATCGACAATCATATATATTTCACGGCCGACGCTCTCTACAGAATGAATACCGACGGTACCGACAGGGTAACGCTCCACGGTTCTCCCATACCCGTATCGGTCATCGACAACGGATGGATATACTATTGGGGCGATGGCGGTATCAATAGAATCAGAACAGACGGAACAGGTCTGTCAAGAATTGTTGACATGGCCGTAAATGGCAGTATAAACGCTGCGGGCGGACGGGTGTATTACTCAGACGGTGAGAATCTTGTAGCGGCGGGTGCAGACGGAACGGGCCGACAGGTGCTTGCCGACAAAAATCCGCTGGTCATAAATGCCGCAGATGACGGATGGATATATTATTACGAACTCGCAGGAGTTTTCAGGGTTCGTCCGGACGGAACAAACCCAACCAGACTAACCAATGCAAACTACGCAAATAATCCGGCAGTCAAAAGTCTGTCGATTGCCGGGGATTGGGTGTATTTTTACGATAACAGCGAGATATACTATGTTAGGAAAAACGGTACCGGATCAGGAACATTAAGATGATTGGCCAAACTTTTCCATTACCTTTGACAGGATAGAATCGGGAACAAACGGGGCGATATTACCACCCAGAGAGGCGATCTGCCGTACAAGACTGGAACTCAGAAATGTATGACTGCTGTTAGCGCTGAGAAAGACCGTCTCAGCCTTGGGATTCAGCTCTCTGTTTGCCAGCGCCATCTGAAACTCATACTCAAAATCGGACACAGCCCGCAATCCTCTTACGATCGCTTGTGCATTTGCTTTGCTTACAAAATCTGCAAGCAATCCCTTGAGTACGGCTATTTCAGCATTCTTCAGATGCGATGCCGCATCGCTGATGAGCGAAACCCTTTCCTCGGTAGAAAAGAAGCATCGTTTATCGGGATTGTCCGATACAAGTATATACACCTTGTCAAACAATCCGCACGAGCGTGTCAGAATGTCCATATGTCCGTTGGTGATGGGGTCAAAACTCCCCGGGTATACTGCTGTTTTCATGTGGTATGCCTCCTGTAAACGGTTATTATTATCCGTCCGTATTTATATTCTTTATGGATTTCCAAAGCATCATCGTATGCCGTCATATCGGAACTGTGTTCGTGTATCACCGTTGCATTATGGCTGAGAATATCGGGGAGAAGTTTGAGAGATTTCCTATCCGCATCCGATCCGAAGGGCGGGTCGATAAACACAATGTCGAATTTTTCATCACAGCTCTTGAGGTACCTGCGGTAATCAGACTGCACAACCCTGACATTCTCAAACCTTGTTTTGACAAGGTTTTTTTTGATTATATCGACAGCATTCGGATTGTTATCGACAAAGACGCATCTTTTTGCCCCTCGGCTGAGCGCCTCGATTCCCATTTGACCGGAGCCGGCAAAAAGATCGAGAACCTCCGCCCCATGCAGAAGATGATTGATCGCGCTAAATACGCCTTCCTTAACTCTGCTGTTGGTAGGGCGGGTTTCTTCACCTGTAAGGGTGATTAGCTTTACACCTCTTGCGAGCCCCGTAATCACTCTCATACCGTCATCACCTCGTTTTCATCAGCACACAGACAAAGGGAATAATTCGGGTCAAACGAAACACGGGTGAGACAGACACCGTCTATGTTATCGGCTATAACCCCGTTCTCAACCACCGAGAATGACGAAAACCCTCCTGAGATTCCCTGTCCCGTGTATTTTACATAGCTCTCTTTTGCCGTCCACACCTCAAAAAAATCACCGCCGCCCGATATATATTCACATTCATTCGGGTGAAAATATCTCTCAGCTATGCGTTTGCTGTGTCTTTTGCTGCGTTCCTGCAGATCCACCCCGACCCTGCCGCCCGAAAGAGCGCATATCCAATATTTACCGCTATGTGATACAGAAAAACCGACCCCAATGTCGGGAAATATCTGCGGCTTTTGATTCCCGCTCCGCACGACCGACAGCGAAACGCCATGACGCTCCCTCCGGATCGATTCTGTATATCTATCTACACATTCGATGATTCTTTGGTCTGAGGTCTGCATCCTGTCATTCGGCAGGATATAAATAACCACCATATACATCCCTCGATTCTGATCTGTGTGCAAGTGCTGTTATATTATATATCATAGTTTTGTATTTTACAATAAAAATATTTTTTGTTGATTCTTAACCACGAAAAGCACGAAAGACACGAAATGACGCCCTCTCAGTCGGCAATAGCCACGAAACGCCCTCTCAGTCGGCGTTGCCGCCGACAGCTCTCCCAAAGGGAGAGCCAAGAGTGTCCTATACAAATTCTGTGTGTCCCCTTGCCTCTCCCTTTGGGAGAGGTGTCATGCGTTAGCATGACGGAGAGGACGTGTAGGGATGACCGCCCTCGGTCATCCGTGGTTATTGCGAACGCTGTAGGGTACGCACCCCTGTGCGTACCGTGGATACAAAAACACCGTGTTTATGCCAACGGGCGGCAGATTGCCGCCCCTACCGTTAGTATATTAACCATTCATAATTTTGACGACAATCTACAATATAATCAACATTAACAGTTTTGTCTGAAATTTCATAGAAAATTAGATAACGCTTTGCTGAAAGCATTTTGCGATATTCCGTTTCTGTTATAAAAGGATTTTCGTAAATCGGAAATCTATGCGGATTTTCTCTTAATGATTTTATATCTTTAAGGATTTCATCTTTTGCCTTTTTTGCGGCATTTACACTAACTTTTGCCAAAAAAACCATGTGTGTATCAAGCATTACAAAAGCAGCTTCTGATACAATTACGTTATATTCTTTCTTCATCATAATTGTTCTGTGCTTTCAATGGTTTTGGTAAGCAGCACATCGAGTTGTTCCGGTGTGTATCCTTTTGCACCGTTTTCACGGGAAGCTCGTACAAAAAACAGATTTTCCGCTAATCTTAAATCTTTTGCACGACGATCAAATGCAGCTATATCCATAACCACAAGGTCACCTTCACCGTTTTTTGTGAGATACACGGGTTCTCCGCTATCTTTGCAGAGTTTAGATATTTCGTTGTAATTATTCCTCATGGTTGCAGAAGCTTTTATATGCACAAATAACACCTCCATTTATAGTCATATTATATCCGATTATTGCTATCAAGTCAACAAAAAATATTTTTGTTGGAGAAAAACACCCGCCGCTGCGGCGGCACCCTACAGCAGACCACCCCGCCGCTGCGGCGGCACCCCTCCCCCGAGGGGGATGGGGCTTGCCTACTATAATTTCTAATTTCCCCCTGGGGGGGGGGGGGAAAC
>WRME01000128.1 GCA_009777275.1 Oscillospiraceae bacterium
GGAATAAAGGCTTGCATACTATAATTTCCTATTCCCCTCGGGGGAGGGGTGGCAAACACTCGCAACAAAGTTGCGATAGTGTTTGACGGGGTGGTCTGATGCCAATTAACAATTTACAATGAACAATGGACAGTTACAGGGGCTTGAAATTACAAATAATTGTTAATTGTACATTGTCAATTGTTCAAGCCCTTGCCCTCTTTCGTAAAGAGGGTGCCGCCGCAGCGGCGGGTGTTTTTTTCGTAGGGTATGCACCCCCGTGCATACCGTGTCCATCATAGCATTACGGAGAGGGCATTAATGTATCAACGTCAGCACTAACCCCATGATAATCCCTGATAGGGTTACGATGGTGGCGGTGCGGTTCTTGGTCATAACTATTGATTGGGGTATGATCTCACCGAACACGACATAGAGCATTGCTCCTCCGGCTATCGAGAGGGAGAGTGCGACGGCCGCATCTGAGATGTTGCCTATGTATAACCCGATAACTCCCCCTAAAAGGGTAGGAGCTCCGGACAGCGCCGTCAAGAATATCACCTTCCACCTGTTCAGCCCGCCTGCAAGCAGAGGAGCCGAAACGGCCATACCCTCAGGCAGATTGTGGAGCAGTATCATCAGCGTTATGAGCAGACCGAACTGCAGATCATGGCTTCCTCCCGCTCCTATCGCAATACCCTCGGGCAGATTGTGCAGACTGATAGCCGTAAACATAATAATGCCCGAACGCAGCATCTTTGTTCTGTTTTGCGTGATGTCGTTAGTATGATAAAGTTCCTCATGGGTATGGTGGACCGTTAGATCTACCGTACTCTTTTTTGTCAGTCTGTCCACGATTCTGTTTAATACCATGATAACTATGATACCGATAATCAAACCCGCAATTGCGATTCCTGCATGAGAGATTGCGATGGCTTCGGGTACTAATGAAAAGCAGACAATCCCCGTCATTATTCCGGCGGCAAATGATAGCGTCCAGCACATTATCTTGTCCGACGGACGTTTTAGCAGAATAGCCGACACCGCCCCGCCAAGCCCCATGCCCAGTATCCCCGCAATCGCGCTGAATATAAATATCTCCATAAACCCACTTCTTTCTGTTGATTGTTTTCCCTATTCCTCATCCTGATTCATCTTCATTTCTAAAAACTGCGCTCTGGTCATAAGCACCTGGCGTGGTTTGCTGCCCTCGGATTCGCCTACTATGCCCCGCTCGGCCATTTCATCCATCAGACGCGCCGCGCGTGCGTAACCCAGTTTTAGCTTCCTTTGCAGATATGAGGTCGATGCCTGTCCGGCATCTATCACACACTCGATAGCCTTAAACATCATGTCGTCCTCGGATTCATCTGCGGCCGCACTTCCTCGCTTGGACGATTTTTCAACAACCGCCTGTTTTTCTATTTCGTCCATGATTTCATCTTTATAATCTGCCTTGTCCTTCCGCTTGATATAGGCTATGACCTCTTCTACTTCCTTATCGCTGACATAACATCCCTGAACCCTCACCGGTTTGGGATAACCAACAGGATAGAAGAGCATATCACCCTTGCCGAGGAGTTTTTCTGCTCCTCCCCCGTCAAGTATCGTCCGTGAATCTATCTGGGATGTTACGGCAAAGGCTATCCTGCTCGGAATGTTCGCCTTGATTATACCCGTGATTACATCTACAGACGGACGCTGGGTTGCTATAACAAGGTGCATTCCGGCAGCCCGTGCCATCTGAGCAAGACGGCATATGTTATCCTCAACCTCGTTTGGAGCAACCATCATAAGATCGGCAAGCTCGTCTATAAATATCACTATCTGCGGGAGTTTTGACAGTTCATCGTCCTTTTCAGCAGCTTTATTATATCCCTTTATGTCTCTCACTCCGTTGTCGGCAAAGAGCTTGTAGCGGTTGAGCATCTCCGTAACCGCCCACCCGAGCGCCCCTGCTGCCTTGTGAGGATCTGTAACAACCGGAACCAGCAGGTGCGGAATACCGTTGTAAACACCGAGTTCCACAACCTTTGGGTCTATCATAAGCAGACGGACATCATCGGGGGATGATTTGTAGAGCAGACTGATGATTATAGAGTTTATACAGACCGACTTTCCCGAGCCTGTAGATCCTGCTATAAGGACGTGGGGCATCCCTGCAAGGTCGGCCGTTACGGCGTTTCCGGCAATGTCCCGCCCCAAAGCAACGGCAACCCTGCTTTTTTCGGAGTCAAATTTTGCAGAATCTATTATCTCTCTTAGTGTGACTATATCGACATTTTTGTTAGGCACCTCTATCCCTACCGCCGCTTTGTTCGGGATAGGCGCCTCTATACGCACTCCTGCGGCGGCAAGATTGAGGGCAATATCATCGGCAAGCCCTGTTATCTTGCTTATCTTAACCCCGGCAGACGGCTGAAGTTCGTACCTTGTTACCGACGGCCCCCGTGATATATCAACAATGCGGGTCTGAACTCCGAAACTCTTGAGTGTATCGACCAATCTTGCCGCATTTGCCCTTAGCTCTTCGCTGGCATCGGTGTTACTGGTGTGTTTTGCTTTCTTTAACAGCTCTGCGGGGGGATATGTATATCTTCCCGCTCCCGATTCACGGGCGGCTTTGTTGAGTTGATCCTCTGTCTGCTTGTCCGGCTTGGCGTTACCCGTGACGGCCTTTTTCGCCAGCTCGTCATACTCGGTTTTGTTTGCCGCACGTTCCTTAGAGTTGTCGGGATATTGGTCTATAGGAATATCTATGTTTTTACTCAACATCGGGTATCTTGTGGGTTGGTCAAAGGGAATGTCTATATCAAATTTTCTGCTCTTCTCGTCATCCTCATCTTCATCATCCTCGTCATCATCTTCGTATCCTACTCGAAGACGCCCTGCGATGTTTTTGATCCATCTGAAAATACTGAAAAGGGTTGTTTCGGTAACAAGCATGATAAGTACAAATAGTATTATAAATACGGTCACTCCCGCGCCTATGCTGCCGAATGCCGCAGAAAGCGACCATCCGAGAAGAGAGCCTGCAACCCCCCCGCTTTTCAGCTCGGTTCCGGTAGTGTGGAGGATTATTAGTTTGTCGAGAAAACCGCCGCCTCCTAGATCAGGATTGTAGAATATATGCAGGGCTCCGCACACGGTTATGGTTAGAGCTATCGCCTGCCACAACTTGGTTTTTATAGTATGTACCGACACCTCTCTGCTCGCCATAATAGAGAGCGTAATTATAACCGGACCAAAAAAGTATGCCGCTATCCCAAACATTCCGAATAGCTGATTATGAAAGAATCTCCATACAGCCACTCCCTTAACAAGGGTGAGAAAGGTCAGAAGAAAGCCGATACCAAACATAACGACAGCCCAAAGCTGCCGTGATTGCTTCTCCTTAGCGGCCTGTTGATTCTTATTCGTATTCCGTGTGTTTTTCTTAACAGCCATCATTTATTTCCTTTACTGTATTATTTTTTTTCCTTTTTTTATGCTGATTGATATATAACTTCGCCGGTTTTTATTATATGTTTGACAAAACCGCTTGGGTCACATGATTCATCTAACAAATGAGGTTCAATGTCAACGAAATTATCATTTTTCCAACAAATACTGTGTAATTTTATTCGAGTATCATACCAATCCTCATCGTTAATGCTTTTTACTAACACGGCTATGTCAATATCGCTCCATTTGTGCGGAACTCCGTTTACATAAGAGCCGAAAAGTATTACTTTTTCAGGATTTATAATTTTCTTAACTTCCTCGGAATATTCATTTGCTAATAATTTAACCTTTGCTTTATCCAACATAAAAATTCCTCCGTTTTATTTATAATTTCCTTGGTTTTTGCGGCTGTCATAGTTTTGGAGATACTTGCCTTATAATCGGGATAGCGAGCCTCGATATTAAGCGGATCTAATTCAATCAAAAGATTTATTTGTTCTTCGGATAATTGGTCTGTTATGTTTCCTATATCCGATAGTCTTTTTAGTTTATGAATGTAAGGAGGAATTTCAGCGGTGTTATATGAAATAACTGCTTTCAATGCTTTTTCTGCAATTTGATGACAAAAAAATCCTGCATCTAAATATCGTTTTCCCTTGAATAACACCTTGGCCGATTTTAAATTATCATCGCATAAATCGAACCAGTATTTTATCATGTCCAATTATTCCGACCGTCCTTTACTATATCATGCTATATGATTTTTCCAACAATCCCCGATATTATAACTCCGATACCCAATATCGCTAAGTATATAGCGAATATGAAAAATTTGTTTGATTTTATAAGCCAGGTAACGGCTTTTATGGCTAAAAATCCTGCGGCTGCCGAAACCGCCAGCGCCAGTATAATCTTCATGCCGCCGATGCTTTCGGATGCCGCAGAGAGATCTCCCGCTTCCGAGAGCGTTCCTGCAATAATCGCCGGAATCCCCAGTATAAAGCTGAATTTTACCGCTGTTTCTTTGGTCAGCCCGCAAAACAAACCCGCAGATATTGTAGAGCCTGAGCGAGACACGCCGGGAAGTAGCGCAATACTCTGAAACACACCTATAGTAAGGGCGTTGCGGTAATTTATATCGCCGATTCTCCTTCTGCCCTTGACGCATTTGTCCGCTAAAAAGAGCAGCAGAGCCGTAAAAAGAAAGCATATACCCTCTACAGTGATGTCGCTATCCTCAGCCAGTCCCTTGAAAAAATCCCGAAACGGATAGAACAGAGCCAGCGGAATCAACGCAAGCACCAACATAAATATCATGTTACGCTCAGGATTCATGTTTTCAAACGAAAACTTTAGCGTAACAAGATCCCGTATCAGCCGTCCTGTCTCTGCTATTAGCTTTATTATCAGCTTGCGGAATGCCGCAAACACCGCAATGAGCGTTCCGATATGTACTACTAATATAAACATCACCCGTGATTCACTCTCGGTCCCCATAAAATACTGAGCTACCGAAAGATGACCGGAACTCGATATAGGCAAAAACTCTGTAAATCCCTGCAGTATCGCCTGCAAAATCACTTCCAAATACGACATAGACACACCCCAAACCCCCTTTGCAGATCAACACAAAGGAGTTTTTTTATTATTATAACCCCTAACATTATATTTTGCAAGAGTTTTTTTAATGCGAACACAACGCCCTCTCCGTCATGCTATGATGAACACGGGCGGCAGGTTGCCGCCCCTACCACCTAATCCCAATCTCCATATCCCTTACAGGCAGACCACCCCGTCAAACACTATCGCAACTTTGTTGCGAGTGTTTGCCACCCCTCCCCAGAGGGGAATTGGAAATTATAGTATGCAAGCCCCCATTCCCCTCTGGGGAGGGGGGCCGCCGCAGCGGC
>WRME01000129.1 GCA_009777275.1 Oscillospiraceae bacterium
AGACCACCCCGCCGCTGCGGCGGCACCCCTCCCCAGAGGGGGATGGGACTTGCATACCATAATTTCTAATTCCCCTCTGGGGAGGGGTGGCAAACACTCGCAACAAAGTTGCGATAGTGTTTGACGGGGTGGTCTGCCTTAAAATGCCCTCTCAGTCGGCATTATAATTCTGCATTCTGCATTCTTAATTCTGCATTGATTCTCCTACGGAGAATCCCATCCCTCATAACCAGCATATCGAATATGTTTATAATCCCGTCTTTGTTTACGTCCATCATGGTGCGCTCGATTGCGGGGAGCGGGGTTTTGCCGAGAATGTGGTCACGGATAGCGAGAATGTCTTTGACGGTGAATGGGTCACGGGTCTTTTGCGACAGGGTTCCGCTGAAGGTTGCGTTGGTTCCTCCGATCGACACCTGAGTTCCCCAGCTTGCCAGATTTGTTCCCGTCTCTGTCCAGGACAGCATATTGTTTTCATAGCTGCCGCTGTTTTGCAGAGAGAGGGGTAGGTTTGTTCCGGCTATGTTCTTGGCGGCAAATTCGGTAGCGGTGTCGATTGTAACATAATCCAGAGTGATCGATTGATCGGACAGATGCAGCTCATGCAGTTTGTTAAGAGCGGCAAGCGGGGTTATGTCGGCTATTTGGTTTTTTCTTAACGCCAGAGTTTCCAGTGCCGTCAGGGCGGATAACGCTCCGATGCTGCTGATGTTGTTTTCGTCCAGCCAAAGGTATTTTAATTTAGACAGTCCCGACACAGCCGATATGTCGGCAACCCTGTTGTTTCCGAGACTTAGGTACTCAAGATCCGTTAATCCCGCAACAGGGGTGATGTCGCTGATTTGGTTGTTGCCCATCCACAGTTGGTTCAGATTCAGCAGTCCCGCAATCGGAGTTAGATCGCTAACCGTGTTGTAGCCTAAAAGCAACCATCTCAATTCGGACAATCCCGCCACAGAATCTATATTGCTGATTTGATTGTCGCTTAGATGGAGCCATCTCAACTCGGACAATCCCGCAAGCGGAGTTAGGTCTGTTATCATATTATCGTCCAGCCGCAGTTCCCTTATCCCGGATAGATTCTCAACGCCCGTAATGTCCTCGATATTTTTACCCACCGCCTTTGTCTCTAAGGTTCTTATGGAATCAAGCTCCTGTTTGGTCACAAAATCGGCGACATCCTTGCTCAGTGCCGATGCTACGGCGTCGGCAAGATTCGGATCGGGGAAAATCTCGGCGATTGTAGTTTCATCTCCCCAAGCCATAGCTAACCCGGGTATCATGCTCAGCATCAGTGTAAAGGTCAGCGCCCATGCCAAAGATTTGGATAAAATTTGTTTACTCATTTTTATTATCTCCCTGTGATTTTTTGGATTTGTTACGATTGCATTATATAGTTACGATGCAATCTATATGTTTATTATAGCATAGATAATTGAGTAATTCAAGGGGTTTTTTTGACATGACCGTCACGCCCTCTCCGTCATGCTAACGCATGACACCTCTCCCAAAGGGAGAGGCAAGGTGATGGACAAAATTTGTGATAACCACGGAGAAAAACACCCGCCGCTGCGAGGGCGCCAAAGGAAGACCACCCCGCCGCTGCGGCGGCACCCCTCCCCAGAGGGGAATGGGGCTTGCATACTATAATTTCCAATTCCCCTCTGAGGAGGGGTGGCAAACACTCGCAACACAGTTGCGATAGTGTTTGACGGGGTGGTCTGCCCCGAAATGCCCTCTCAGTCGGCGTTGCCGCAAAGGGCGGTATGCACGGGGGTGCATACCCTACTATAATTTCAAGCCCCCACCCTCTTTCGCAAAGAGGGTGCCCTCGCAAGGGCGGGTGTTTTTCTCCGTGATTACCTCTACGGCGGGGTGGTCTTCCCTTTCGTGGTTTTCGTGTATTTCGTGGTTGAAAGGAGAAACTTCCCCAAAAATCACTTCTAAATTCCTGTGCCGAACATATGTTTGATAATAGCGGACAAATATAAAATACGGAGAGATGTTGTGGGTAGATATTCAGAAATGTTTCAGGGTTTTGTAGAGAGGATAAATGCTGTTATATGGGGGCCGTTTGTCATACTCCTGATTGTTGGGGCAGGGGTGTATTTCACTGTGATAACAAAGTTTTTCCCGATAACCCGTATAGGGGATATTTGGCGGAATACGGCAGGCAGTCTGTTCCGCAGGAGCGGCAAGGCCGAGAAGGGAGCGCTAACCCCCTTTCAGGCCATGACAACGGCGCTGGCGGGAACGCTGGGAACGGGGAACATAGTCGGCGTTTCAACGGCGATAGCGGGAGGAGGACCAGGAGCGATATTCTGGATGTGGGTGAGCGCATTTTTCGGGATGATGGTCAAATATGCCGAGGTCGCTCTTGCGGTCAAATACCGCAGTCTGAGCAAGGACGGTGAATATAGCGGCGGCCCGATGTATTACATAGAAAAAGGACTAAAGGCGAAATGGGCGGCCGTGATTTTTGCGGGGTCATGCGTCTTGGCGTCTTTCGGCATAGGGAACATGGCACAGTCAAATTCGGCCGCAGAGGCTCTGAGCAGCACCTTTGGCATAAACACATTTGTAACAGGGGCGGTAATGGCTGCTCTTGCGGCATTTGTTATCATAGGCGGGATGAAACGTATAGGCAGGGTTTCGGAAAAACTGGTTCCGCTGATGGCATTGTCATATATGATATGCGGAGTTGCGGTATTGGTCATAAATATCGGCAAAATCCCTGAGGCATTCTCGACTATATTCAGACACGCATTTGACATAAGGGCGGCAGGCGGAGGTGTCGCAGGATACTTGATAGCCATGAGATTCGGGGTAGCCCGCGGTATATTCGCTAACGAAGCGGGACTTGGTTCCGCACCCATAGCCCATGCCTCCGCCGATACGGAAAGTCCGTCAAAGCAAGGGATGTGGGGCATATTCGAGGTGTTTTTCGACACTATAGTTATGTGCAGTGTAACGGCGCTTGTTATCATCACATCGGGACTGTGGAATAGCGGCGCCGACGGAGCATCCCTCACGATGTCCGCCTTTACCATGTCGCTGGGAGATTCTGCCTCCAAACTTATCGCACTATCGACGGCTCTCTTCGCCTTTGCCACCATGCTGAGCTGGTCATATTACGGGGTCAAGAGCATGGAATATATCGCAGACGGCAGACGGACCGTTAATATATACAAATCTGTATTTATCGCCGTTATAATAGCAGGAGCCGTCACCAATCTTCAGCTGATATGGGGCATATCCGACATCCTCAACGGCGTTATGATGCTGGTAAATCTCATAGCAATACTCCTGCTGAGTAGAGAGGTGATGACAATTAACAGTTGACAATGTACAATTGACAATTACGGAGAACGAAACCACGAAAAGCACGAAAGACACGAAATGTTGTAATTACAAGCCCTGTAGGGTACGCACCCCTGTGCGTACCGTCCTATGTGTAATCCCGCAAATTACGGTAGGGGCGGCAATCTGCCGCCCGTGGTTATTGCAGATTTTCCCTCCTCACAAACCCCAGTTCATTCCGATAGCGTATCACGGCGAAAACCCCCGCTCCTCCAATTATCGTGATGACAGCCGCACGTCCC
The DNA here is from genome assembly GCA_009777275.1 of Oscillospiraceae bacterium. Lineage (GTDB taxonomy): Bacteria > Bacillota > Clostridia > Oscillospirales > Ruminococcaceae > WRME01. The sequence goes on from WRME01000129.1 coordinate 3,603, forward strand.
AGAATCCCGATGATTCCCGCTCCCTCACCCGTTCCGTCCCAAACGGGGGTGTCGTCGCTTACAACGGCCGTTACGCTTTCATCGAATAGTATGATTTCATCTGCTTGTTCGGCAATCTGCTGCTCCAATTCTTGTGTTTCCGATTCAGATTCAGACTCCGGCTCTATCTCGGCAATCGGCGCTGATGACGGGGTTGTATCTGCCGATGTGCGGGATGCGGAGGAAGAGACGGTCGTGTCGGCGGGCGGTGTGTTTATCGCTATATTTGCAGATATGTCGGGAATGGCTGTCCCATTAAGAGCGGCATGGTAGCTGTTCCATATGGTAGGCAGCTCTTGACCCAAAGCCCATGAACCGGCCCCCTTGAGGTCGTATTTATGGACGAGCTCCAGTTTTTCTGCGATTGTCCTGTCGTTTTCATACCACAGCGTATAGGAGCCGGGGGTCAGCGGCTTAGATCCGATTTTATTGACAGGAGAATCGCCCTGCACGGTAAACCGCGCTACCATCGATTTTGTATGGGTGTCGTATTCCACCGATGCTCGGTAATCGGCTATCAGCTTCTCGGCCGTTACCATGCTCAGACCCTCTCCGGAAAATCCGCTGTCGCTCCATATCCTGCCGAAAAACGCCATCCCGATCACTATTTTTTCTTTCGGAACCTCTTTTAACGCATATACTATCGAATCCTCCACAAACCCGTAACTCGCAACAGGGCCGGGAGTTCCGCCTTGATAATGCTCGTCATATGTCATCAGCATAAGATAGTCGGCCTGTCTGCCGAGAGCGGCATAGTCATACGAACCGTGCCAGCCTGTAGTCCAGCCCTTGGGATTTGCCGCAACAGCAACCGATACCTCCTTGTGCGGGGGGATTTTCGCCCTAAGCGATGCTACAAACTCTGTATGCAGATCCCGTTCGGTATGGGTGACATTTTCTATATCGACATTTATCCCGTCAAACCCGTATGTCTCTATCAGGTTTGCAAGCTCCGCCGCCATGCTCTCATAGTTAGCCAAAAAGTTGATGCCCGCCTGTCTGTCCCAATGGTTGCTCAAAAACGGTACTACCTTGATACCCTGTTCCCGCATGGATGCCGTCAGCCCCGTATTGACGAGGTTTAGCTTTAACGAGCCGTCTTTGTTTATGTCAAAATAACTCGGAGCAACCGTGTTGAGCGAGTTCTTAGCGTTCATAGCATAGGATACCTGCTGTGCGTGAGTGCCGAAGTAGATATAGCTCATGTTGAATTTGCCCGCCGATAACCCTCCGAACAATCCCGCAAACGGAACCGCGGCCACGATAACGCCCCCAACCGCAATCTTTACCGTCCGCACCGCAGCATTGCCCGCTTTTTCTCTCATGTATGCAGACAGGCTGTTCCATATTTGCTTAGCATTATCCCGTGAAAAGAAGTCGGCCGCAAACTCGGCAGAATCCCGCTCATAGTTTACTATAACGTCATAGGTACCGTCATTGTTGGAATGTAATGAAATCCGGGTCATGGTTGATCTCCTTTCTTTGTTTGTTGCCCTCTCCGTCACGCCACGGCGTGACACCTCTCCCAAAGGGAGAGCCAAGGTGACGGACAGAATTTGCGGTTGCCACGGAGAAAAC
>WRME01000130.1 GCA_009777275.1 Oscillospiraceae bacterium
CTTGGCTCTCCCTTTGGGAGAGCTGTCGGCGGCAACGCCGACTGAGAGGGCGTTTCGGGGAAAAACACCCGCCGCTGCGGCGGCACCCTCTTTACGAAAGAGGGCAGGGGCTTGAAATTTCAAACCCCTGCCTCTAATTCCTTAATCTCAATCTTATATATCATATTCAATATCATAAATATAATTTGGTTGAGCAAATTTTAGTTTTTCATGTTGTTTTAAGAGAGCTACAGCTCTTATAACATTTTCTTTTCCCGGTGTTTTAAGTTTTAAAGATAGTATTTGCGTAAACCTATCCATGTCGACAACTCTATCACTATTAACATAGGTCAAATCTGTTACAGATTCAAATCTTATTCCCTCATGGGGTATATTGAAATATTCCGGCGTATATTCTTTATTCACCTCGCTGTACCTATTGTAAAATGTAACAAGAACTGTATCATCTTCAAAATTTTCGTCCATCGTAGGTGTATGCTCAAACACAAGATCCACAGGATCCACATAGACAATCTCAAACGCACCTCTGTCATCGTCATCATCATCAGGGTCGTATAAATCCGGATCCACATAGCCGCATCCCGCAACCATACTCATCAGCACCATCGCCGCAACTAATGTTGCCAAAACTTTCTTTTTCATACACACCACCCCTCGACAATCTACTATAGTAATATTATACGGGAAATACTCCTGAATGTCAAGACTGTTTTATGCTAATTCATTGTTCAAGCCCCTGCCCTCTTTCGCAAAGAGGGTGCCGCCGCAGCGGCGGGTGTTTTTTCCGTAGGGTACGCACCCCGTGCGTACCGTCCTATGTGTGTTTCCTGCAGATCTTAGATTTATTTTTCCAAAAACCCTTGATTATATTAAGGCTTTATGATAAGGTTAAGGTATTATTATAATTCCGCAAGGAAGAAAGGTGTATTTTATGAGCAGAGAAACGATTTGTCTAAACGGATATTGGGATTTTGCCCTCTGTCCCGACTGTGATCTAACAAAACTACCCCAGAGTTATGACGATACTAAGATATTAGTTCCGTCACCATTCAACATCAATGCTTTTGAGCAGGTTCAGACCAGAAACGTCGGCGGTGAGAATGTCATACTCAAGGGAGGAGAATCCAACCTGTTTCCTGAGTATCCGTCTGAGTGGACCGAATCAAGAGGAGGATTCTACCGCAGAGAGTTCTTTATCCCCGAAGAATGGAAGGATCGCAAGGTCACGATGAAATTTGACGCTGTCCTCTTCTATTCAGAGTGCTATATCAATAGAAAGCTTGCCTATACAGACTGTGACGGATTCCTGCCCTTTGAATTTGAGATAAACGATTACATAGAGTTCGGCAAAAACAACGAGGTTATCATCGGCGCTAAAAACGCTATGTGCTTCCAGTATCAGGCGGACGGCCGCAACAAGCTCGAATATCCCGTAGGCTCATTCTGGGGCGAATCGGCGACCGGAATCTGGCAGGATGTCTTCCTTAATACATATCCCCGCAGTCACATCAAGGATGTTTTTGTCACGACCGATATATTCAGCACATCCTGCAAGGTAAAGACAGAGTTTGAGGGCGTATTTCCCGATGGTGCAATGGTTAGCTATAAACTAAAAGAATACAAGGGCGATAAGGAGTTTGATTTTAAGTCAACCTCAGTCGAGATAAAGGCCGACGGTTTTGTTCTTGACTATGCCTTTGACTATTCCGCATACAAAGACCAAATCAAACTATGGTCTGATGAATCACCAAATCTCTACTATATAACGGTAGCGGTAAGCAAGGACGGACAGGTCTTAGATTCCAAGACGGTGCGTTTCGGATTCAGGAGCATAGAGGTGCGGGGCAAAAAGGTCTATCTCAACGGATACCCCGTTCGTTTGCGGCAGGACGGATGGCACTATTTCGGCTTTATGTATCAGAACGAAGAATACGCAAGCAAGTGGTACAAAGCGGTTAAAGAGGCCAACGGAAACTGCGTTAGGCTCCATGCACAGGTATATCCTGAGCTGTTCCTGAATGTAGCTGATGAAGAGGGTATGCTTATAGTAGACGAATCATCCATATGGGCGTCCCACTGCAAATTCCACCACTCCGACAAGTTTATCGACAACTGCAAGCTCCATGTTGAACGGATGGTAAAACGTGACCGCAACCATCCGTCTGTAATCGTATGGAGCGTTGAGAACGAATGTATGATGGCATACGGGGTTAGCCACGACAAGGCGGTCAAGGATGTAAACGAGCTTGTGGAAAAACTCAAACCCATAGCGGAACACGCTCGCAGGTTTGACGACTCCCGCCTTGTAAGCGCCGATGGCAGCCGTGACTTAGGCGGATCCTGCGATCTCTATTCACTGCATTATCCCGGTATCCACGGGCCCGAAACAGACAAGCCTGTCACAATCGGCGAGATGGGTAGTATGTATTACTCCACACCCGCCGTTGCCAGCCATTACCGTGGTCAGGATACCTTCTACTCTGCACATAACCGCCTAGACGGAATAGGCAAAGAGGTGTTTGAGGCGCTCAAGCATCAGCGTAAATGGGCAGCTCAGGTCTGTGTGTTCAACATCGCTTACTATGCGCTCAAGCCGCAGAGATACACCGAGAGAATACTCAAGTATGAGGACTATACCACTCCGGGTGTAAAGATCGGCAAGATCGGAGAATACATGACCACCATCAACGCCGGATATGATCCCGATCTGCCCGACTATGAGCCGTCTGTGCTTTTCCGCTGGGTAAAGGAAGCCTGGATAACCGAGAGAACATTCTTTGAGAGCGAGAGACGGGCTTTCTATTCAAACGAAAAAGCATCCATGAGAATCTCGATCTTTAATGATACAAAGAGCGATAACGACTATAAATTATACACATGGTTATATGACGGTGAGAATGTAATATCCAAGTCATCCAAGGATATTAGCATCGGAGCTGTTGAGTATGTTCTTGAGGATATAGAGTTTGACACCCCCAATGCAGAGGAGGTTGAGGAATACAGACTTGTTCTCTCCCTCGTTCGTGACGGTCAAACGGTCTATACAGACAGTACGGATGTGAAGATATTCAACAAAGAGTATTTGCTGGACAGTGTCAAGCGGCATGGCAAGATAGCGGTAGCGGGCAATGCCGAGATAGATCTCGATGGCTTTGAAAAAATAACCGACTTTGCTGATGACAAGTATGCCGCCGTTATGATCTATGATGGTCTTTCGGGTCAGCTCTATGACAAAATCACAGCCGGAACCACCCCTGTTATCGACTTTACCTGCGGCAATCCCCGTCTGATGGGCAAGATACAGGACAAGATAGTCAAGAAGGGGTTCTTTACCGATATAGAATACAACATTGACCAAAACCTAACCGAATTTGACCTGATGGCACGGGTGGAAGAGCTGTTTGCAAGAAGATGTATGAAGGCCGATATTGGCGGCAACACCCTCCAGCTCATAACCAACGGAAACGGTGAGCCTGTCGTAACCGAGCTGATCGGAGAGAATCAGCCCTACATAGCATCCACTATGGTTTGGGACGATATGGGCGATCCCGTTATGCTGCAGCTTGCCGCAAATGCCATAGAGTATCTAAGCAGTCAAGCCGAAGAACTGACCGATTGCGTTGTTATAACCGATGAGGATTCAGAGCTGTATACATATCTCAAGTCTGTCGGTCTTGAGTTCAGCCTTGTTTCACCCTCCGACAAACCCGCCATCAAAAGGCTCAGAGACAAAGAGGTCATAATAGCAGACGGCAGCGTTAAATGCGAATATGTCAACGAACTGACCTGTGACAATGCCGAGAATCTCTATATATTCGGTCTAAAGGATGAGAACATTCCCAAACAGATGCTCTGTTTCTTTAATGTGACCGAAAAGAATGTATATCAATTCAGACTATGGGATTATGACCGCACAACCGACTCTGTTTTGGCGTCCGATCTGTATGGAGCAGATCCCTCCAACCTCTTTGCGGTCAGCAAAAACCCCATAACCATACATGACTACAACAAATGCGAAAGCATAGCCATAACACCCGACATAGACTGGAGAGCATGGAACAACATCGGAGAGGATCGCAAACTTGTCACCATCCGCCGCACTGAGCTTAACGCCAATCCTAATCTGACCTTGATATGCTATCTGCCCTTCAACGGTATGAATGTCTATATCAACCAGCTGGATATAACCAACGACAATGACAAGGTTAGGGTTATCGGCAAAAAGATTCTGACCAACCTGGGGTTGCGGCTCCAGAGCGGAGAGGTAGACGAAAGCGTTACCATCTACGACAACGGGCTCAAGAAAAGCCTGCTCATAAAAGACGGCAATCTCTCAGAGTTTGACCTAAAGTATAAGAGGTCTATCGAGCAGGGAGACTGTGAGTTTGTGGTCTATATCAACTCTCCTCAGGACAGGACCGATTTCCTGCTCAACCCCGATACAATCTACATGGACTACAGAAGCGGGTTTGAAACAGAGGCGCTGCTGGACGGAGCTGAAATATCCAAAGGCAAGGATATTGCCGGATTTGCTCTGCCGCTGAAATCGGGACAGAACAAACTCGTCTTCAAGCAAAAGCGTGACACTGTATCGGACGAAATGTTCAACCTGAGATTCAGAAGAAAAAACAATCAGCCGCTCGATCTCAAGTTCAGCCTGAGTGAATAACCTAATCAAACTATGCCCCAAAACTAATCACCATATAACAAGCCAATCAGGCAGTTTGTAATAAAGGTTACAAGCTGCCTGATTATGTTGACGAATGACCGGGGGACGGTATGCACGGGGGTGCATACCCTACAGCCTACCACCTAAATCCATATACCTTACAGCAGACCACCCCGTCAAACACTATCGCAACTTTGTTGCGAGTGTTTGCCACCCCTCCCCAGAGGGGAATTGGAAATTATAGTATGCAATCCCCTATTCCCCT
>WRME01000131.1 GCA_009777275.1 Oscillospiraceae bacterium
AATTTCCAATTCCCCTCTGGGGAGGGGTGGCAAACACTCGCAACAAAGTTGCGATAGTGTTTGACGGGGTGGTCTGCTACAATTGACGGTTGACAATGGACAATGTACAGTTACGGGTGCTTGAAATTTTAAATTCCTGTAGGGTACGCACCCCCGTGCATACCGTGGTTACCGCAAACCCTGTGGGTGTCCTTGCCTCTCCCTTTGGGAGAGGTGTCATGCGTTAGCATGACGGAGAGGGCGACATTCTGCATTCTGCATTCTTAATTCTGCATTAGATATAATTGTTAATTGTTCTTTGTTACATTGTTAATTGTATCGTCACCATTCATCGTCTCCGTCTTCGGCACTTTGAGCCGCTTCTATTTTAAAGTTGTTGAGTTCTTCGATGAATGCGCTTTGTTTGCTATTGCCGCCGTCTCCTGTGAGGACGGTGGCATTTTTGCTGGCAACCTCTGATGCCCGCACGCTGACAAACTTGATCATCTTTCGCAGCATTGCGGGGGTGCGTACTTCAAGAACAGACTCATCCGTTCCGGTAAATTCCTCAAGAACCGCCTTGTCGGCATCGTCTCCGATTGCGACCGCTACCTTGATCGCTTTTTTGAACCAGTTGTTCTTGTTCAGGCTCTCAAGCCCTTTTTTGTAATCATCGGTAGGGCCTCCGTCCGACATGAGGAATATAGCGGGTGCAAAGGAACCTGCCGCCTCCTGCATAAACGCCCTTGTCGAGAGTTTTTCACCCAGTTTTGTAAAAGCATCTCCAAGATCGGTAACCCCTCCTGCATCGAGATCGTTCCAAACAAAGTTGGCTGCCTCAACAGGCCCCGATGTTGTTATCCACTTAGCCCCCGATGAAAACTCAAGCACCGCAATCTTGACCTGAGCATCTGCGTTAGCTTCAGAGAGATCTTTCAGCTCAGGAATGACCTCCTCTATAGCAGAATTTACAGCGCCGATCTTAGAACCCGCCATACTTCCTGATGTATCCACCAAGAAGAACAGCACCATTGTTTTGCGTGGTATCGCCACATTATCAAGCAATGACATTATACACACATCCTATTCATTTATTTTTACTATTGCAGGGAACGGTCTGTGACCGTTCCGCAGACGAACGCAGTTCGTCCCTACAGGTTAATTCCCAATAATTTCGGCCTCTGTGTTTTTGCCGAAATTTATTTTTATTCCGCTTGCTATTTTTACAACCTCGCCCTTTGCTTTGGGTATCTGCTTTTGGTCTGCTCCGATGGCATACCAAACCGATTCGGACAGATTGCGTATCCCCATGCTGGCGGGATTGTTTTTGGAGACAACCACCTCTGCAGATGGATTGATGAAATCTCCGCTCCCCGTCATTGTGTGGCAGGGATAGAGATTGGTTCCGGGCAGGAGCGGCAGGTTAATTTTCTTGAATTTCAGAAAAGCCGGAATGGTAAACCGACTACTGCATCCGGGGCATACAACAGGGGCTGTCGGGTCTGCAAAGACCTCGCTGCCGCAGCCGCAGGTTACGATCTCGCTCCTCAGCCGAATGAACATCCGCATCCAATCGCTGTCGAGAAGCCGTGGTTTGTTGGTGATATGGGTATGCAGCTGGTCATAGCTGAATGCCGCTATAAACTGATCACGGACATATTGCGGGAATATCGGCCATTTTTTTATGGCGTTACGGTGGATTCCCGTGACGGGTGTGTTGGATTTGTTATGGGGATCGAATATGAATACCGGATCGGTACCGTAATATTGTCGCTCAAGCTCCTCTGTCATGCAGGGCGGATTGGTTGCCTTACCCTCCAAAGGATGGTTGACAAAGAGCAGGAGAAACAGGACAACGGCAAGAGAATATCTATCGGTTTGTTTATCGGGGGTCTTCTTGCCGATAACGATTTCGGGAGCCATATAGCGGCATTTTCCGGCAATGCCTGAGCTGAATCCGTGTCCCATAACATTATCGTTGTCGCAGATCAGCACATCGCCTGTCTCATAATCTACAAAGAAGTTGCCGTCGTTGAGATCCTGATAGTTGTATCCCATTTTATGCAGAGCGTCAAAGGCATCGACGATATGCAGCGCCGCATTTATAAGGGCGCGGACACTCCCGAATTGCTTTTTAGCAAGCAGATAATCGGAGAAGTCGCCGTATTGGTCAGGACGCAGCGGCATGATATAGCCGAATGTACCGCCGACCCACTCGGTTATATCAACCGGCCACAAAAAGGCATCTGCCGGTCTTCCTCGGGAAATATTGTTTTCTATGTTTTGGTAAAACTTTGCGGGGTCTCTCAGCTTGTTTTTATAATACCACTTGAGAGCCATCTGGTCTTTACCGTATTCAACCCTGTAAACGATACCCTGTCCGCCCTCTCCAAGTCTCTCGATAACCTTGAGCTTTTTGGCGTTTTTCGTGAGAATCTTCTGCCCCTTGCTTAATTCTCCCATTCAATCATCTTCCTTATCATTACTGCGGCGTTTTCTTGATAAACTCCGCTTGCCAATGCGCTGTCTTCGTCAAAACAATCGACACCCGAATCTTCCTTGTCACTACTGCTATAGATCAGATAGGGTACAGGCTCATCGGTATGGGTTCGCAGTTCTAACGGAGTAGCGTGGTCAGGCATTATAAGAATCCTGTAGTCGGTTCCATCCAGCCCGTCCAGCAGACGGGACAGCACTATTTTGTCTATCATTTCTATAGAACGCAGTTTTTTTTGATATTCGGCTCTGTGGCCGCATTCATCGGGTGCCTCAAGATGCAGATATACAAAATCTTTCCCGCCGTGGAGAGCATCCAGCGCCGCCGCCGCTTTCCCCTCAAAGTTTGTGTCGATATACCCCGTTGCACCCTCTACCCGTATAACCTCCATGCCTGTGAGAATAGCAATACCGTTCAGAAGGTCAACGGCGGAGATCATAGCGCCGTCCATTTGATACTTCTCTCTGAAAGACATCAGTTGCTTTTGCCGCCCTCCGCCCCATAGCCATATGCTGTTGGCAGGAGCAAGTCCTCTCTCTATTCTGCCGATATTAACGGGATGGTCTTTAAGAATCTCATAGCTTTTACGCATAAGCTCATTTATCTCGTCACAATCAGGGAGATACTCTGCAATCGGCATATCAAGTATGTTATGCGGCTCTGTGAGTATACCCAGATCATTCCTATCGGTATTCCATATAAGACAATGTCTGTATGATTTCCCGACATGAAAATCAAAACAGTCTCCGCCCAAATTCTGCTGAAGATAGTCTACAAGAACTCCCGCTTCCTGCGTGCTTATACCGCCTGCACAGTAGTCTCGCATGGTTAGCCGCTCATAGTCACCGGTTCCGTCTAAGGTCACAAGATTGCAGCGTATCGCTATATCATCAGGCTGCAGAGCTATACCTATGCTTGCCGCCTCAAGAGGCGCCCGTCCGCTGTAGCAGAGTTTGGGATCATATCCCAGTGCGGCAAGATTTGCGACATCACTTCCGGGCTTCATGCCATCGGGGACGGTTCTGACCAGCCCGACCCTGCCATGTCTTGCAAGATAGTCCATATTGGGCTTGTCCGCCGCCGACATAGGCGTTTTCCCGCCGAATTGCGGTTGTTTATGGTCAGACATTCCGTCACAAAGCAGTAAAATATATTTCAACACCATCATCTTTTCTGTATCTATAGATTATTGTACTCCTATTCTACCACAGGCGTGGTATGATTGTCAAACAATTTCGTGAAAATGATCATTGGTCAATTTTTTTGGTAAATTCGGTGAATGTTTGTAGAATGTGTTGCAATTATGTCGGGAGTGTGGTAGAATGATATTATAGAGAAATAGAAAGGAGCAATATCATGCCAAAACAATTTTTATCCCCACGCAATGATTTAATCTTCAAACTTCTATTCGGAGACGAGAGAAGCAAAGAAATTCTAACCGATTTTCTAAAGTCCGTTCTCCTGATTCCCCATGAAGATTACGATACAATAACCATTCTTGACCCGCACCTTTTACCTGACTACAAGGACGGTAAACTGGGAATAATTGACGTGAAGTTGCAGACGAAATCGGGCAAGATAATCAACATCGAGATTCAGGTCGAACACATACCTCAAATGCGGGAACGGGTGATTTTCTATGACGCCAAAATGGTCACCGAGCAGATCGGTGCAAGCGAGAACTACGAGAAGATAAAAAAGGTCATCAGCATCATCATAACCAACCACGAGTTTATAGAAAAAAGCCCGAAATATCATCACAGATTCACGCTTTACGATGCCGAAAATCAGGTTGAATTTACTGATACTATCGAGATTCACACACTGGAATTGCCTAAGATTCCCGGTGATTCAGACGGCACGCCGCTTTGGGACTGGATGAAATTTCTCGATGCGAAAAATGAGGAGGATTTGGACATGGCAGCAGTAGCGAACACGCAGGTCAGCAACGCCGTAATACGGCTGAAGGAACTGTCTGCAGACGAGCGGACGAGGATGTTATATGAATCCCGTATAAAGATGGAGCGAGACATTTATTCGATAACAAAGGGGAAAGAGGATGCGGCCGAGAAGCGAGGCATACAACAGGGTTTGCAGCAGGGTATGGAGAGGGGTATGCTACAGGGTAAAATGGAGCGTGATTACGCCATTGCCCGCAATGCACTCAAGATGAACATTCCCATTGCCGACATAGTCAAGCTAACCAACCTCACCCCTGAGGAAATCGAATCCCTGCGAACTGAGAGGCAATAACAGCGGCACATTATAAATACACCGCAAAAAACACACGATTAGTCGTGTGTTTTTTTGCGGCGATGGAGCGGGATAATATCCGATGACAACATAA
>WRME01000132.1 GCA_009777275.1 Oscillospiraceae bacterium
CCAAGGGGGAAGTTGAAAATTATAGTAGGCAAGCCCCTATCCCCCTGGGGGGGGGGGGGCCGCCGCAGCGGCGGGGTGGTCTGTATGGGCGGCAATCTGCCGCCCGTGGTTATCACGGATGCTGTAGGGTACGCACCCCCGTGCGTACCGCCCTTATATACCTTTCGTGTCTTTTTGTGTATTTCGTGGTTAATATACAATTGACAACAGACAACATACAGTGTATAATAACCCTTGGTGGTTTATTATGATGACGGTTTTATCGTTGCTTCCGATAGTCAGCCTTCTTGCTTGTTTGGTGTTTTTCAGACTGTCTGCGGCCAAATCGGGATGGATTTCATTGGTTGCCGCTTTGGTTATCGCACTCTTTTTTTTCGGATTGCCGTTGACGGGGCTGTCGGCGGCTGTGGGCAAGGCAGGATGGTTGACCTTGTTTATATCGCTAATCGTGTGGGGAGCCTTGTTTCTCTACCATCTGGTCAGCGATTTCGGGGCTGTTGATGTTATCAATAGAAACATCACGGCTTTTGTGCAGGACGGATTTGCTCAGACGATTCTGCTGTCCTGGCTTTTTTCGGGATTGCTCCAGGGCATGGCGGGATTCGGCGTTCCGCCCGTTATCGTAACCCCTATATTAATATCACTTGGGTTGCATCCGATAAAGTCGCTGGCGGCGGCGATAATAGGACATTCGTGGGCGGTATCATTCGGCTCGATGGGGTCGGCGTTTTTTGTTATAGCAGGTCTCACAAACATACCGACCGAGCAATTGGCGCCCGCTATGTGGATATTCGGTGCGGCGGCTATCCTGCTTACAGGCTTGGCGGTCTGTTTTATTCACAGCGGTCTTGCGGGGGTTGTAAAAGGAATTGCCTACATTCTGCCCGTTTCCGCCGTGATGGCGGCGGTGCAGTATCTTGCGATATATGCGGGTGTCTACTCGCTTGTCTCGATAATCACCGCTCTGTCGGGGATTGCGGCTATGCTTGTCCTGTACAAACTGCGGCATTATAAAGAAGAACGCAGGAGCGAACTGCGGCATGGAGACCTATCGCTGATTGGGGCTGTATTGCCCTATATATCAATAGTGGTATTGGCGGCGGTCTTTGCGTTTTTGCCCATAAAGTTCTTTAGGCATCCTGCTCCTCTGCTGCTCTTTGCTTCGACCGTAGCCGTGATGGTCTACAAAAGGGCAGGGATTTGGGATTCGGGAGTGTTCCGTGGTTCTGTCTCAAAGACGGTGAAAAAAGGAACGGCTGTCTCGATAGCGTTGCTTGCTCTAAGCAATATGTCGCTTGTTATGACCGAATCGGGAATGACACACAGGCTTGCAGACGACACCGCTCGGCTAACGGGCGGACTGTACCCGCTATTTGCCCCGTTTTTCGGGGTACTCGGGAGTTTTCTTACAGGAAGCAACACCAGCTCCAACCTCTTGTTCGGAACATTTCAGTATGAAATAGCAAGCCGACTGGAGATAAACACAACGCTGATGGTCGCTGTACAGTCTATATCAGGCTCTGTCGGTGTATCTATCGGACCCACGCTTGTTTTGATGGGAGCAATCGCCGCTAACCAAAAGGGCAAAGAATCCCAGATACTAAAAAAACTCATCCCTATTGTAATGCTTATCGCATTGGTTATGGGAGTTATTAACTATATTATAGGTTAAGGATGAAGGACTATTGGCTAAGGATAAAATTATAATAAAAGGCGCCCGTGAACACAATCTCAAGAACATCGACATCGAGATACCGCGTGACAGGCTTGTTGTGATGACGGGTCTTTCAGGCTCGGGAAAGTCGTCCCTTGCTTTTGACACCATCTATGCCGACGGTCAGAGAAGATATGTCGAAAGTCTGTCTTCATATGCCCGTCAGTTTTTGGGACAGATGGACAAGCCTGATGTAGACTATATCGAGGGACTTTCCCCGGCTATATCGATCGATCAAAAGACCACCTCACGCAATCCCCGCTCGACAGTCGGGACTGTGACCGAAATATACGATTATCTGCGGCTGCTCTATGCCCGCATAGGCGTACCGCACTGCCCAACCTGCGGCACTCCGATAAAACAGCAGACTATAGATCAAATAGTAGACAAGGTTATGCTGCTTGAGGACGGAACCCGCATACAGATTCTTGCCCCCGTTGTCAGAGGAAGAAAGGGAGAGCATCAAAAGGAATTTGAATCGGCTCGCAAGAGCGGGTTTGTTCGGGTTCAGGTAGACGGATCCCTCTATGACCTGAATGAAACGATAGAACTTGACAAGAATAAGAAGCATGATATAAATATAGTTGTAGACAGAATTGTCATAGACGGTGAGATAAAGTCACGTCTTGCCGACAGTCTTGAGGTTGCCGTGTCGTTGTCGGGCGGTCTTGCCATTGTTGATACAATCGGCGGTGAGCAGATGCTATTCTCGCAGAACTATGCCTGTCCCGACCACGGATTCAGCATAGAAGAACTCACCCCCCGGATGTTTTCCTTCAACAATCCTGCCGGAGCCTGCGCTAAATGTATGGGGCTTGGTAAGCACATGAAGGCAGACCCTGCTCTCATATTTCCCGATACCGATCTGTCCATAGTAAGGGGCGCTATCAAGGTTATGGGCTGGACATATGCCCCGGGAACTATCTGCGAGATGTATTTCAACGGACTTGCCAAGCATTACAAGTTCTCACTGGATACCCCCGTAAAAAATCTGCCTCAGGAGATTCTGCGGATAATATTATACGGAACAAAGGGCGAGAAGATAAAACTCGTGCGTTCTCAGATGATCGGGGGAGGAAGTTACAACACCTCATTTGAGGGGATAGCCAACAACATCGAACGCAGATACAAGGAATCGGAAAGCGATTACTCTAAGGCCGAGATGGAGTTGTATATGTCTGATGTAGTCTGCCCCGGATGCAACGGAGAGCGTCTTAAAAAGGAGATTCTCGCCGTAACGGTAGGCGGAATCAATATAAGCCGATTCAGCGGAATGAGTGTGTCGGGAGCGTTGGATTTTATCGAATCATTAGAGCTGTCCGAGAGGGACAGTCTTATAGGAGACAGGGTTATCAAAGAGATACGGGAGCGGCTCAGCTTTATGCAGAGCGTTGGGCTTGAGTATCTGTCGCTCTCCCGTGCTGCGGCATCCTTGTCGGGCGGTGAGAGCCAGCGGATCAGGCTTGCGACACAGATCGGGTCATCCCTTGTGGGTGTGTTGTATATACTCGATGAACCGAGCATCGGTCTCCACCAGAGAGATAACGGAAAGCTGATAGAAACCCTAAAAAGACTGCGTGATTTAGGCAATACTCTTATCGTTGTCGAGCATGACGAGGAAACGATACGCTCGGCCGATTATATAATCGACATCGGGCCGGGAGCGGGTATTCATGGCGGCGAGATAGTTTGTGCAGGTAAAATAGACAGCATAATCGAATGTCAGGAATCTATAACGGGTCAATATCTCAGCGGAAGAATGACCATTGACGTTCCCAAACAAAGACGTAAAGGAAACGGGAATTATCTCAAGATAATCAAGGCGGCCGAAAACAATCTGAAGGATATAAACGTAACCGTCCCGCTTGCCGCCCTCACCTGCGTTACAGGCGTTTCAGGCTCCGGAAAGTCCTCTCTCGTAACCGAGATTATATACAAAGAACTTGCCCGAAAGCTCAACAGAACACGGACATATCCGGGAAAGTTTGAGCGTATCGAGGGTATAGAGCATTTAGATAAAATCATTGATATAGACCAATCGCCTATAGGCAGAACCCCCCGATCGAATCCCGCAACATATTCGGGAGTATTCACCTATATTCGTGATATATTCGCCCAAACCCAGGACGCCAAGATGCAGGGATACGGTCCGGGCAGATTCAGTTTTAACGTAAAGGGCGGCCGCTGTGAAGCCTGCAAGGGAGACGGCATAATCAGGATAGAGATGCACTTTTTGCACGATGTCTTTGTCCCCTGCGAGGTCTGTAAGGGTAAACGGTATAACAGAGAAACGCTCGAGATCAGATACAAAGGCAAGAATATCAACGAGGTTCTTGAAATGACGGTCGAAGAGGCCATGGAGTTTTTTAAGAATATACCGAGGATTCACCGAAAGTTTAAGACCCTCTATGACGTGGGGCTTGGCTATATAAAAGCGGGACAATCTGCCACAACGCTGTCGGGCGGTGAAGCTCAGAGGGTCAAGCTTGCATCAGAGCTGTCAAAGCGGGCAACAGGCAGAACGATATACCTGCTTGACGAGCCTACAACAGGACTGCATACCGATGATGTCGCAAGACTGATCACAGTTCTGCAAAAGCTGGTTGATTCGGGAAACACCGTGCTTGTGATAGAACACAATCTTGATATAATAAAAACGGCCGACTATGTGATAGATTTAGGTCCTGAGGGCGGCGACAAGGGCGGCGAGATCATAGCCGAGGGAACTCCCGAACAGATATGCCGCAAGTCTGCATCCTATACGGGGCAGTATTTAAAAGGAACATTATAACCATTCAAGCCCTCTCAGTCGGCGTTACCGCCGACAGCTCTCCCAAAGGGAGAGCCAAGAGTGTCCTATACAAATTCTGTGGGTGTCCTTGCCTCTCCCTTTGGGAGAGGTGTCATGCGTTAG
>WRME01000133.1 GCA_009777275.1 Oscillospiraceae bacterium
GTCGGGGGTTCCCCCCCCCCCCTTCCCGCCCCCCGGCGTCGGGGGGGGGGGGGGGGGCCGCGGGTGGGGGGGAGGGAGCGGGCATGACGGGAGAAATCCCCCAAATTTTTTTAAGATTTCTATTTCATTTTTTTCAATGATGTGTTATACTGTCAATATCGGCAAAATTTTTCAAAATATATTTTACTTGGAGGTATTGATATTGGCAGCGACAAAGAGCAAAATATTACCGTTTAACGGTACACAGGAACAGGCAAAACAGCTTTCTGAGGTTATTGACCGATTCCGCGCGCAGGATGGCGCGCTCATTTCCGTGCTGCATAAAGCGCAGCAGATCTACGGCTATCTTCCCATCGAGGTGCAAAAGATGATAGCCGATGGGCTCTCGGTTCCCCTTGAAAAGGTGTATGGAGTTGTTACATTCTATTCCGCTTTTTCTCTCTATCCAAAAGGCAGGCATCAAATTTCGGTCTGTATGGGTACGGCCTGCTATGTGCAGAATGCCGGAGCGATTTTCGAGGAGCTTTGCAGCCGTCTCGGCATTAAAGACGGCGAATGTACTCCCGACGGCAAATTCTCACTCGACTCCTGCCGCTGCGTAGGGGCCTGCAGTCTTGCACCCATCATTATTATTGACGAAAAACCCTATGGCAAACTTGTCGTCGATGATATTAAGAACATACTGGCCGAGTTTAAGGATTAACATAAGGTGAAGAAAGGAAAATGATATGATAACTTTTGATGAGCTCAAAAAATTGAGGGATGATGAGGCGGCTAAATTAGATGTGCGGCGTACCTTGGATTCCGGAGCATGGATCGATGCTCAGATGGCAAATTACCGCTATAATGTGGTGATTTGCGGAGATACCGGCTGCCGCTCTGCGGGCAGTGAAGGTATAGCAAGCACGCTTAAAGATGCGCTTGAGAGAGAGGGCATAGCAAAGGATGTAAACATAGTTGTAGCAGGATGTTTCGGCATATGTTCGCTTGCTCCTATCGCTATTGTCTACCCCGAGGGAGCATTTTATGTTCTTCTAAAGGCTGAGGATACCGAACGCATTGTCAAGGAGCATCTTGTCGGCGGTAATGTCGTAAAAGAACTTCTTTACAACGAAACGGTAAAGGGTGACGATATTCTGCCCTTTAATCAGACAAAATTCTACAAAAAGCAGAAGAGAATAGCCCTGCAGAACTGCGGCGTGATATACCCCTACAATATAAAGGAATACATAGCTGTAGACGGCTATCAGGCGCTTGGCAGATCGCTTGCCATGTCTCCGGATGATGTTCTGAAGATCATAGATGATTCAGGGATTCGTGGACGGGGAGGAGCAGGATTCCCGACAGGACGAAAGTGGAGTTTTGCAAAAATGACCGAGAGCGAAAAGAAATATGTAGTCTGCAACGCTGACGAGGGAGACCCCGGCGCTTTTATGGACAGAGCGATATTGGAGGGAGATCCTCATTCGGTGCTTGAAGCAATGGCGATAGCGGGCTATATAATAGGAGCGGATCAGGGGTATATATATGTACGGGCCGAGTATCCTATATCTATAAAATGCCTCAACCATGCCATAAAAGAAGCTAATACAATGGGTCTTTTAGGTAATAATATAATGGGTACAGGATTTAATTTTAATATAGAACTGCGATTGGGAGCGGGTGCGTTTGTCTGCGGTGAAGAAACGGCGCTGCTGACATCGATAGAGGGCAACCGAGGCGAGCCTCGTCCCCGTCCTCCTTTCCCCGCCGTCAAGGGACTGTTTGAAAAGCCGACCATCATCAACAACGTGGAAACATGGGCCAACATACCCAAGATAATCAACAACGGCGCCGAGTGGTTCTCCTCTATCGGAACTGAGAAATCCAAAGGCACAAAGGTTTTCGCATTGGGCGGCAAGGTCAACAACACCGGCCTTGTAGAGGTACCCATGGGAACGACATTGCGTGAGATAGTAGAAGAAATAGGCGGAGGAGTTCCGAATCACAAGAAATTCAAGGCGGCACAGACCGGAGGACCGTCGGGAGGATGTATTCCCGACAGCAACTATGATGTCCGCATAGATTACGACAATCTGCTTGAGATAGGATCCATGATGGGATCGGGCGGTATGATCATAATGGACGAAGACAACTGCATGGTAGATATGGCAAGATTCTTTCTCGACTTTACCGTTGAGGAGAGCTGCGGGAAATGCTCACCCTGCCGCATAGGAACCCATCGTCTGCTTGAGATTCTCGATAAAATCATTGAGGGTAACGGCACCCTTGAGGATCTTGATAAGATGGAACAGCTCTGTCATCATATAAAAGAAAGCTCTCTCTGTGCGCTTGGCAACAGCGCCCCCAACCCTGTGCTTTCGATGATGAAATACTTCAGGGATGAGTATGTCGAACACGTTACCGATAAGAAATGCCGGGCGGGTGTCTGCAAGAGTATGCTCAGCTATGAGATTATCGCTGAAAAATGTATCGGATGCACCCTCTGCAAAAAGGCCTGTCCTGTCGGATGTATTATCGGCAATGTCAAAGAACCCCATGTTATAGATAAAGAAAAGTGCATAAAATGCGGCGTTTGTGTAGAAAAATGCAAATTCGGCGCAATCATAAGAAGATAAGGGAGGCAGATAAATGGAAACTGTTAATATTAAAATAAACGGTGCGGACTATACCGTGCCGGCGGGAATAACCATTCTCGAAGCGGCTCGCGCGGCAAATATAGAGATTCCTACATTGTGTTATATGAAGGATATTAACGAGATAGGAGCCTGCAGAATCTGTGTTGTAGAGGTCAAGGGAGAACGCAGTATGCCTGCGGCCTGTGTCTATGCCGTCCGTGAGGGTATCGAGATCACCACCACCAACCAAAAGATACAAAATTCACGCAGGACCAATCTTGAGCTTATTCTGTCTACACACAACAAAAAGTGCCTGTCCTGTGTCCGCAATCAAAACTGTGAACTGCAAAAACTCAGCCGTGATTTCGGCATTGAGGACGAGGATAGATTCAAGGGCGTTATGCCCGAATCCGAGTATGACAAGACCGCTCCTCATATGTATCGTGACAGCAGCAAATGCGTTCTCTGCCGCAGATGCTCCGCCGTCTGCGAAAAGGTACAGGGTGTAGGGGTTATCGGAGCTAACGAGCGAGGATACAAAACCCGCATAGGCTGTGCCTTTGACATGGGTTTGGGCGAGGTGTCATGCGTAGGATGCGGTCAGTGTATCGTTGCCTGTCCGACAGGAGCGCTTAGTGAAAATGACCAGACAGCCGCCGTTTGGGATGCTATATCCGACCCAAGCAAACACGTCGTCGTCCAGACCGCTCCCTCTATACGGTTTGCCGCAGGTGAATCCTTCGGAATGCCGGCAGGAACCAATGTTGAGGGCAGGATGGTATCGGCTCTCCGCAGATTGGGCTTTGACGCCGTATTTGATACAGATTTCGGCGCTGATCTTACCGTTATGGAAGAAACGGCCGAGTTCTTAGACCGAGTGCAGAACGGTGGCGTTCTTCCGCTCATAACCTCATGTTCACCCGGCTGGATCAAATACTGTGAGCATAACTATCCTGAACTTATTCCCAATCTGTCCTCATGCAAATCTCCTATGGCCATGATGGGGGCGATCACCAAAACATGGTACGCCGAGAAAAAAGGAATAGACCCCAAAGATATATTTTCGGTAGCGATAATGCCCTGCACCGCTAAAAAGCTGGAGGTATCAAAAGGCTCCAACGCTACCGATTACCCCGATGTAGATGTTTCTCTTACCACCCGTGAGTTTGCACGGATGGTGCAAAAGGCGGGCATAGATTTCGTCAACCTGCCTGATGAGCATTTCGACAATCCTTTGGCAGAATCATCGGGAGCGGGAACGATATTCGGAGCAACAGGCGGGGTTATGGAGGCCGCCCTGAGAACGGCCGCAGAACTGGTTACCGGAAAAGAACTCGAGAATCCCGATTTTACCGAGGTTAGAGGAACAAAGGGAATCAAGGAGGCGGTCTATAAGGTTGGCGAGTATGACGTTAAGGTTGCGGTTGCATCGGGTCTTGCTAACGCCGCACAGATTCTCGATAAGGTCAAGCAGGACGGAGGCGGGTATCACATGATCGAGATCATGGCCTGTCCCGGAGGATGCGTCTGCGGGGGAGGACAGCCGATTCGGGATTCGGCCGTGCAGAGTTTCACCGATCTAAAGACCATCAGAGCCAAAACGGTCTATGACGACGACCGCAATGACAATCTCCGCAAATCCCACAAAAACCAATCCATACAAAAACTCTATGACGAATTTTTAGAAAAACCCGGCAGCCATAAATCGCACAAACTGCTCCACACAAAACACACCGCACGGAGCAAACACGAGTTTTGATATTATGTCAATCAGATACACACGGTAGGGGCGGCAGATTGCCGCCCTTATTGCAATTTGCGGGATTACACATAGGACGGTACGCCCGGGGGTGCGTACCCTACAGACCACCCCGTCAAACACTATCGCAACTTTGTTGCGAGTGTTTGCCACCCCTCCCCAGAGGGGAATTGGAAATTATAGTATGCAAGCCCCTTGCCCTC
>WRME01000134.1 GCA_009777275.1 Oscillospiraceae bacterium
CCCTCTGGGGAGGGGTGCCGCCGCAGCGGCGGGGGGGTCTGCCTTAAAACGCCCTCTCCGTCGGCGTTGCCGCCGACAGCTCTCCCAAAGGGAGAGCCAAGAGTGTCCTATACAAATTCTGTATGTGTCCTTGCCTCTCCCTTTGGGAGAGGTGTCACGCCTTGGCGTGACGGAGAGGGCATGACGGAGAGGGCGTGACGGAGAGGGCGAGGTCAACCACTTTATTCGCTATTTCTTCTATTCCTCTGCAACGGTCGGCGTAGATGCGTGTCATGTCTTTGTTGCGTCTGAACCAGGTCAGCTGACGTTTGGCATAGTTGCGGGTGTTTTTTTTGATCTCTTCTATGCACGAGTTCAGGTCTTTTTCGCCGGCGAAATATCCCTCCAACTCCTTTAATCCTATCGCCTGCCGGAACGAATGTGACATCTCTCCCTGCAGCGCCCGCTCTACCTCATCGAGCATTCCGCTCGCTATCATCATGTCAACCCTGGTATTGATGCGTTGATACAGCCTGTCTCGGTCGTCATATTCGATACATATCGGACACAGGTCATATGGCGTATCTTCGGGCTTAGACGCCTTTATATGCTCGCTCATGGTCATCCCCGATTGCCGGTAAACCTCCATCGCGCGGATTATCCGTTTCTTGTTGTTGGGGTGCATTACAGCGGCATATTCGGGGTCTGTTTTTGCAAGCTCGGTCAAAAGCTCGCCGCCGTCCCGCTGCTCAAGACTGCTTCTGTAATCATAGTCTGCCGCTATTTCAGAGAACTTTATCCCCGACACGAGCGTGTCTATATACAACCCCGTCCCGCCTGTTATTACAGGCAGTCTTCCTCGGCGGTTTATGTCCTGTATCGTCTCGGCCGCTCTTGTTACATAATCCCGCACGCTGAAACTGTCTTTCTGCTCAATTATACCGATCAGATGGTGGGGAACGGCGCTCAGAGCATGACTGTCGGGCTTGGCGGTAGTAACATCCAATCCCTTGTATATCTGCATAGAATCGGCCGAAACGATCTCGCCGCCCAGCCGCTCGGCAACATTTACCGACACATCGGTCTTGCCGCTTGCCGTAGGACCTGTTATCACCAAAATTTTTATCTTACACAATTTTAATCACCTATGAATATAATACTATGCAATGCAGAATGCAGAATTAAGAATGCAGAGTTATCCCCCGTAAATTTCTGCATTCTGCATTCTTAATTCTGCATTGACATAACTGTCAATTGTCCATTGTCAACTGTCAATTGTCATCGGGGGTTGTTTGTTTTGCCGGATTGGTTTGGTTTTGCCGCTCAGGCGGCGGTGTTGGCATCGGCTCTTTCTCTTGATGCTCTTGTGTCGGGGTTTGCCTATGGCAGCAATAAAATAAAGATACCGTTTGTCTCGGTAGCCGTCATAAGTTTTATATGCTCGGCCGTGCTGGGGATTTCGCTTCTTGCGGGTTCTTCTGTACGAGGATACATATCGCAGTCTCTCAGCGTGGTTATCTGCTTCGGGGTTCTGTTTGTGCTGGGGGTAGTAAAACTTCTCGACAGTATAACAAAATCCATCATAAGAAAACACAGAAACATAAAACGCCAGCTGAGATTCTCGCTCTTCAACTTTAGATTCATACTGAATCTATACGCCAATCCCGAGGATGCAGATGCGGATAAATCTAAGGTTCTCTCCCCCGCAGAGGCGGCGTCGATAGCGGTTGCCGTCTCGCTTGACGGAGCCGCCGTCGGTTTCGGAGCGGCGATGGGTGATATAAGCGGGAGTATGGTCTTTGTCTTTTCGCTTATAACCACCGCCCTTGCCATCATGCTCGGATGCTTTGCGGGAAACAGGATAGCCAAAAAAAGCTCGATAAACCTATCCTGGCTGGCCGGATCTGTCTTGATCGCCCTTGCGTTTTGTAAGATTTTGTAGAATTGTTTCGGTGTGTTGATCGATTCTTTCTCCGGCGGCGATGATTATACTGCCCGGCGGGCAAACAGCCTTGTTGGCGGCTGATATTTCCCCTGCGCATCCGGGTATGGGGATTGTTTTTTTAGGCAGGAGTCTTGTCTCTTTCATCGAGTATACCCTTTGGGGAATCGGAGCGGAAGGGACAGATCTGTCCGCTTTTTTGGCAAAACTCAGACCTGCATGGGTTATCCATTGACGCAGTTTGCTGTAATCCTCATCACGGGTAAAGGGGCTGAGCATGAGCAGGATGTGGTCGTCTATAGCATATTCGGGCATTATACCTGCGCTTAACAGCGATTGCTCCATCGTAATGCCGTCTTGACCCAATCTCTCATGCCCTCCGCTGTCTATGATAAACTTCATGGCGTCTATGTCTTTATATCTCACGCTCAGACCGCTTTTGTCGGCAGTTTCCCCCAACTCATCCCGCTTTTGCACCACTGCGGTAAAACTGTCCGGATTCGCAAAGAGATACTCCACCGCCCGCTCCAAGGATGCCAGAACAGGATAGGACGGACTTGTCGAGCCGAAGATGGACATACAGTCCTTTGCACGGCGGTACTCACTGCCGTCCTTTAGGTGGAGCAGTGCCGCAGGAGTGAGGGCGGGCAGGGTTTTGTGGGCGCTGTCGCAGACATAGTCGGCTCCCAGCGATATAGGATGACTGCCGAATGCGGGAAGATGCGCCCCGTGAGCATTGTCAACAAGCAGAGGCTTGCTGTATTTGCGGCAGACATCGGCTATACCCGCAATGTCGGCAAACTCGCCCGTATAGGACGGGCTGGTCACAAACACCCCCGCAGCATCGGAGACAGAGCGGAGTTTTTGCTCGACCGTGTCGGGCGTCGGTTTGCTGAATATCCATTCGGGCTCTAAGCCCAGCAACAGGCAGGAGTTGGCAAAGGATATGTGAGAATCCCTGCCCGCAATTATTCTGCTCCCTCTGTCTGCCGCCATCGCCGTCATGGTCTGCACGCAGAGCGTAGACCCTCCGGCACTGTAGAGGACGGCACCGCTGCCATACAATCGGGCTGCTGCTTGCTCCGACCCCATAATGATCCCGTTAGCGTTATAAAGGCTGTCCGCTCCCGCAATCTCGGTAATGTCGAAATAACTGTCAACTGTCAATTGTCCATTGTCAATTGACATCGGCATATGAAACCTTGAATATCCGCTTGCGGCGTATTGTTTTATAAAATCACCTATTAATCCCATAGCGATCCCCTTTTTCGGTTCATATATACCGAAAGCACCAGACCTATCCCGAAATAGGTGGTCATTGCGGAGGAGCCTCCGTATGACAGGAACGGGAATGGGTTACCTATTACAGGAAGTATAGACAGACACATACCGACATTGATGACATACTGGAATGTTATGACCGCAAAAACGCCCGCACAGAGCAGGGAGCCATACGAATCCTTGGAGGTTATGGCACGGTAGAGAATGGTCAGGCTAATGCCCGTCATTACTGATAGTATAAAAAACGCCCCCAAAAACCCGAATGCCGAACATAGGAATGAGAATACAAAATCAGTGTGCATTTCAGGTACATAGATATGGTTGCGGCTGGTCAGTCCTATCCCGGTCAGTTCCCCTACCGAAATAGCGAGTTTAGATTGATATTGCTGGTAATAGTCCCCCAAAACATCGGCATCCTCTCGAACAAAGATGGCGATAATGCGGCTCCTCCGCCAGGGTCCGATCGCCTGCCACAAAAGGGGTATGGCGGCCGCAATAGAAACAAGTCCTATGGTTATGTTCTTCCAGTTGACACCCGCCATAAAGAGCATGACAAGAGCAACGGCGAACATGAGCATCCCCGTACCCATATCCCCCTGCAAGACGATAACCCCTACCGGAACCAACGCATGAAGACAGAGCATCAGCATATTGAGCGGCTTGTTCATGTTATCCTTGCACTGGGTTATATGGTAGGCAAAGGCGAGTATGAATGATATTTTCAGCAGTTCCGATGGCTGGAACCAAAAGTTTATAAATGGAATGACCAGCCAGCGTTTGTCGTCGGGACGCAGAGGAGCCCCGATTCCTATAACAAAGGTGAGAAGAACCAGTATATATGACAAAGGGACATGGATTATCCATGCTTTTTTCAGAAAATGATAGTCTATCTTAGACAGAATCAATGCGCCGACAATCCCGATTACTATAGCTATAGACTGCACAATGATATTACGGGATGTTATTCCCAGCAGTCCGCTATACCCGCTGTTTAAAACACCGTAGAGCAAAGCTATCCCCATCGCAGAAGCGGCAAGACACAAAATCCATATTATCTTATCGGTTTCTTTTACATATCCGATTATTGGTTTTATTATTTTTTTTATCCCGTCAACCGTATCAAGAACCTCCTATAGTGAATCTCATCTTTATTTTACTATAGAATCATATAAAAAATCAACCCCAAAGTAAAATTAATTCAGTGGAGCTCTCTCCGTCCCTCTCAGTCACGTCCTCCCCGGCCTCCCCAGTGCAGACTACCCGCCCCACCGGAGTGGAGCCCGGAGATACATATGGTGTTGAAGTAATGCTT
>WRME01000135.1 GCA_009777275.1 Oscillospiraceae bacterium
CCGTCACCTTGCCTCTCCCTTTGGGAGAGGTGTCACGCCGGGGCGTGACGGAGAGGGCATGACGGAGAGGGCACACCATCAATCGCTATAAAACAAATCTCTCGTATAGACCTTGTCCATGACATCGGTGAGCTTTTGGCTGTATCGGTTAGATACGATTACATCAGATATTCGCTTGAACTCGGACAAATCTCGGATTACTCGGCTCTTGAAGAAGGTATCTTCCTTTAGAATAGGCTCGTAAACCACAACCTCTATGCCCTTAGCCTTGATGCGTTTCATAACACCCTGGATACTGCTCTGACGATAGTTGTCCGAACCCGATTTCATTATCAGCCGATATATGCCGACTACACTCGGTTTTTTAGCAATTATCTGGTCGGCGATAAAATCCTTGCGTGTCCTGTTGGCCTCAACGATTGCCGATATGATGCTGTTAGGGACGTTGCTGTAGTTGGCGAGCAGCTGTTTAGTGTCCTTGGGGAGGCAGTATCCGCCGTATCCAAAGGACGGATTGTTGTAATGACTGCCGATTCGGGGATCAAACCCAACCCCCTCGATAATCTGCTTGGTATCCAGATCGTGCAGCTCTGCATAGGTGTCAAGCTCGTTGAAAAAAGCAACCCTCAGAGCAAGATAGGTGTTGGAGAACAGCTTGACCGCCTCGGCCTCGGTAGAGTTCATCAGCAGAATGGGTATGTCTGTTTTTATGGCGCCATCGGCTAATATATCGGCAAACAGTCCTGCCGCCTCGGTCAGATGCCCGTCATCACTCGGTATTCCTACGATAATGCGGCTGGGATAGAGATTATCGTAGAGAGCCTTGCCCTCTCGCAAAAACTCAGGCGAAAAGAGAATCTTGGTGTCCTTGAACCGCTTTTTGAGACTGTCGGTATATCCTACAGGAACGGTCGATTTTATGATAACAACCGCATCTTTGTTTATATTCTCAACAGATTTTAAGACACTCTCGACAGAGGATGTATCAAAAAAGTTTTTATCAGGGTCATAGTTTGTCGGTGTGGCTATTATGATATATTCAGCACCTACAAAGGCCGCATTAGCATCGGTTACTGCGGTTAGATTGAGGTCTTTTTCGGATAGGTAATCCTCAAGCTCGGCATCGATGATGGGGGACTTTTTGTTATTCAAGAGATCCACTCTGGCAGGGTCTATATCAAAGACACAGACCTCATGCTTTTGTGCCAAGAGAGCGGCGTTGGAGAGGCCAACATATCCGGCACCCGCAACTGTGATTTTCATTTATAAAAGCTCCTTTATGTTATATTGTAGTATTCCTTGTACCAATCGGTGAATTTTTTCAGCCCGCTGTCGAGCGAGGTGTTGGGTTTAAAGCCAAAGTCGTCTATCAACCCATCTACATCGGCATAGGTTTGATAGACATCACCCGGCTGCATGGGCAGATACTCCCGAACAGCCTTGCGGCATAGATGATTCTCAAGTATGGATATAAAATCCTCAAGCCTCTCGGGATTGTTGTTCCCGATGTTGTAGAGTTTGTGGGATACTCCCTTGCTATCGGGTTGCGGCGGACGGGACAGAACGGCCAGTATGCCTTGTACTATGTCGTCTATATAGGTGAAATCCCTGTACATATCCCCGTTGCCGTATACCTGTATGGTTCTGCCCTCTAAGATGCTCCTAGTAAAGTTAAAATAAGCCATGTCGGGACGTCCATAGGGCCCGTAGACGGTGAAAAATCGCAATCCCGTTGAGGGGATTTTGTAGAGATGGCTGTAGGTATATGCCATAAGTTCGTTGGATTTTTTTGTAGCGGCATACAAACTTACGGGATTATCGACATTGTCGCTTATAGAGAATGGGGTCTTTTCCTGATTGCCATAGACCGATGAGCTGGAGGCATAGACAAGATGCCCGACAGGAAAATTCCGACAGGCCTCTAATATATTAAATGTCCCTGTTATGTTGGAATCTATATAGACCTGCGGATTGTCGATACTATACCGCACTCCCGCCTGAGCCGCAAGATGCACGGCAGACTGGGGGCGGTACTCGCTAAACAGCCGATCGACTGCGGATCTGTCGGCAAGGTCTCCCTTGACGAATGTGAAGTTTGGATACTTAGACAGCAGCTCCAATCGGCTGTGTTTTAGGGCAGGGTCATAGTAGTCGTTGATATTATCGAATCCGACAACGGTCTCACCCTGCGACAACAGCCGCCCGGCAAGATGGAATCCGATAAAACCGGCAGCACCGGTAATGAGGGTTACGGGCATGGTCTATCAGTCCTTTTCTAATATAATATCACAAATGCGGTCTGCTTGATCGGCGCCTAAATCTCCGTATAAGGGCAGGGTCAAGACAGAATCTGCGATATACTTTGCGACGGGAGTTTTAGAAGAATCAAAACCCGCTCTGTCTCTGTAGCACTCAAAATCGCTAACCAAGGGATAAAAATATTTTCTGGCAAAAATGTTCTCGGCCCTAAGTTTGGTTACTATCTCATCCCTGCTATATCTATATCGATCAAACACGACAGGGAAATAAGCATAGTTTGATTTTATATCGCCATTCGGGATGGATAGTTTGATACCCGGTATACCGCAAAGCCTCTCGGCATATCTGTCGAATATAACCCTTCGTTTGGCTATCTCGGCGTCTATATGACGAAGGTTGCATATCCCCATAGCGGCCTGAAATTCGTTCATCTTGGCATTGCCGCCTATATGGGTTACGTTCTCCTCATCCTGTATGCCGAAGTTTTTGAGGCGGTTTAATATAGGAATCAACCCTGAATTTTTGCTTGTAACTGCCCCGCCTTCAATCGTGTTGAAAACCTTTGTGGCGTGAAAGCTAAACGTAGAAGCATCACCGAAATTAGCTGAACTCACGCCCTTGTACTCTACAGCAAAGGCATGGGCGGCATCGTAGATAACCTTGAGATTGTACTTATCGGCAATTTTTTGTATAGAATTTACATCGCAGATATTCCCATAGACATGAACGGGGACAATAGCCGATGTTTTGGGCGTGATCAAGCATTCGATTTTTGAAACATCTATGGTATAATCATCAGGGTTTATATCACAAAAGACAGGGGTCAGACCGCACCGCACAATCGCATGGGTTGTAGACGAAAACGTAAAGGGAGTAGTGATAACCTCACCCGTCAGATTCATGGCGGTAAATACAGTTTCAAGAGCTAAATGCCCGTTGGCGAACAAGGTTATATATGGTGTTTGCAAATAACTCTTTAGATCGCCCTCCAACCGTATATGTTTCGATCCCATGTTAGTAAGCCATCTGCTCTCCCATATATCTCTTATTTCCTCGGTATATTCTTCATATGATGGTATAGACGAACGTGTAACATAGATAGCGTTGTTATTTTCCATAGGTCTCCTTATATTTGTTTTTTAATAATCGCAGGAACTCCCGCTGCCAATACATTATCCGGAATATCGTTTATCACCGCCGCTCCTGCAGCTATGACGGAATTAGATCCGATTCGCAGGTTATTAGCAACACTCGAACCTATACATACCCAGCTCTTTTGGCCAACCGATACGCCTCCGCCCAGAGCCGCTCCGGGTGAAATATGCACGGCATCATTTATTACGCAATCATGCTCGACAACCGAAGAGGTGTTGATAATGCAACAATGACCCACTGCTGCAAAGGGTCCCACTACCGCATTACAATGAATCACAGTACCTGCTTTTATTTGAGCGAGCGGACTTACGGCAGCCCTCGGATGGATAATAACAGCGGGTTTCAGGTCTTTTTGCAGATAACGATTGAATATTTCCCATCGCAAACAATTGTCTCCAATCGCTACAATAAATTCGTCACAACAATTCCGCAATGATTCTATATCATGTTCCTGCTCGTAAAACACAGGATACCCTGCAAGTTCAGGACAAGGAGGATCCTTAGTAGCGAAAACCACAGTCTCATACTGATTTGCCGCAAGAACACAGTCTAACACAGACTTTCCATGACCGGATGTTCCAATGATCAACAAACGCTTGATACCATCACCACTTTGATTTATTGTCAGATTCATTATACAGCATTCTTTATAAAAATGCAAGAAAAATAAAAATTATTATTTTGCGGGGAAAACACCCGCCGCTGCGGCGGCACCGGGAGACGACCACCCCGCCGCTGCGGCGGCCCCCCCCCCCCTCAGGGGTTTGGGGCTTGCGCCCCATAATTTTCCAATCCCCTCCTTGGGGGGGGGGG
>WRME01000136.1 GCA_009777275.1 Oscillospiraceae bacterium
AAAGGGAGAGGCAAGAACACTCACGAAATTTGTATAGCACACTCTTGGCTCTCACTTTGGGAGAGCTGTCGGCGGCAACGCCGACTGAGAGGGCGGTAGGGTACGCACCCCTGTGCGTACCGTCCCATACAAATTGCGGGGTGGTCTGTAGGAGCGAACTGCGTTCGTCCGTGGTTATCGCCGACCGAGAGGGCGTGTACGGGCGGCAGTCTGCCGCCCGTGGTTAGGTTAAAAAATATTTCTTGACAACATAGATTTATCTATGTTATACTGATGTCGATCCCACTTTTTTATACGGAGGTGTTCTGTTATGACGATAAACAACTTCCCGTCTTTCTTGGATTATACTGCGGTGCGGCCTGATATAATGCGTCCCGGCAACCTGCAGCAAGCCCCCGAAGAGGCATCGGATATACATAAGCTGCAGGAGATCGGTCAGTGCAAAACCTGCGAGAGCCGAAAATATGTGGATGTATCGGACGATCCCTCTGTATCTTTCCAAACGCCGCAGAACATATCACCCGCCGCTTCATTCGCAGCGGTTATGTCGCACGAGGCTGAGCATGTAGCTAACGAGAAAGCGAACGCTAAGCTGAAAAACGGCGAAGTGATACACCAATCGGTCTCCTACCAAACGGCGCAATGCGCCGAATGCGGCAAGACCTATATGGCGGGCGGGGAAACTACTACCGTTGTAAAGTATGAAAAACCGGGGTATAATTCCGAAAAGGGTAACTATATCGATTTGTTTGCGTAAAAAAATAATATTTAAAATCAGAAAGGCATGGAATTTTAAAGATGGAATTGTTAAAAAAAGAAAGAGTGCTGCCTAATCAATACGAATTGGAGGTATCCGTTTCTCCGGAGGATTTTGAGATTGCTTGCTCGGCGGCCTTCCGCAAGGAGGGCAGGAAGATGAGCGTACCCGGATTCAGAAAGGGTAAGGCTCCCCGCAAGATGATCGAGAGATTGTTCGGAGAATCTGTATTTTTTGAGGAAGCGGTCAACCAGTCCTATCCCCAAGCTCTCGAGTATGCCGTAAAGGCGGCCGAGATAGAGATTATCGATCGTCCCGAGGTTGAGATGATCGATATGTCCAAAGAGAAGGGTTACACATTCAAGGCTGTCT
Organism: Oscillospiraceae bacterium; assembly: GCA_009777275.1. Lineage (GTDB taxonomy): Bacteria > Bacillota > Clostridia > Oscillospirales > Ruminococcaceae > WRME01. Next base: position 1,130 of record WRME01000136.1, read on the forward strand.
GCATAACATATCCTGAAATAGAAATAGAGGGATATAAAGGAATAAAGGCAAAAAAACTTGTTAAAACTGTAACCGATCAAGAGATAGACCAAGAGATTGACAGAATGCTCGACGGCGCATCAAGGCTTGTGAACATAGAAGACCGAGCCGCCAAAGACGGCGATACTGTTATATTCGACTTTGAGGGATTTGCAGACGGCACGGCTTTTGATGGCGGCAAGGCCGAGGGATACAGTCTTGTGCTGGGGTCGGGGCAGTTTATACCCGGGTTCGAGGAGCAGATTGTCGGCAAGAATATCGGTGAGGATTTTGATGTGAATGTAACATTCCCCGAGGAGTATCATGCCGAGAACCTCAAGGGCAAACCTGCTCTATTCAAATGCAAAATCAGCGAGATAAAAGAAAAAGAAACACCCGAACTGGATGACGAGTTTGCCAAGGATGTAAGCGAATTTGACACACTTGACCAGCTCAAAGAGGATGTTAAGAAGAAAATAGGTCTCAGGAATGAGCAGGTATCACAGCAATATCTGGATGATCAGCTCAACGCAATCTTGGCAAAGATGATCACCACACCCGAGATACCGGATATACTGTATACACGTCAGCTGCAAAATATCTACGGCGATTTTGAGCGCCGTCTGCAGTCGCAGGGAATGGATATGGAGAGCTACTCTAAATATTCTAATACCGACTTTGGTCAGATTCATTCGACCCTCAATATACAGGCAAAAAAATCGGTCAATGTGCGGTTGGCTCTTACGGCTATAGCAAAGCAGGAAAACATCGAGGTTACCGAAGAGGATTTGACGGCGGAATACGAAAAACTGGCCGAGCAGTATATGATGAGCGCCGATAAAATAAGAGAACTCGTTCCCGAAAGCGAACTGTCTAAGGATATATTAGCGACAAAGGCATACAAACTCGTGCTGGGTGCTGCTGATTTAGAAGAGGTTGACGAAATCGAAGAGATTGAAGAAGTCGAAGAGGAAGAGGTTGTCCAAGCAACCGATTCTGAAGAAGAAGCAGAAACAGCAGAAGAAACGGTAGAAATAGTAGAAGCAGAAGTAGTAGAAGAAGAAACGGAGGAATAAATCCATGGCATTGGTACCTATAGTAGTAGAACAGACCAATAGGGGAGAGCGTTCGTATGATATATACTCCCGCCTGCTCAACGACAGGATTATTATGCTGTCGGACGAAATAAACGATGTTACGGCGAGCCTCACGGTAGCTCAGCTTATATATCTCGAATCTCAGGATCCGGATAAGGATATACAGCTCTATATCAACAGTCCGGGCGGCTCTGTCACCTCAGGGATGGCGATATATGATACAATGCAGTATGTAAAGTGCGATGTCTCGACCATTTGCATAGGCATGGCGGCATCTATGGGAGCTTTTTTGCTCTCAGCCGGACAAAAGGGCAAGAGATTCTCACTGCCTAACAGTGAGATAATGATACATCAGCCGCTGGGAGGAACCAGGGGTCAGGTTACAGACATACAGATTCATGCCGAGAGATTTATAGCGCTCAAGCATAAGCTCAACCGTATGTTGTCGGAAATCACCGGAAAGCCTATCGATGTTGTAGCGGCCGATACCGAGCGGGACAATTTTATGACGGCGGAACAGGCGCTTGATTACGGGCTTATAGATAAAATCATATACAAGCGGTAGGAGGAATATTACCCTATGTCACAGATAGAAAAAACACCGAGGTGCAGTTTTTGCGGAAAGCCCGAGTTTCATGTAGAGCAGATGCTCTACAGCAACGGGGCGTATATCTGCGATGAATGTGTTATCGTGTGTTATGATATGCTTATTAAATCGGATGATTTGGATTTAAGACGGGGAGACACCGATAGAGATTACGGTGAACTTGATATAAAAACCCCTGCCGAGATCAAAAAAATTCTCGACGACTATGTTATAGCGCAGGACAAGGCAAAGATGACATTGGCGGTTGCGGCATACAATCATTATAAACGCATCCTGCATTTTGACGAGAATGATGATGTAGAACTTCAGAAGAGTAACATTCTTCTCATAGGACCGACAGGTGTGGGTAAAACCATGCTTGCTCAAACCCTTGCGAGTATGCTCGATGTGCCTTTTGCCATAGCCGATGCAACAACCCTGACCGAGGCCGGTTATGTCGGCGAAGATGTCGAGAATGTGCTGGTAAGGCTTGTTCAGGCGGCTGATTATGATATAGAGGCCGCCGAGAAGGGCATAGTTTATATAGACGAAATTGACAAGATAGGCAGAAAATCCGAGAACACATCCATCACAAGGGACGTTAGCGGAGAAGGTGTTCAGCAGGCGTTACTCAAGATGCTCGAGGGTACAATCTCCAACATACCTCCTCAGGGCGGCAGAAAACACCCGAATCAGGAGTTTATTCAGGTAGATACAAAGAATATCCTCTTTATCTGCGGGGGTTCTTTCGACGGTATCGAGAAGGTTATAGAAAAACGCACCCAGAAAGGCTCGATAGGATTCGGAGCACAGCTGAAAATAACCACGAGGGATCAGAGTAACGAGGCTCTCAAGCAGGTTGAGCCCCACGATATAGTGAAATACGGATTGATTCCAGAGTTGGTGGGCAGACTGCCTGTCCTTACCGCTCTTGAAAATCTGGACGAGGCCGCCTTGATAAGGATTTTGGGCGAACCAAAAAACTCTATCATCAAGCAGTACAAAAGGCTGTTTGAAATGGACGGGGTTTCGCTCGAGTTCACCCCCGAGAGTTTGACCGAAATAGCCCGTCTTGCTATCGAACGCAAAACAGGGGCAAGAGGTCTCAGAGCGATAATGGAAAACACCCTCGAAGAGATAATGTTCAACATCCCCTCCGAAAAGGATGTAATGAAGGTCGTCATCGATTCAGATGCTATAAATAAAAAAGGAAAACCTCAGATAATCCGAAACAAGTCTATGAAAAAAACGTCGTAGGGTTACCCGTGCGTACCCTACCGCCCGCCCTCTCCGTCATGCTAACGCATGACACCTCTCCCAAAGGGAGAGGCAAGGAGATACACCCACAGAATTTGTATAGG
>WRME01000137.1 GCA_009777275.1 Oscillospiraceae bacterium
TCCTTTGGGGAGAGGTGTCATGCCTTGGCAGGCGGGAGAGGGCATGACTAAGAGGGCGTTTCGGGGCAGACCACCCCGTCAAACACTATCGCAACTTTGTTGCGAGTGTTTGCCACCCCTCCCCAGAGGGGAATTGGAAATTATAGTATGCAATTCCCTATTACTCAGCGTATTTGTTTCGCCGAGAATCAGGTTGGCGAAAAATCGGTCAAGATACTCCCGTGTTGCGTATATGCCGGATTTTATGTCGTTAAAGTTAGCTCTGACAAGCGCATTGCGGAAATACCATGCGTTTGCCGCAAAGATGTCGTTATCAACATCCAGCCCGAATGTACGCAGGTATCTGATGGCAAACACCGCCGTAGTACGGGTGTTGCCTTCTCCGAAGGCATGGATCTGCCAAAGCCCCGATATAAACTCCGCCATATGTTCGGCCGTTTGCTTGACGGTCAATCCCTTGTAGCTGAAATCTTTTTCACGGCCAAAATCGTAATCGAGTGTGTCCCTAATGCTTCCCGCGCTGGCGTAATATACAGTCTTGCCGCCCAAAACCCACTCATTCTTGGTTATATTATAGTCGCGGATTTTTCCCGCAAAAGGATATACTCCCTCAAACAACCGCCGATGGATAGAGATATACTCAGCAGGGGAGAGGGTGAATCCCTTTTCGGCTAAGACCACAGCTATACGGGCCGATACCTTGTCCGCCTCTTCTGTCCTGCTTTTGTCGTCTTCTTTAGAGGGATGCTGTCTGTAATAGTCCTCTATAATCTCGTTTGCTTGATATAGCGTGATCTCTCCGTTGATGTTTTTGTTGGCCGTTTCTACAAGATACTCTGACGTAGAAAGACCGTCTGTTTTCTGCAGTCCTATAGCGGTCTGCCAAACATACCCGCACTCTTTTTGACCAGGATCGCCCTGAATGATATAGTTATCAAGATTTATCATACACTACCTCTTTTGATGCAGACCCAGAATTTGCAATCTCCCGCAAAGCTCAGAACTGCCGATTCTTCCGCACATATCTCGCTGCGGGGTTTGCTGAACACCAAATCAAACCCGCTGTTGCCAAGATAATCCTCAACCTCGCCATTTTCAGGAATATGCACAAAACTGATGGCGTCTCCGTATTTTTCATCGCTTACAAAAATAACATCGCCGTATTCAACCAGTCTCTTGTCCTGCTCGTTGTTGTCCCACTTGTCTCGCTCGTCTTTCCAATACTGCGTAAAACGAGGGTCGTCCATATAGTGGGTTGTGAATATAAATTTGCCTCCCTGTCTCAACACTCGGCTGATTTCGTCAAAAGCCTTTTGACGGGCGTGTTTATCCGATATAGTCATAATCCCGTTAAAGGCAAAGATGGCGGCATCGAATGAATCACGGTCAAAGGGTAGCCGGCAGGCGCTGCCCGTAACAAAAGGAATGTCAGCGCCATATGTCTGTGAGAATTTGACAGCCGCCTCAATCATAGGCTCGGACAAATCCAGTCCGCTAATGTGATGGAATCCCATCCTATGCAGACCGAATGAAACCCTGCCTGCCCCGCAGCCTATGTCAAGGATCCTGTCCTGTCGGTCAAGATACTCGGCAAAAATCATCCGTTCCGACAGCCACAAACCCACATTTTCCACAGAATCGGAGTATTCCTCCACAACGGCATCCACCGAATACTCCGCCCTGGTGTTTTCTATACCCAACTTCATGTATGCGGCATTCTCCTGTTTGTTATTTATTATCGGACAAAGAATTTATCTCTTCAGCCGTTAATCCTGTTAATTGTTCAATAACCTCAGTTGGCATATTCATTTTTACAGCATTATTTATGATTTCAAAGTTTCGTTTATTTTTGGCTTCTATCAGTCCTTGTTCTTTCCCCGTTGCAATACCTTTGGCCAATCCCTCGGCCAATCCCTCGGCCAAGCCCTCTTCTCTTGCTGTTTTTTTCATTAACATATTGTCCCATTCCATCATTTGTCGGCTTTCGTAGAGCATTCTTGTTCTTTCATCGCTTGACAATTCCATTAATCTCACAACGGCCTTTTTTACCTGCGGACTTTTTTGTGCAATCATATCCAATTCCTCCTTTTGGTTTGACGCTAAAAACTTCATCCAATTCCAAAGCTCTGAACCGTCATCATCAATAGGAAGTTTTGACAGTTCGAGTGTGTTCACCTCTAAAACGTCTGTAAATTCTGAACCAGTTGCGGGGTCGTATAATGTGTATTTATTGTGATAGTTATCATTTTCCGGGATAAGAATAAAATCTGTTATAAAAATACTAATAGCTTGTTTTATTTTAGTATATCCGTCTCCTGAACCTATTTGTCCTGTAATCATTTTAGCAAGACTGAATACCACACGTTCTCTAAGTGCAGGCATTGGCTTTACCTGAATCTCAATGTCTATTATTTTTTTTGATTTCGTTTTGATTTTTACATCAAGTATACCAAGCTTGTCGCTTTTATATTCTCTCAAAAGATGCGGGTCTGTGATTATAACCTCATCGTATTCGTCTGCAGGAATCCGCAGCACAGCCTTTAGAAAATCTGTAAGCAATTCTATACTACGCTCATCCCCAAAAAGAAGTTTGAATACAATATCGCTTTTTGGTAATAAAATCGTATCATTCATATCTCGTTCTCCCTTGTTTTATTTTATCCGTTTTCCGTCTGATAAATCGGTTCCTCGTATAACGACATGATCGTATTGCTGGACATAGGTGTCTCTGTCTGTCTGAGTTTCGTTGTTTATTTTGCTGACAACGACCTCCTCGTTCTCGAAGATGACATCGACCTTTCTGAAATAAATCCTGTTGCCGTATATTATATAAACCCCCGGCTGTCCGTTCTCTATTCGGTATGCCGACCGAGGAATGCTGATACCGGATCTTCTGCCGAGTATTACCTCCACCTTTTCCTTACGCAGAGATGCTATCCTGCCCGACATCATATCCGTGCTGAAGACCACAAGGCTGGAATCGCCGATATGGTCATACTCTATCCGTGTTACCTTAGCCTTTATGTATTCGTCCGGCAGGTTCCAAAAGTTCAGCGATACCTCGCTTATTCCCGCGCGTAATCCCAGTGCGTGTGTGTTGGGAACAAGTGCGGCAAAACTCCAATCGACAGAGGTAATCATCCTGCCTATGAGATTTTCGTTTCTTGCGGGATTTATCGTCTCGATCATATCGGACAGTTCGTTTTTAGATATGCTTGCCGCATCCTTGCTTTTTATAATACCCTCATATCCGTCTGTATAATTCACAAAATGCCCCGACACAGATGTTCTCAGCGCCTTTGGCGGCTGTATCTGATGGTGGGCCGAGTTTCTTTTGGCGGTAAGTTCCGCAATCGCCCCGCTGAAGTCGCTGTCCTGTCCCACCACGATCCTGCGTTTGTTGAGAACCTTGTTTATATCATTCTTTAGAGCTGCCGCATCGGGAATCCTGTTGTTATCAAGATTTTCTATCAATTGCAATTGCAGCTCCTTCGACTGTCTTGTCAATGCCTCAAGATCGGTAGCCTCGATAACCCCTCTGTCCTGGCAATCTTCCAGCAGTTTTATAGCGGCATCTATTTCGGCCGTTTCCTCTACCCTTGCAACATCGGTGGTGTCGGAATAAACCAGCGCTACAACAGAGTTACGGGCAACCTTGCTCCCGTTGGCATAGCTGAATGTCACAACACCCTGACGCTCCTCATCTATGACCGTCTGATCCATAAAAGCGATCCCCTCACACTCAAAGGAATTGTCGATGATCTTGGCCGAAACGGTTTCATACTCATACGGATTATAAAAAAACATATAAGCCTTATACCCCACATTACACAGGATAAACAAGGACGTCACAAGCTGTATTACTCTCATCGCAACACTATTCAAGATAAACTCACCTCTTACACTGTTAAGTATATACTATATAAGAAAATTCGTCAATTGTTTTATTTGCTGATTTATAAATTTTTACAAAAAAAACCCGTCGCAGCAATAACCACGGATGACCGAGGGCGGTCATCCCTACAGCCCACACCGCCACAGCGGGGCGTTTCGCAGCAGACCACCCCGTGAAACACTATCGCAACTTTGTTGC
>WRME01000138.1 GCA_009777275.1 Oscillospiraceae bacterium
TTCCCCCCCCCCCCCCAGAGGGGATTGGGAATTTATAGTATGCAAGCCCCTATCCCCCTCTGGGGAGGGGTGCCGCCGCAGCGGCGGGGTGGTCTGCTCCCGGTGCCGCCGCAGCGGCGGGGTGGTCTGCTACAGGAGAGTAAAAAAACATGAATCAAAAACCCCCAGATCAACAATACTCCTCCCTGCCTAAGAGAGGTCTGCTGATTCGGCAGATAGTATCATCGGCTGTGTTTGGTGCGGTCTTGTTTCTGTATATGGTCATTCTGCCGCAATACACGCAGTATTGGCTGTTGCTATCTATACCTTTGGTATTGTTGTTTGCCGCCGTTACATTTGCTCTTCTCCCGCTTTTGCACAAAAGGCGGGCGTATTTTGTTACACATGAAACAATTTCGTATAAAAGCGGACTGTTTGTGCAGAGTGTAAAGACCATTCGTTCGGATAAAATACTGTTGGCAGAGCTTGCCATGTCTCCCCTGGCTTCGCTGCTCAAGACGGCATCACTGACCCTCTATACCCCCGGGACAAAACTGCGGATTCCCTATCTTGAGCCGGAGACGGCTGAGCATCTCAAGGATTCACTTACGGGAGGGGCAGTATGATAAGACAGCATCCCGTAACCATAATAAAGAGTAATTATAAATACTATCTGTTATTACTGCTGCCGTTAATACGAGGGGTTGTCTTTTCGTGGCAGGGTTTGTATATCTGGTTGCGGGGAGCATGGTTCGATCTTCTGATTCTGGCTCTTATCTTTATGCTGGGGTTTGCAAGGTGGTATTTCTATTGTATTTGGGCAGAAGAGGACAGGCTGATAATCGAGGGCGGGATCCTGAATGTTAAATACACCTCTCTTGATCTGAGCAAAATATCATCGGTTATGGCAAGCCGCTCCTTTTTTCTAAGACTGCTGGGAGTGTCATATATCAGAATAGACGCCGATGCCGCCATCGGCAGAAAGCGGGGGCTTGTCCTCACTCTCAAGAGCCGTGATGCCCATAATATCTATGAGAGCATAGCCGGAGAGGATAAAACCAAAGAAACAGACGACTGCGATATAACTCAGCAGGAGTATGAGGCGTATAATCCCAAGAGGTTTCCTTTGGCGGCGTTGGCTTTTTTCAACTCGGACAGCTTTGCGGGTCTGCTCTTCGGCTATACCCTCTTTTCCCAGAGCGGCAAGATTCTCGGAAGTGAGTGGGAGAGCCAAACGATAGGTTTTCTTACCCGCACGGCGCATATGATAGCCTTTGGGTTTCCCCCTACTATGGCGGTGGTCGCCTATGCTCTTTTGGCGGGATGGCTTATATCCTTTCTTATACTCTTCCTGCGTTACCGCAAATTTAATGTATCAAGACACGGTGACAAGATCGTTATCAACCTCTCCTTTATCAGGAGCTATAAATACTCACTCTCGGTCTGTAGAATAAATGCCGTCTTCTTTCGTCAAACCCTCCTCACCAAGCTGATGCGTCTTACCGCCGTTTTTATCCACTGCGCTAAATACGGCGCCTATAAAAACGAACTCTCCCTGCTCATCCCTTTTGAGAACAAGACCAAAGCCCGAAATATATCAAGCGTGATTCTCCCCGAAATAAAGAGCTGCAAGAAAACGGTATCTGCAGGATCCTGCAAGAGATTCGTTATACCGTCTGTAATATACACTGCGATTAATACAGCGATGCTGGTTACAACGGCGGTTATCTCCTTCCCCTATGACGACATTGCCGTCTTTATCCTGCTCATGCTGCTTGTCTGGAATCTCTGGAAACTTGTCGTAAACATCTTAGCCTATAAACACACGGGGCTTGGAGCCTGTGATGACATATTGACCCTCTACTATCTCAAGGGATCGGTCTTTGTAACGGCCGCCATACCCGAGAGCCGTGTCTCCAAGATAGTGATAAAACAAAATCTCTTCCAAAAAAAGTCTGGACTGTGCAATGTTGTGGTATACTCCTATGCTGAGAAGGCTCTGCGGCACAAGATAGCAGGGGTTCCGCATGATAGAGCAAAGGATGTGTTGTTATTATCAAGGTCTGCGGGATAATCGCCGAATACAACCCGTTTCACAACGGGCATCTGTATCATATACAAAGGCTGAGAGCGTGCGGCTTTACCCATATAGCGGCGGCGCTCAGCTCCAATGTCGTCCAGCGGGGTGAGCCTGCCATATTCTCTAAACAGGCTCGGACAGAGGCCGCCATTGCCTGCGGTGTCGATCTTGTTATAGAGATTCCCGCTGTCTTTGCCGCCTCAAGCGCCGAGCGGTTTGCCTCTGCGGGGGTTGCTCTTCTTTCGGGGCTGGGTAATGTCGATCATATCGGATTCGGCAGTGAATCGGGCGACATAGCGGCATTGACCAAGACGGCAGAGATATGTATGGATATTGACGGCTCGGAGATAATGAGAGGGTTTTTAAAGCAGGGTTTGTCCTACCCCAAGGCAAGGGAACTGGCGGTAAAAAAAATAGGCGGGCAGTCATCGGTGGCCGACTGCCGACTGCCCAACGATACCCTGGCGGTAGAATACATCAAGGCCATCATGCGGCAAAGATCTCCGCTTGTTCCTGTTGCCGTCCGCCGTAAAGGTTCAGCCCATGACAGCATGGAGATCGGCGGGACAGACATAGTCAGCGCCGGATACATTCGCCGTATTCTGCATGATAGGCAGTCACTGCCGCAGGAATATATACCGGAGGCGGCAATGGCCGTCTTCTCAAAAGAGCTTGAATCTCTGTCCGCTCCTGCCGACATGGCCAATGCCGAAAGGGCGGTACTCTACCGAATAAAGACGGCGTCTTTATCCGACTTTGCCCGATTGCCCGATGTTACAGAGGGTCTTGAGAACCGCCTGCTAAGAGCCGCCGCATCGGCCGAATCTTCCGGGCAATTCTTGTCGGCGGCAAAGTCGAAACGCTACACAATGTCCAGGCTAAGACGTATTCTCATAAATCTTATGATCGGCGGCTCGGTATCGGCCGTTACAAATCCGCCGCCCTATATCAGGGTTCTCGGCTTTAATAAACACGGACAGCAGCTTCTCGCCGCTAAAACAAACACCCTGCCCATACTACACTCCTTTGCGGAAATATCACGGCAATTCCCGCTCCACGCCGCCGCCGAACAGGCCGCAACGACATTGTTCGCTCTATCCCTGCCTGAGTATAAGGATATTAGTGAGTATGGCCTACGAAAACACACACCTCAGCTCGGCTGACGGTACCGACAGAGATTTTATACTAAGATCCGACGAATCTACCCTAAACACATACACACCCGATTGGCTCTGACCCTCTATTACAATCTCATCCCCGCTGCGGGAATATTGCAGATCCACCCCTGTAGAGGCGCTGTCCAGCACGTTGGCTATTATCGGCATAAATGCGCCGCTCATGGCATGATTGCCCGACAGGGTTATCTCTATGTCTTTGTAGGAGATCTTTGAATGACCGTTGTCTGTGTCAAACCTCAGTCCCTGCAGATTAGAGGGTGCGGTTATTTCAATGCTGTATGATTTTAACCCTCTCTTGTCTATTTCTGCGGTAAAGACCTCATCGCCATAGCTTATATCGGCGGTTGCCTTAAATTCGCTGTCTATTATAAGCTCGAAATTTATTTCAGGCTTCATCCTCTCCGCAACCATCGGAATCAGTATTATCGCCGCCGTTATAACGACAGCAGCGGCACAAGCGGATATAATAACACCTTTTTTCACCGGCACACACTCCCTATAAGGAATTTTATGCAGGAGAACGGGTGGGTATGTTTTTTCTGCCTCTCGGTCACGCCCTCTACGTCACGCCACGGGGAAAAACACCCGCCGCAATAACCACGGGCGGCAGATTGCCGCCCCTACAGACCACCCCGCCGCTGTGATAACCACGGATGACCGAGGGCGGTCATCCCTACACGCCCTCTCGGTCATGCTCCGGCATGACACCTCTCCCAAAGGGAGAGGCAAGGTGACACACAGGGTTTGTATAGGACACTCTTGGCTCTCCCCTTTGGGGAGCTGTTGGCGGCGACCACGCGTGAGGGGGGGGTTGTC
>WRME01000139.1 GCA_009777275.1 Oscillospiraceae bacterium
GGCAGACAAAGGGCCGCCCCCACGGAAAAAACCCCCGCCGCTGCGGCGGCACCCTCTTTACGAAAGAGGGCAGGGGCTTGAAATTATAGTAGGGTATGCACCCCCGTGCATACCGCCCATCATAAACTCCCATGCGTACCGTCCTTGATAAACATTGCAAACCGTCCTTAAAATATTTTTCGTGTCTTTTCGTGCTTTTCGTGGTTGCAAAAAGAACACAAAAGTAAATGCGGTGACCGCTTTTTTCATTCAATCCGCCAGTTTTTTCAGCTCCCGATATTTTTCTGCTGCTTGGACTGCCGCCTGCCGCCAAAGTTCTTTTGCTCGTTCGGGATTCTTTCTCATTAGTGCGGTGTAGCGAACCTCGCTCCCGACAAACTCCTCATAGCTTTCGGACGGCTCTTTTGAGTCGAGCGTAAAGGGATTCATACCCTGCTGTTTGAGACGGGGATCGTACCTGAAGTTGTGCCAATATCCTGCCTTAACGGCGCGGCGCTGTTCCTCCTGAGCCAATGCCATACCGCCTCTGATCCCATGCTGTATGCAGGGTGAATAGGCTATTATTATAGAGGGACCCCTGTAGCTTTCGGCCTCTGCAAATGCTTTTATGCACTGATTATAGTCGGCGCCCTGCGCTACCTGAGCAACATATACATAACCATAGGTCATGGCTATCCGTGCAAGGTCTTTTTTCTTTACACTCATGCCCGCAGCGGCAAACTGCGCCACCGCTCCCGTGGGTGTAGCCTTGGATGCTTGGCCGCCCGTGTTGGAATAGATCTCGGTGTCAAACACAAGCAGGTTTATATCCTCGCCCATGGCTATAACATGGTCAAGACCGCCGAATCCGATGTCGTATGCCCATCCGTCTCCGCCAATCGCCCATACAGACTTTTTCGACAGATAGTCCTTGTATCTTAATATCTCGCCTATACAGTCACAGGTTTTACCCGAATGTTCGCACCCGCATCCTCGCGCGGATTCAAGAACGTCCACCAGAGATTCTGCTGCGTTTTTGTTAGTCCGGCCGTCATCCTTGCAGGCAAGATAATCTATACAGGCCTGTTTTATATTCTCGTCTCCTGCTCCTGCCGCTAATTTTTCTATCTTTTGGGCGGCACGGTTTCTTATAGCCTGCTGACCCAATAGCATCCCGTATCCATATTCGGCATTGTCCTCAAAGAGCGAATTTGCCCATGCAGGGCCCTGACCCTTGCTGTTGACGGTATATGGCGTTGAGGGAGCCGAACCGCCCCAGATAGAGGAGCATCCGGTAGCGTTGGCGATATACATTCTGTCGCCGAAAAGACGGGTTATCAGATTGGCATAGGGGGTTTCTCCGCATCCTATACAGGCTCCTGAGAACTCCAGCAAGGGTTGTTTAAAGGAACTCCCCTTGACGGTAGTCGTCTTAAATTTGTCGAAAACCTCAGCCTTTTCGGGAAGTGTTGTTATATAGGCAAAGATGTTCTGTTCGTGCAGCTGGTCGTCAAGCCGATCATACTCCAGAGCCTTTTGCTGCTTTTTGCCCGGACATTCCCGAATACAGGCTCCGCACCCCGTGCAATCAAGAGCCGACAGGGTTATAGCATATTTATACCCCGGCATACCGATCATCTCTATGGCCTTTGTACCCTGCGGTGCTAATGACAGCTGATCATCGGTCATAACCCCCGGCCGTATAACGGCATGAGGGCAGACATATACGCAGAGATTGCATTGTATACACTTATCGGGAATCCATCTTGGTATATTTACGGCTATTCCCCGCTTTTCGTATGCCGCCGTACCCTGCGGCAGTCTGCCGTCCGCCCTGTTTTTGAAGACCGACACAGGCAGACTGTCGCCCTTTTGTGCCGCAACGGGGTAGACTATATCATTGACATAATCGACAAGTTCTTTGGATTCTCCCTCGGCTTTTTTCTGTGATATATCTCCGCTCAGATTCTTCCACTGCTCAGGGACTGTAACCTGCTCTATTCCCGTAAGCCCTCTGTCTATCCCGTTATGATTCATCCTGACTATCTCATCGCCCTTAGATTTATATGACTGACGAGCGGCTTCCTTCATATATCTCACGGCCTCGTCTATCGGGATAATGTCGGCAAGCTTGAAAAACGCCGATTGCAGTATGGTGTTGACCCGTCCTCCAAGACCCAGTTCTCGAGCAATCCCAACACCGTTGATCACATAAAACTTTATATTCTTCTCGGCTATCTTTTTTTTCATGGAATCGGGAATGTGCTTGCCTATTTGATCTGCGTTCCACTCACAGCATAGCAGAAATGTCCCGCCGTCTTTAATATCGGAGATCATGTCGAATTTGTCAATATAAGACGGATTGTGACAGGCGGCAAAGTCCGCTTTGCTGATATAATATGCGGATTTTATAGGCTGTTTGCCGAATCTCAGATGAGAAATGGTAACCCCGCCTGATTTCTTGGAGTCGTATGAAAAATACGCCTGCACATACATATCGGTATGGTCACCTATGATTTTTATAGAGTTTTTGTTGGCTCCTACCGTACCGTCGGCTCCAAGTCCCCAGAATTTGCAGCTTGTGTTACCCGCAGGGGATGTATCTATAGCCGTATCGGCCGTTAGTGACAGGTTAGTGACATCATCGGTAATGCCTATGGTAAACTCTCGTTTATCGGCATTGTTGTAGACGGCATATATCTGCTCGGGTGTAGTATCCTTCGAGCCAAGCCCATACCGTCCTCCGAACACGGGTATGCTCTCAAACCGTGACCTCTTTAGAGCCGCTATTACATCTATATAGAGCGGCTCTCCCACCGCTCCCGGCTCCTTTGTTCTGTCGAGTATCGATATTTTTTTCACGCTGTCGGGAATAGCGGCTATTAAATGCTTAGCACTAAAAGGTCTGTACAACCTCACCTTGACCAGACCCACCCTGCCGCCTTTTGCGTTGATATAGTCTACAGTCTCTTCGATCGTATCACAAACAGACCCCATCGCTATTATAATATGCTCGGCATCAGCCGCCCCGTAGTAGTTAAAGAGTTTATAGTCCGTTCCTGCCGATTTGTTGACCCTGTCCATCTTTTCCTGCACTATCTCCGGAAGGGCGTTGTAGTATCGGTTGCAGGCCTCTCTGCCTTGAAAAAATATATCGGGGTTTTGAGCGCTTCCCCTGAGTACGGGACGGTTGGGGTTGAGGGCGTTGTTCCTGAATGAGGCTATATCGTCAAAATCGGTCATATCGGCAAGAGACTGATTATCCCAGACCGCTATCTTCTGCACCTCATGGGATGTTCTGAATCCGTCAAAAAAATGACAGAACGGCACCCGTCCCGCCAATGAGGCAAGATGCGCCACCGCTCCGAGATCCATGACCTCCTGCACATTTCCGCTTGCTAAAAAGGCGAACCCCGTGTTGCGGCAGGAATATATATCGCTGTGATCGCCGAAAATAGAAAGGGCATGGCTTGCAACAGCCCTCGCCGAAACATTTATGACGCAGGGCAGCAGCTCGCCCGCTATCTTAAACATATTCGGAATCATCAGCAGTAACCCCTGAGATGCTGTATATGTCGTCGTCAACGCTCCTGCCGCAAGAGAACCGTGGACAGCTCCCGCCGCTCCCGCCTCCGACTGCATTTCAGCCACCTTTACAGGCTCTCCGAACAGATTGCTCCTGCCATCGCTTGCCCATATGTCGGTCATCTCCGCCATCACCGACGACGGCGTGATGGGATAGATGGCCGCAACCTCCGTAAAGGGATAGGAAACATGAGCCGCAGCCGTGTTCCCGTCCATAGTCATCATTTTTCTTGACAATATAATCCTTACCTCCAATAATACATATGTATATAGCTTTGGGAGAATTGGGGGAGAATATTCATAACAATTGACAATTACGCCCTCTCCGTCACGCCACGGCGTGACACCAAGAGAAGACCACCCCGCCGCTGCGGCGGCACCCCTCCCCAGAGGGGAATAGGGGCTTGCATACTATAATTTCCAATTCCCCTCTGGGGAGG
>WRME01000140.1 GCA_009777275.1 Oscillospiraceae bacterium
CCCCCCCGGAGGGAAATGGAAAATTATGGTCGCAGGCCCCATCCCCCTGTGGGGGGGGGTGCCGCCGCAGCGGCGGGGTGGTCTGTAGGGTACGCACCCCCGTGCGTACCGTCCTATAATTGTCAATTGTACATTGTCAACTGTCAATTGCCGTCTCCTTGCCTCTCCCTTTGGGAGAGGTGTCATGCGTTAGCATGACGGAGAGGGCATGAAAGAGATCCAAAAGTAAATGTGGTGACCGTGAATATATAGATATATTCTATTTTATTAACAAAAATCGTTAAATGTTCCTCTTTTTGTGATATAATTAAATAAATTTGAAAAAAATATTTTTTACCCCAACCATTTTGCCCTCTCGATTGTTAATATAGTAGATAGCGCTATAAAACAGGAGAGAGGAAGTGATTGAGGTAATGGTAAGAACAATGGTTTGTGAACCGACAATAAATTACATCCGGGAGGCGCCGAAATACATGAAAAACTATGATTATCTTATACTTGCGCTTGTAAAAAACGATCGTAACGCTCACAATGCTCTTGAAGAACTGTACGACAATCTGTACGGCGATATATTCGCCTATGCTCTGTCTATCGTAAAGGACAGACACCTGGCCGAAGATGTTGCTCAGGCTACATTTATCAAGCTGAAACTTAATGCGAATACCTACAAAGCAGAGGGCAAGGGCAGGGCATGGATATTCAGGATAACCCGCAATCTTTCTCTGAATATAGTAAAATCCTCAGGAAAGTATAACAGCGAGATTTTGTTTTACAACGGTATCGGCAACATGGGGAAATCCCACGAAAGCGGCATACTCGATACAATCGTGCTACATAACGCATTAGCCATCATAGACGTTAGGGATCGTCAGATCGTTATGCTGCACGCCGTTTCGGGAATGACACACAGCGAAATATCCGACATTATGTCCATGCCTGTAGGCACGGTCAAGTGGAGGTACAGCAAGGCTATAAAAAAACTTGCTGCAATTATCGAAAGGAATGATTTTGATGAAGATTAATAATAAAGAGAACGAAAACAGAATCGCACAGATGTTGCGATCCGAGATAAAGAGCATAACCCCCCATAACAAGAAGGATGTTATAAGCAAGACGGTCGAAAACGCAAAGATGCTCTCGGAGTATGTCAACGACAGAGAAATGGATAAGATAGTCAAGATAAAAAGCAGGAATTTTGATTACAAAAAGCTGACCTCTCTTGCCGTTTCTTTCTGCCTGATCTTTACCATTCTTACCAACGCCAACGGTTATGTCTTTCAGCAGATAAGGAACATGAATCTCGATCGCAGTTACAGCAACACCAGCATAACCGACTTTGGCGCAAGAAATTACGACGAGGTCACCCATGTTATAGGCAGGATAAACACGCATCTCTATCGAGGGTATTCCTACGCATATGAAGCAGGTTCACCGACCGCCGCTAAAGGATTCTTTGCAGGGGTTGGCGATCAGATAAGCAATTTCTTTAACTCATTCGCATTTTCATCGGATCAGTCTGATGATTATGGCGGAGGGATGAGAGGCGTTGAATACGATACTTGGGACGATGATGATCAAACAAGTACAAGTACAACAATAAGATATGGCAGACCACGACCCCCAATATCTGATGACGCTGAAATTGTTTCGAGGCAAGGTGAAGATGAGTGGGAATATCTTATAGGATTTAACGAAGGTGCAGATGATTTGGATTACGAAGAGGACAGCTCTAACGACGGCTTTGAATTAGCCGGCATCGGCGGAGAAAAACATATCTCCCATGACAGCTCCGATCAAGCTGCCTCCGTCTCGGATAGAGAGAGGGAAATATCAGACACCAACGAGCAGGTAGAGGGCGTCGGTGAGGCAGACATAGTCAAGACCGACGGTGACTATATCTATGCCCTGCTGAACAGAGGAACCGGAGACAACAACGAATACAAATCTCTCGATCTTGCCCCCGTTGTAAAGATAATATCGATCAAAGATCCCGAAAACATGAAACTGACAAGCACGATACAACTGCCTCTCAGAGATCTTGATCTGTCAAACCATATTGAAGAAATGTATGTATGGGGAGACAGGGTGATACTTCTCAGCAGAATCGAGAGGGACGACCCCAACAATAATTATACCGATCCATACGGCTACTCATACTACAAACAGATGTCCTTTACCGCCGTAACGGTCTACGACATTACCGACAGATCCGCACCCGTTCTTGACAGAGAGTTTGTGCAGGAGGGCAGTTATGTAACATCGAGATTTATAGAAAACCATATGTATCTTATAACCAGCAAGATGGTAAACACAAGCAGTCATGCCCCGACAGCCGAGCAGGTAGTGCCGTATATATGCGACAGTGCCGCAGGGGGAGCATACCGCATGATGAGCGCGCGTGACATTATGATCCCATCCAATCCTGCCGTTACAAACTTCACCGTTGTTTCGGGAATCGATCTCACAGACGGCGGCAAGAAGGCATCTACAAAATCTACCATAGGCTCTGCGGGTACCGTCTATGTGTCTAAGGACAATATCTATATAGCCATCCAGAGTTTCGGATTCAACGCTGAACTACTGCGGGGAATCGAAATGCCAACGCCTGTAGCAGATGTGGATATAGATTCCTTTAGATTTAGCGGAGGCGGCCTGGATCTTGAGATATTAAAATTCGGCATTGACAACGGGCAGGTGAGCGTAAAATCCAGAACAGCGGCTCCCGGACGTGTGCTTAACCAATTCTCGATGGACGAACACAACGGTTACTTTAGAATAGCAACCACAAGAATGGATAGTGAATCATGGCAGGAGATCAACGGTGTATACATCTTTGATGATGAGCTAAAACTCGTGGGATTGCTGGACGACATCGCTCCCGATGAAAGCATATATTCTGTGCGGTATGCAGGAGATAGAATGTATATGGTGACATTCCGTCAGGTTGACCCGTTCTTTGTAATAGACCTCAGCGACCCTACCGCTCCCAAGGTTTTGGGCGAGCTGAAGATACCGGGATTCTCGAACTATCTCCATGTATACTCTGAAAATCTCGTAATAGGATTAGGTCAGGAAGCCGATTGGAACGGCCGCACACAGGGCATGAAGGTATCCCTCTTCGATGTATCCGATGAAGAGAATCCAATCGAAGTGAGCAAGTATGTATTTACCGAAGACGGTGCCTACTCGGATGCGCTCTACAACCACAAATCATTCATGTTCTCCAAAGAAAAGGACATCATAGCATTCCCGGTCAATTACCAAGGCACCGTAACCCAAGAAGCAACGATGGAACAGCAGGTTGACGGCGGCGTGGTCTATGTCTATCCGACCGTAATGCACAACAACTATTCGGTCTTCGCAATATTCGGAGTGGACGAAAACAATCAGCTCTACAAAAGAGCATTTGTCGAACATTCTGTCGGTAACGCCTATATGTACGACCCTGTCCTGCGAGGATGCTATGTAGACGATGTCCTCTTCACGGTATCGCAAAACAAGGTAGTATCAACATCGCTGATCGACTTTGTGAAAATAAGCGAACTTGTGTTGGGGTAAGAATGCAGAAAAACACCCGCCGCTGGCGGGTGTTTTTGCAAGACCACCCCGAAAAGCCCTCTCAGTCGGCGTTGCCGCCGACAGCTCTCCCAAAGGGAGAGCCAAGAGGTGTCCTATACAAATTCTGTGATAACCACGGGAAAAACACCCGCCGCTGCGGCGGCACCCTCTTTACGAAAGAGGGCAGGGGCTTGAAATTATAGGACGGTATGCACGGAGTGCGTACCGTCCCTGTCATCCGTACCGACCGAGAGGGCGTTTCGGGGCAGACCACCCCGTCAAACACTATCGCAACTTTGTTGCGAGTGTTTGCCACCCCTCCCCAGAGGGGAATTGGAAATTATAGTATGCAAGCCCCTGCCCTCTT
>WRME01000141.1 GCA_009777275.1 Oscillospiraceae bacterium
GAATTGGAAATTATAGTTCGCAAGCCCCAATTCCCCTCTGGGGAGGGGTGCCGCCGCAGCGGCGGGGTGGTCTGTAGGGGCGGCAATCTGCCGCCCGTGGTTATTACAGATTGTAGGGTACGCACCCCTGTGCGTACCGCCCTATGTGAATACGCAGTAAAACGCCGCAAGGGCGAGGTGGGTCATATATATATCCGGTTTTGAGGTTACCTCAAAGGGTGAGTGCATCGACAGCACGGGAACTCCGACGTCGATTACATCCATGCCGAGATTGGCGATATATGCCGCTACCGTTCCGCCGCCGCCCATATCAACCTTGCCGAGTTCTCCTGTCTGCCAGAGTATATCGTTGTCGTCAAAGATTTTGCGGACATATGCGGCGTATTCCGCAGAAGCATCCGAGCTGCCCGACTTTCCTCTCGATCCTGTATATTTTGTTACAACAACACCCCTGCCCAAATAGGCGGTGTTGTTTTTTTCAAACACATCGCTGAATGTGGGGTCAAAGGCCGCATTTACATCGGCCGAAAGGCATTTTGATGCCGCAATGGCATCGCTTGGATTTACGCCGAAACTTTCGGCTATATCGGCCAAGAATGACCGCATAAAATCGGAACGCAGTCCGGTGTTTCCGTCGCTGCCGATCTCTTCTTTGTCTGCAAGAACCATAACGCAGGTCTTGATCGGTCGGTTGGTCTGGCAAAGGGCGGTTAGAGCGGCATAGGAACAAACCCTGTCGTCCTGCCCGTATCCGCCTACCATACTGCGATCGATACCGACATCGCTGACCTTTATAGCGGGCACGGCCTCAAGCTCGGCCGTTGTAAAATCATGTTCGGTTATGCCGTATTTTTCATGGAGGAGATTCATTACATTGAGCTTTACCTTCTCCCCCTCTTTCTTGTCGGGATAGGGTAACGATCCTGTTAGTATATTGAGTTCCTCACCCTTGATTCCGTTTTTGAGTTCACGCTTGTTCTGCTCATCGGCAAGATGTGGCAGCAGGTCGGTCACGGTAAAGACGGGGTCATCGACCGATTCGCCGATATTTACATCTATCTGAGTTCCGTCTTTTCTCACGATTCCCCCCTGTAAAGACAGGGGTATTGCCGTCCACTGATATTTTTTTATCCCGCCGTAATAGTGGGTCTTAAACAACGCTATCTGATTATCCTCATAGAGCGGTCTGGGTTTGAGGTCGAGACGGGGTGAATCTATATGAGCGGCGGTGATGTTCATACCCTCGCTGGGAGGGGCTGTTCCGATAACGGCCGCTATCAGCGCTTTCCCTCGGTTGTTGACATAGATTTTGTCACCTGGAACCAGCTGTCTATTTTTATCATAGGGCTTGTATCCATGCTTTTCGAGCATTCCTATGGCGTACATAGCGGCGGCTCGCTCGGTTTTGCAGAGACCTAAAAACTCCTTGTAACCCTCGCAATAGTCGAAGGCTTTTTTCATCTCGCCCTCACTTAGAACCTCGCCGCTGTTCTTGACCTCCATAAACAATTGCTTTTTTAATTCTTTTGCGTTATCCATTTTTATAATACTCCTTAATATAGTTTGTTATATATCCTCATAGCCTCATTGACTTTGTATACATAGTGACGGGTAACATCAGATGGGATTCGCAGCAGTCTTTTGTCATCAGACGAGCCGCCTTTCTCGTTCAGCCATCCGTATACCCTGCTCTGCCCTGCGTGATATGCGGCAATAGCGGTATCGGTATCGCCAAATTCGTTCAGCAGATGTGCTAAGAAAAATGTTCCGTATTCTATATTCAACTCATGGTCATACATATCGTCATATGTCGTGCCCCGTCTGTCGTTCATCAAGCGATTTATGTCGTCAAAGGCAACCTCCATGATCTGCATCAGTCCGCGCGCTCCTACCGATGAAACGGCATCGCCGTTAAACCCGCTCTCGGTATGTATAACGGCGTATATAAGGTTTTCTTCAACATTATATTGCTCCGAATAGAGTGAGATATACTCTGCATAATCACGGGGGTATGACTGCCTGTACATATAGACAAGCCCGCGGTTAAGGAATATACCTCCCGCTATGATTACCGTCACGGTCATGGCTAAACAGAATATAATCTTAACCCTCATCCTAATATACCGCTTTCCAGTTCTTTTATCAGCTCTTCTCTAAACTCTTCCCTGCCTCGGTTGTTGTATATCACAATATCAGAACGCATAATATAGTAGTCATCCTCATGTTGTGACATAAATCTTGCCATTGCCTGCCGATCGTCTATTCCATCCCGTTTTGTCACCCTCTGACTGCGTAATTCTTTATCGGCTATTATGCTTATTATTTTATCGCACAGTATGTCGGCCCCGCTCTCAAAGAGGGTAGGAGCGTCTATCACGACATTGTCTGCGGCTGACATTCTTTCCTTTATCCTGTTTATAATATGGGGATGGGTGATCCTATTCAGAGCCGCTACTCTCTCTGTGCTGCCGAATATATGCAGACCCAGCTCCCTGCGGAGAAGATTGCCATGGCCGTCAAGAAACTGCCGTCCAAACTCTGATATAATCTCATTCAGGCAATCGCTCCCGCTAACGGTCACCTCGCGGGAAACCTCATCGGCATTGATTATATGATAACCATGTTCTGCAAACACCTGACAGGCTTGAGTCTTTCCTGCTCCTCCGGGCCCTGTCAGTCCTATCGTCATCTATCTCACCTCTTTTTCGCTGAGAATAACGGTGCTATCGGCGGCCTTGCTCAGCCGATTGTATACAGCCGCTCCGACACCGTCCGCATGGGGGCATCGTACATATATTTTTTCGGCGGCGTCCTTGTCAAATTCACGCAGACGGGCAAATAGCAGATTTGCCTGAGAGAGCGGATCGGTTGCCTGTCCGAATGATCTGCAGGGTATGCTGAGCAAATGCTCCTCTCCCGCAAAAACTAGAGCATGAGATCGACTGTCGGCATGACTGTTTGTGTATTCTGCAAACTCTTCAGCTGTGCCGATTATGAGTATCACCTTTGCGTTTGGTCGGTAGTGTCTGTATTTCTGACCGGGTGACAGCGGGATTTCGTCCCTGCTATCTGAGATTCCGTCTGCCATCCTTACCTCTACTCCGGCATCGGCAATGTCTTGGGCGGTTACGCTTCCGGGACGGAGTATAACAACACCGCCGCCACCGAATGTAACCACGGTCGATTCTATGCCGACATGGCAATGGCCGCCGTCTATGATAACCGGAATCCTGCCGTCTAGATCGTCAAGCACATGGGCCGCCGACGTCGGACTGGGTCTGCCTGAGATATTAGCGGAGGGTGCCGCCAAAGGAAACCCGCAGATCCCGATCAACTCTGCGGCTACGGTATGAGCGGGCATTCTCACCGCAAAGGTATCGAGACCCGCCGTTACGTTATTCGGTATGCGGTCATTCTTGGGTAGTATGATCGAGAGAGGGCCGGGCCAGAATCTTTCTGCCAATATTCGGGCGGCATCGGGAAAGCGGCAGGTAACACCCTCTGCCATTGCGATAGAATCTACATGGACGATGAGCGGATTATCCTGCGGACGTCCCTTTGCTATAAAAATCCTGTCAACGGCATCGGCATCAAAGGCGTTTGCCGCAAGACCGTATACCGTCTCGGTCGGAATGGCCGCCACACCGCCCGATCTCAGTATATCGGCGGCATAGTGAAGATTATTCGGTTGTATTATTCTTGTTTCCATCACAATCCTCTACTGTAGGGGCGGCAATCTGCCGCCCGTTGATATGAACATCCACCCTTGCGGTAACCACGGACGAACAGAGTTCGTCCCTACAGACCACCCCGCCGCTGCGGCGGCACCCCTCCCCAGAGGGGAATGGGGCTTGCATACTAAAATTTCTAATTCCCCTCTGGGGAGGGGTGGCAAACACTCGCAACAAAGTTGCGATAGTGTT
>WRME01000142.1 GCA_009777275.1 Oscillospiraceae bacterium
GCGTTGCCGCCGACAGCTCTCCCAAAGGGAGAGCCAAGAGTGTCCTATACAAATTCCGTGGGTGTCCTTGCCTCTCCCTTTGGGAGAGGTGTCATGCGTTAGCATGACGGAGAGGGCGGTAGGGTACGCACCCCTGTGCGTACCGTGGTTATCGCAAACCCTGTGAGTGTTCTTGCCTCTCCCTTTGGGAGAGGTGTCACGCCGGGGCGTGACGGAGAGGGCTCGTAGGATAATTGTATCACCATTTCTGACATTTTTCAAGATATATTCAATTTTATTTTTATAATTTGTTTAATTTTCATAAATTATACTTGCTTTTTTCCCATATAAGTTTATAATAGAACTAAAGGTTATTTCAGGTTTACCAAAATTATAATTGATACGGAGGAAAACGAACAATGGAAATGAAGAAGATCGAAAAGGTTCTTGCCGCCAACCGAGGCGAAATAGCGATACGAATATTCAGGGCCTGCCACGATATGGGCCTTGCTACCGTTGCTGTTTATTCTAAGGAAGACAAGTACACGCTCTTCCGCTCAAAGGCCGATGAGGCATACAAACTCGATGAAAAACAAAGTCCTCTCGGCGCGTATTTAGACATTCCTAACATTGTGCGAATCGCAAAGGAAAATGGTGTTGACGCCATCCATCCCGGTTACGGTTTTCTTTCGGAAAACACGAATTTTGCCAAAGCCTGTGAAGATGCGGGGATTATATTTATCGGGCCTCCGTCTGATGTTCTCGGAAAGATGGGTGACAAACTCAATGCCAAGAAGGTTGCTATAGAGGCGGGAGTGCCTATAATTCAGGGTACAAAAGAGCCGCTCTCTTCTGTAGAGGAGGCTAAGGAATGTGCTGAAAAATTCGGACTTCCCGTTATACTCAAGGCCGCCGCAGGAGGCGGAGGACGGGGTATGCGTCTTATCGAAAAATCCGAGGAGATTGAAAACGCCTTCCACATGGTGCAGAGTGAGGCCGAAAAGGCATTCGGCAGCGCCGATGTATTTATGGAAAAATATCTCGTTGAACCCAAACACATAGAGGTGCAGATACTTGCCGATAACCACGGGAACATCGTGCATCTGTTCGAGCGGGACTGTACCGTACAGCGGCGCTATCAAAAGGTGGTAGAGATCGCCCCCGCCCTTGTCTTGACCGATCAAAAGCGGGCTCAGATACATTCTGATGCCGTCAAGATAGCAAAGGCTGTCGGATATATCAATGCGGGAACGGTTGAGTTCCTTGTAGACAAAGAGGGTAATCACTACTTTATAGAAATGAATCCCCGCATACAGGTTGAACATACCGTTACAGAGATGGTCACGGGTATCGACATAGTACAGGCGCAGATAAACATAGCCCGAGGTCACAAACTCTCCGACCCTGTTATAAACATACCGTCGCAAGAATCGGTCACCATGAGCGGATGCTCTATACAGTGCCGTGTTACAACCGAGGATCCCGCCAACAATTTTGCTCCTGACAACGGCAGGATCACCGCCTATCGTGACAGCGGCGGATTCGGCGTGAGGTTTGATGCGGGCAACGCCTTTACAGGCTCGGTCATCACGCCTTTTTACGACAGTCTTCTTGCCAAGGTCATCACAACCGACAGAACATTTGAGGGAGCCGTCCGCAAGATGCTCAGAACTCTGGGAGAGATCCGTATCAGAGGGGTTAAGACAAACATACCCTTCCTCAATAACATATTGACCCACGATACCTTTATAGCGGGAAAATGCTACACCAAATTTATTGACGAAACCCCCGAACTCTTTGAACTTACAAATTCCAAAGACCGTGCGACAAAGGTTATGAAATATATCGCAAAGACCACCCTGACAAATCCGTCAAGCGAGAGTAAGCCGTCTTTTGCCGCCGCTCCGATACCGGAATACGATGGAGCGATTGCCGATGGAATCAAGCAGATACTCGACAGGGAGGGTCCCGAAAAGCTCAGCAAATGGGTCCTAAACCAAAAAAAGCTGTTAATAACCGACACAACCATGAGGGATGCTCAGCAATCTCTTCTTGCTACCCGTCTGCGTACCAGGGATATGTTGGCGGCCGCTCCTGCAACGGCCCGCATACTGGGCGGCTGTTTCTCCCTTGAGATGTGGGGCGGGGCAACCTTTGATACGGCATACAGATTCCTCACAGAGTCTCCGTGGGAACGTCTTGATCAGTTACGCCGAGAGATTCCCAACATACCTTTTCAGATGCTCTTCAGAGGTGCCAACGCCGTTGGATACAGCTGCTATCCCGATAATGTTATCAAAGAATTTATCAAGGAATCGGCGGCAAGCGGCATAGACATATTCCGCATATTCGATTCTCTCAACTGGCTGCCCAATATGGAGCTTGCTATTGAGGAGGTGGCAAAGAGCGGCAAGGTTGCTAATGCCGTGGTCTGCTATACGGGTAATGTCTTAGAAAGCGATCGGGATAAGTATGATCTGAAATACTATGTCGATTTTGCAAAGGAACTCGAAAAGCGGGGAGCGCATATCCTTACCATCAAGGATATGTCGGGACTGCTGCGGCCATATGCCGCTAAAAAGCTGGTCGCCGCTCTCAAGGACAGCGTAGATCTCCCGATACATCTGCATACACACGATACAAGCGGGAACCAAATAGCCGCATACATGATGGCGAGTGAGGCAGGGGTCGATATTGTTGATACCGCTATCTCTTCCATGAGTTGTCTTACCAGCCAGCCGTCCATGGAATCGCTGGTTGCGGCGCTTGAGGGAACAGAGCGTGAGACGGGATTCGATCTTGCCGAATTGCAGAAGCTCAATGAATACTGGGCGGCTGTGCGGCAATACTACAGTCAGTTTGAGGGTGACATCAGAACCCCCGCCGCTGAGATATACAAGCTCGAGATACCCGGAGGTCAGTATACAAACCTAAAATCTCAAGTAGACAACTTTGGTCTGGGCGACAGATTTGACGAGACCAAGAAAAAATATATAGAGGTCAATAGTATTCTGGGCGATATAGTTAAGGTAACCCCATCCTCAAAGATGGTGGGGGATATGGCTATATTCATGGTGCAGAACGAATTGACGGCAGACAATATTGTTGAGAAGGGTGCGTCTTTGACCTTCCCCGATTCTGTCGTGAGTTACTTTAAAGGCATGATGGGACAGCCGTCATTCGGATTCCCAAAAGATCTGCAGCGTGTCGTTCTCAAGGGTGAAGCCCCCGTTACAACCCGTCCCGGAGCGGGTCTTGCCCCCATAGACATGGATAAGGTTTGTGAGAATCTAAAGGAGTTCACACCGAATCCGTCTATGCGTGACGCCATCAGCCATAGTCTCTACCCTAAGGTGGTTGAGGAGTATTTCGGCAGACTGGATGGACAGGGAGACCTCAGCCGAATGGATTCTCATGTATTCTTTATGGGCATGAAGACCAATGAGGAGACCGAAGTCGCTATAGAAGACGGCAAGACGCTTATAGTAAAATATCTCGGCCCCGGTCAAGAGTATGACGACGGAACCCGTCAAATGCACTATGAACTCAACGGCTCCCGCCGTGAGGTTGTCGTCGAAGACAAGAGCATACAGATAGTTGCAGAGCAGGTGAGGTATGCCGATACCGATAATCTCTGCCATGTCGGCTCAAGTATTCCCGGGTCTGTTTCCAAGATATTTGTCAAAAAAGGCGATGAGGTTACAGAGAATCAGCCGCTCTTTATCATAGAAGCGATGAAGATGGAAACAAGCGTTGTGGCAAGAACGGGCGGCGTTGTCAGCGACATTCTTGTATCTGCGGGACAGCTTGTCAAAGCGGGAGAGTTGTTAGCGGAATTGAAGTAGGGATGACCGCCGCTGCCCTCTCCGTCACGCCCCGGCGTGACACCTCTCCCAAAGGGAGAGGCAAGGTGACACACAGGGTTTGCGGTAGGCACGGAAA
>WRME01000143.1 GCA_009777275.1 Oscillospiraceae bacterium
AAGTGTTCGCTTCGGACGTGTTGTTTTTTCTTTCCGCCTCATTGGGGGGGGGGGGTGCCCGGTGGGGGGGGGACGGGGGGGGCGGGGTTCTGCATTGTTACAATCATATGACGCAGCAACACAGGAATATGCGTTATTTTAATTTTTTTTCTACATTATGTATCAGATTGAGCAGTGAGGTTGAATATGAGCTGTAATCACGGGACAAACTTTCAAGAGATACAGTGTATTCAAAGGACGAGTCTCCGTGTTTGTTAGACTTGATGCTTTTGGCGGAAGAGACCGCCTTTGCGGCTACCTTTGCCTCTCCGATGCTCATCTGCGCCCTGACAAGCGCCGCCGCCATACTGTCATCCACGCTGAACAGCTCGGCGGAATTGTAGGGATTGGCACGATGAGCGATCCTGAACATATTGTATACAGCCATCATAATATAGGCGACCGTTTCGTTCATCAGTTTGCGTTCTTTATCGTCATATTTTCGGATAATATCGATAAGAACGGTTATAGAGTTGAAAATCAGCTTTTTGTTTGCCTCGCTGATAAGTTTATCGGGGGTTATCTGCTCCTTAACAAGGTCTGAGTTGGGAATCTCGTCCACCGATATGGTTGCGCCCTTGGGATCGGGGGAACGTCCCAGCAAAAAGTCGCAGGAGACCTCAAAATAATCGGCTACCTTGAGAATAAAATCCAGCCCGCACTCACGGATGCCCTTTTCGTAATGAGAAAGAAGCGCCTGAGAAATACCTAAATCAATGGCGGTCTGCTTTTGGCTCAGTTTGCGTTCCTTACGCAGCATTGTCAAAACCCGATGAAATTCGTTAGTCATAGCATTTTGCTCCTCGCTCTTACTTATTAGTAAATTAGATTAGAATAGAATTATATTATAAATTATACATTTTGTAAATCTTTTTTATCGTTTTTATAGGTGGTAATTAATGTCAACGACAAGACACATGAAAAGAAACGCCATATTCGCCCTAAAACAGAGCGGATTTAAGATTATTTTTGCCGCAGGATTTATTATGCTTTTTATCTTGATTTTATTCTTAATAAGCGGTATAATATCATATATATTAGATCTTGGTATAATCGCAGACGGCATAGACAGTTTTGACGATGCAAGGATTTTCGATACCTCTATGCCTGATTTGATTCATTCGCTATCTGTTTGTGCTGTGGGATTTGTCATTCTTTTTCCGCTGTGGTTCGGATTCAAGCGTATGTGCTACAAAACCGCATTGGGTCAGCCTGTTCTGTTCGGCGATGTTTTTTACGCATTCAGATCCCGCCGATACCTCAAGATTCTCAGATTATATATCGCAATCGGGATAAGACGTCTGTTGTGGCTGTTGCTCTTTTGCCTGCCGATAGCCGTGATGTGGCATTTTATACTGCGGATAACAGGCAGATATATCGATCCCGAAACTGTTCTGCTCATTCTTTCGGCCGCCGTCCTGTCGGTTATATGTCTCTTGCTTGCCTACTGTCTTTGTCTGCGTTATCACAACGCACCATATATAATGATGGACAACCCGGACTATACCGCAGCAAAATGCCTGCGAATGTCAGTATCATACATGAAGGGCAGGAAGGGGCGCATCTTTAACCTTACCATGTCTTTTGTCCCTCTCTTTACGTTGGGAATATTCCTCTTTCCGTTGATGCTTGTACTACCATATATACAAACAACATCGGCGATTTATGCAAAATACTATATGAACTATATAATGGAGTGATTATTATGCCGGGCAAATACAATCGTGTTGTTATAAAGGTCGGAACAACCATACTTGCTCACGACACGGGTCTGCTCAATCTGCGGCAGATCGGCAGTCTTACTAAAACCCTTGCGGATATAAAAAACTCCGGTGTTGATGTTATTCTCGTAACCTCGGGCGCTATCGGAGTAGGAGCGGGCAAGCTGGGGTTACGCAGCCGTCCGTCCGATATTCCGACCAAGCAGGCCTGTGCCGCCGTAGGACAAAGCTCGCTTATGAATACATATCAACAGGAGTTTAGCAGGTATCATCACAATATCGCTCAGATACTTCTCACCCGTGATGTCGTTGAATCGGATACCCTTGCTCAGAATGTTCGTAATACCTTTGAGAGACTGCTCGAATTAGGTGTAATTCCGGTAGTCAATGAGAATGATACAGTCTCTACCGATGAAATCAGAACAGAGGATCACTCGCTCTCGTTCGGGGAAAATGATACACTCTCGGCCATAGTTGCCATACTCACCAATGCGGATCTGCTGGTAATGATGACCGATATAGACGGTCTGTACGATTGCTGTCCCAAAGAAAATCCCGATGCAAAACTGATAACCCATGTGGATAGCATAACCGACAAAATCAGAGAGCTTGCGGGAGGAGCGGGGAGCAGTCTCGGAACGGGCGGCATGGCAACCAAGATAACGGCGGCGGAAATAGCGGTAAAAAACGGCATCCCCGCAGTGATAATGAACGGCAGGAAAGACCGTCTGCTCTATGATCTGTTAGAGGGAAAAAATATCGGAACGATCTTTAAATGTTAATATAAATAAGGAGTGAACTGTTATGTCATACATACTTGATCTTGCGAAAAAATCAAAGGTTGCAAAGGTGTCGGTTGCAAACTCTGATACAAAGACCCGAAACAGGGTTCTCGGCGCTATCTATGACGCCCTTGCCCAAAATGCAGAGGCCATTATGGCGGCAAATGCCGTCGACATAGAAGAAGCGCGCAGAACAGGCAAAACAGAGGCGTTTATAGACCGTCTCACCCTCAACGAGCAAAGAATAGAGGGTATGAGACAATCGGTGGACGAAATCCGCCGCATGAATGATCCGCTGGGTATGATTCTTGAGGGATTCACCCGTCCCAACGGCCTTAGGATCGAGAAGGTGACGGTACCTATCGGTGTTATCGGGATTATATTCGAGTCTCGTCCTAATGTTTCGGTAGATGCGGCGGCGCTCTGCCTCAAATCAGGCAACGCAGTGGTACTGCGGGGCGGGAGTGATTCGATCAATTCCAACAAGGCTCTTGTCGATATAATGCGTAGATCGGCAGCCGATGAGGGGTTAAATGCCGACTGTGTTCAGCTTGTGGAGGACACAAGCAGGGAGACCGCAACCGAAATGATGAAACTGAATGGATATATCGATCTCCTGATTCCCCGTGGAGGAGCGGGACTTATCAACCATGTTATAAACAACTCGTCATTGCCTGTAATCGAGACGGGGGCCGGCAACTGTCATATATATGTAGACAAGGATGCCCAAATAGATATGGCTGTAAGCATAACCGACAACGCCAAGACCAACCGTCCCTCTGTCTGCAACGCCGCCGAAACCCTGTTGGTACACGCCGATGTTGCGGGCGAATTTCTCCCCGCCGCCAAGCAGGCTCTGGACAGATCGGGAGTAGTGCTGTTCGGATGCCCCAAGACGGCCGATATTTTAGGAGACTGCGTCAAAGAGGCAAACGACCAAGAATACGCAACCGAATATAACGACATGAAACTTGCGGTCAGGGTGGTTGACAGCATAGACCACGCCATCGAGCATATACGGCAGTATTCGACCGAACATTCAGAGGCTATCGTCACGAGCAACATCGCAGCCGCAGAAAAATTTTTAGCCGAGATAGATTCAGCGGCCGTGTATGTCAATGCCTCAACCAGATTTACCGATGGCGGCGAGTTCGGATACGGAGGCGAAATAGGCATATCAACCGGAAAACTCCACGCCCGCGGCCCTATGGGAATACGGGAACTGACCACAATCAAATATAAAATATACGGAAACGGGCAAGTGAGATGACCACCACGTCTGCAATAACCACGGGCGGCAGATTGCCGCCCCTACAGACCACCCCGCCGCTGCGGCGGCCCCCCCCCCCCCCGGGGGGATAGGGGGGTGGGTCCCTAAA
>WRME01000144.1 GCA_009777275.1 Oscillospiraceae bacterium
CCCGCCGCTGCGATACCCTACAGCACACCCCCCCGCCGCTGCGGCGGCACCCCTCCCCAGAGGGGAATAGGGGCTTGCGAACTAAAATTTCCAATTCCCCTCTGGGGAGGGGTGGCAAACACTCGCAACTTTGTTGCGATAGTGTTTGACGGGGTGGTCTTGCTACAATGAACAATGGACAATGAACAATGGACAGTTACAGGAACTTGAAATCACAAGCCCCTGCCCTCTTTCGTAAAGAGGGTGCCGCCGCAGCGGCGGGTGTTTTTTCCTTTTCGTGGTTACGGTATAACTCTGCATTCTGCATTCTTAATTCTGCATTGACAGTTGACAGTTGACATTATTTGTGTTATTATAGTATGGGGCATAGTATTTGCGGCCTTGAAAATCTTGCGGAGGTGGGGAATACCTATGAGAGAATATACCTCTCCATATCGCAGAACGGCGGCGGAAGCCCGCAAGCTGGCGGCCGAGAGAAGAATGATGGCTGCCATGAATATAGCCGAGGTCAACAGAATACGGCAGGAACGCAAGCAGGAGGAGATGAATCTCGCTGCAGAGGCCGAGCGTGCCGAAAAGGAAGAGTTCCGCAGGAAAAATGATAAAACAAGACTGTCGATCGTCCTGAGAAGGATGGGAATGTCGATATTTATCATCAGCCTTGTTTCCTTTTTTATTGTTTGGCAGTTGTCTGCGGTCTATCCGGTCGTTACATCGCTGCCGGGCAATAATGAGGTTTTTACCGGACTGATGGGATTCTTGATATATCACAGGTTAGAGCCGCTGTATCTGGTCATATGCGTGCTGATAATCACCGGACTTGGGATGGCGATATTCAGCAAAGGTAAGTCGCAGGAGAAGGGGATGCTCAGGAAAAGCGCGGCAATGGCCTTGGCGTTTATAATATTAATCCAAGGATTGTTTGTATTATTATATTTTTCGGGAATCTTTTCGGTTATTTTCAGCGGTCTTGTCATTCCTGATATAGCGCTATTTACCATCTTTTTTCTTATAGGGTTTTCCGGGGTAATATTTCCTTTTATCCTGCTGGTAAAGGGAAGACTGTTAAAACACGCATTAGCGCTTTTAATAATTTTTGTAGTTGCGGCTTTTATTATGATAAATAGTTGAGGGGGAAGTTAATTTGAATGAAAATAAAAAAACTTTAGAAAATCTTTTAGACAGCGATCTGCGTCTGAATTTGATGGTAAAAAGTATGCGGGTAGGTATGTGGGACATGGTTGTTGAACAGGGGACACCTATTCTAGATAACAACTCATTCTGGTATTCGCAGGAGGTCCGTCATATGCTGGGATTCAACGATGAAACCGATTTTCCCAACGTGATCTCCAGCTGGAGCGACCGACTGCATCCCGAGGATAAAGAGAGAACACTAACCGCATTTGAAACCCATTTGAGCGACTATACAGGCAGTTCTCCCTATGACGTGGAGTACAGACTAAAGCTGAAAAACGGCGATTACAGGCATTTCCGTGCCTTCGGAGAGACATTGCGGGACAGTGCGGGTATGCCGCTTAGGGTTGCGGGAGCGCTTGAGGATATACACGAGAAAAAGATAATGAATCAGGCTCTTGAGATGAGAAGCAAGATAGTCAACGCTCTCAACGAATCTAATGAAATATTCTGCCTGCATGACGGGCAAACCTTTAACGAAACTATGACAAAGGGTATATATCCGCTTGCCGATGCTATTGGGATGGATCGTGTGAGTGTCTATAGATTCAGAGAAAAGAATGATGAGAAGTTTTTTCAGATGATATATCTGTGGGAGAGAGCGACGGGAGGAACATCGCCGATTGAGGAAAAATATGCGATTCTATCCGATGTCTCTGATATAAACGACTGGACAGAAATGCTGATGAAAGGGGAGTATATAGACAAACGAATAGGGGACTTGTCGGATGATGAAACGGCATTCCTGAATAAATACGGGGTTAAGGCGATATTTATATTCCCGATATTCACCTATGGCAAACTGTGGGGTGCGGTTACTCTGCAGAACAAGGGGAAGAGCATATATTCTATAAAAGGCTCGACCGAGATAAATCTGTTAAGATCGGCGGCGCAAATATTTGCCGATGCTATCATAAGTACCGATATGCTTGAGCGGGCAAAGGCGGCAAGCAGGGCTAAGGGTGACTTTTTGTCAACCATGAGCCACGAGATGAGAACACCCATGAATTCGATTATAGGAATGACGGCGATAGGGAAGAGGGCAACCAGTATCGAGGAGAAGAACTATGCGCTTAAAAAAATCGAGGGAGCCTCATCCCATCTTCTTGGAGTTATAAACGATGTACTCGATATGGCAAAGATAGAGGCTAACAAATTAGAGCTGTCTATATCTGAATATAATTTTGAAAAGATGCTGCATAACGTAATATCCATAATAAACTTTCGAGCCGAAGAGAAACAGCAGAATCTAACCCTTAATATCCATGATAACATACCCCGTTTTCTTATCGGAGATTATCAGCGGATAACACAGGTCATCACCAATCTGCTGTCGAATGCTATCAAGTTTACCCCTGAGGGCGGCGAGATAAGTCTTAATATCTATTTAGATGAAGAGATAGACGGTCTCTGCAAGCTGCGTATAGAGATAATAGATAACGGAATCGGCATATCACCGGAACAGCAGGAGAGGCTCTTTACGGCATTTGAGCAGGGGAAGAGCGGAATGAACCGTGATTACGGCGGAACAGGGCTGGGTTTGGTTATATCAAAACGCATAGTGGAGTTGATGGATGGCAAAATATGGGTAGACTCAAAGCTGGGCAAGGGGTCAAAATTCATCTTTACCATACTAACAAGATGCGGAGGAAAGTCGATAGAATCGCTTCTTGCTCCGGGTGTGAACAAGGACAATGTCAGGATTTTGGTGGTAGATGATATGGTCGAAACCCGTCAACAGTTCCTGGATCTGTTCGGACAGCTGAACATCGACTGCGATGCGGCGCAAAACGGTATCGAAGCCTGTGAAATCATAGATAGGGCAGGGGAGTACGACATATATTTTGTCGACTGGCGTATGCCGGGGATGGACGGAGTAGAGCTGACAAGACGAATCAAATCCAAAATAGGAAGACGGCCATCTGTCGTTACCATGATCACTGCGGCCGATTGGGAACAGATCAGGGACGAAGCCCTTTCTGCGGGCGTTGATAAATATCTGCTCAAGCCGCTGTTTTCCTCGATGATAATAGATTGTGTAAACGAATGTATAGGAGCCGACAACCGTCAAAATGCCGATCTCGAAAACACAATGGACGAATTTAACGGAAAAAGAATGTTACTGGCCGAGGACGTGGAAATAAATCGGGAAATACTCACAGTTCTGCTCAAAGACACGGGAATCACCATCGACTGCGCCGAAAACGGTAAGGACGCTCTCGATATGATCGAGAAAAACCCGCACAAATACGACATAATATTCATGGATGTACAGATGCCCAAGATGAACGGCATTGAGGCGACAAAGCGTATACGAACCCTGCCGGCTCTGTCCGGGTCCAATCTGCCGATAGTAGCAATGACCGCAAATATATTCAAAAACGAAATCGAAGAATGTCTGGCAGCCGGAATGAACGACCACCTCGGCAAACCCCTCGATATAGAAAAGGTACTCGAAACATTGCGGAAGTATTTGGGAAAATAAGCCCTCTCCGTCATGCCCTCTCAGCGATAATCACGGATGACCGGGGGCGGTCATCCCTACCGCCCTCTCCGTCATGCTAACGCATGACACCTCTCCCAAAGGGAGAGGCAAGAACACCCACGGAAATTGCGGTAACCATGGGGAAAAACACCCGCAATTTGTATGGGACGGTACGCACAGGGGTGCGTACCCTACAACGACACACAAAATTT
>WRME01000145.1 GCA_009777275.1 Oscillospiraceae bacterium
ATGGGGGCTTGCATACTATAATTTCCAATTCCCCTCTGGGGAGGGGTGGCAAACACTCGCAACAGAGTTGCGATAGTGTTTGACGGGGTGGTCTGCCTCGAAACGCCATCCCACTCCGTAGGGATATGGATTTTGGTGGTCTTGTAGGGTACGCACCCCTGTGCGTACCGTCCTTAATAAACATTTCGTGATTTTAGTGTTTTTCGTGGTTAAAAGGGAATTGACAAAACTGTAAATCGTGGTATAATAAAATTAGAAAGGATGAACCATCATGCCAAAACAATTTCTATCCCCACGCAATGACCTAATCTTCAAACTACTATTCGGAGACGAGAGAAGTAAGGAAATTCTAACCGACTTTCTAAAGTCCGTACTCCTGATTCCACATGAAGATTACGACACAATAACCATCCTTGACCCGCACCTTTTACCCGATTACAAGGATGGTAAACTGGGCATAATTGACGTGAAGTTGCAGACAAAATCGGGTAAAATAATCAATATCGAGATTCAGGTCGAACACATTCCGCAAATGCGGGAACGAGTGATTTTCTACGATGCTAAGATGGTCACGGAGCAGATCGGTGCGAGCGAGAATTACGAGAAAATCAAAAAGGTCATCAGCATAATCATAACAAACCACGAATTTATTCAGGCAAGTCCGAAATATCACCACAGATTCACGCTTTATGATTCCGATAATCAGGTCGAATTTACTGATACTATCGAGATTCACACGCTGGAATTGCCTAAGATTCCCGGCGTTTCAGACGGCACGCCATTGTGGGACTGGATGAAGTTTCTCGATGCAAAAAACGAGGAGGATTTAGACATGGCAGCAGTAGCGAACACGCAGGTCAATAATGCCGTAATAAGGCTGAAAGAGCTGTCCGCAGACGAGCGGACGAGGATGTTATACGAATCCCGTATAAAGATGGAGCGGGACATTTATTCGATAACAAAGGGAAAAGAGGATGCTGCCGAGAAGCGGGGTATGGAACGGGGTTTGCAGCGAGGCATGGAGCGAGGTATACAACAGGGTAGGAATGAGGGCATACAACAAGGTATAGAGAGAGGCAAAGTGGAGCGTGATTATGCCATTGCCCGCAACGCACTCAAGATAAACATTCCCATTGCCGACATAGCCAAGCTAACCAACCTTACCCCCGAAGAGATTGAGTCCCTGCGACAAGACTAACCTCACTTGCGGTATGAATTTTTTTATTAAACGGAGGTTATCATGGAGAGAATAGCGAGTTTTCAGGTTGATCATAACAAAATCGGCGTAGGTATGTATGTTTCGAGGGTGGACGGGGATATAACGACATTCGACATACGGCTGGTTCGGCCCAATTGCGGGGAGTATCCGACCTATGCGGCCATGCACACTATCGAGCATCTTTTTGCCACCTATGCTCGAAACAGCAAATATGCGGACAGTATTATCTATGTCGGGCCTATGGGCTGCAGAACGGGATTCTATCTTTTAACAAGAGATTTAGATTACGGCGGCGCTATCACGCTTGTGCATGATTCTTTTGAGTTTATACTTGGCTATGACGGCGACATTCCCGGCGTTAGCGCCCGTGAATGCGGGAATTATCTTGAGCATGATTTAGAGCAGGCGAAACATTTTGTAACAAAGGTTACAAAAGTATTACAAAACTATACCCCATCGATGCTGTCATATTAGACAAACAGACCGGGTTTATTTGCGTGTATGTGTACTTGTTTAACAAACTTTTGGGTTTTTGCCTTTATTTTTTTCATTTAATGTTGCATAGGGCTTGTTATGTAGTATAATGAAAATGTAGTTGTAACCGTTTTGTAACTATTTAGGAGAAGTTTCATGTTTGTTAAAAGACAATCCGGCAGCACGCTTTCCCCTGTGCGGGGTTCTAATTTTGAATTTGATTTTGCCTTGCTCAGAAAGATAAACGGGGAGATCGCCCGCTTTCTATATAAAATGGGAACTGTGTCGGGAAATTATACGCTGGGATCCTTTTCATCCATAGCAAAGACCGCTAAAGGCTTTTACCGCCGTGTGCTGAGGGTGCCTTTGCGTTTTATAAAGTCGAAGATAGACACGGCCGCCGTTGCTATAAAAGAACGCAACGACAAGATTGTCTATCCCTTTGAGCGGTTCGGATACGGGGCGGGTATTATAAAATCCGGAGTTTTACAGGCGATAGAAAAGGGTGAAAACCCTATAGGCGCTTTCTTCGTGAGCCTGGCATCGGGTATTCGGAATAACAAAAAGGCCATATTCCGCTCCTTTGCTACTGTTTTTAATTATGTTATACCTGTAGCCTGTATAGCGGCCTTTGTCTTTTTAGTACAGACGGTTGCGGGACTGACCTTTGCGGTAAATGTCAACTTTTTAGGCAAGAATGTAGGCTTTATCGCAAGTGAAACAGACTTTGACAGCGCTAACAGGATCTTAGAACAACGAATGATCTATGTCGATGACGATGAAGTTCTCGATGCAGAGCCGCAGTTTAAATTAACCGTTGTCGAGAGCAACGATGTGCTTAGTCCCAATGAATTGGTTGACGAGATTCTCAAGCGATCTGACCATGCTATCGGAAAGGCATACGGATTGTTTGTCGATGGGGTTTTCTACGGCGCCGTTGTTAATGAAGAAGCTATAACCATGCCGCTCGACACCCTTCTTGAGTGGGCTCTTGAAGAGAACGAGGATGCAGAGGTTGAGTTTTTAAATGAGGTTGATTGGATAGAGGGATTGTACCTCAATTCCAGTATTGTAGAGAGCGATCAGGAGATTGTTGACCTTATCCTCTCGGATGTATCGGGGGAACAGCTGCATACGGTTGTTTCGGGCGACACTCCTATGAGCATAGCCGAGAAATATTCTATGGAATATAACGATCTGAAGGCTCTTAATCCCGATATAGTCGAGAGAATGATGGCAGGAACAGCAGAGAAGGTTGTTATATCAAATTCACAGCCGTTTATTACGGTAAAGGCCGTAAAACTCATGGAATATACCGAAATAGTATCCTTTGAGAGAGAGACTATTAACGATTCTACCCGAATGTCGGGATATTCGCAGGTCACAAGACAGGGTGTCAACGGTGAGAATAAAATAATAGCAAGGGTCGAGTTTGTCAACGGTGTTGAAACAGGGCGAACTATTGAGGAAAGAATACCGATCAAAGCCGCAATCAGCGAACGGACGGTCATAGGCACAAGACTTCCCGCTCCCTCTGCAAACCCCGCCAACTCGGCAAGCAGCCGTCCTAATTCAACCGGTCCGGTAGGCTCCAACACCATAAACGGAATGAGTTTCATGTTTCCGGTGGGTAACTATAAAACTACCACCACCCGATTCCGCGGAGGACACAGAGGAGTGGATCTTATCGCTCCCGCAGGCTCTCCGATATATGCGGCGGCACCCGGAACGGTCGTGCTGTCCAGCTACTATTCATCATACGGCAGATGTGTTATTATTGACCATGGCGGCGGTGTCCGCACCGTCTATGCCCACGCCAGCGCACTCTATGTAAATGTAGGCGACAGGGTCGAGAGAGGTCAGCATATAGCCGCCGTCGGTACAACAGGCAGATCCTCGGGAAATCATCTTCATTTTGAGATCCAGCATAACGGAAGATTGCTCAATCCCGATCTTTATATACGCTAATCATCCTTGCTCATATTATATTCTCCTCGCATGGTAAACCGTGCTCCGATAACGGCTTTCCGGAAGTAACG
This sequence comes from Oscillospiraceae bacterium, assembly GCA_009777275.1. Classification (GTDB taxonomy): domain Bacteria; phylum Bacillota; class Clostridia; order Oscillospirales; family Ruminococcaceae; genus WRME01. Next base: position 3,733 of record WRME01000145.1, read on the forward strand.
CACCCGGATACACGCCCCTCAGGAGTACGGTTTTCCGCATAGACCACCCCGCTGTAGCGGCACCAGGGGAAGACCACCCCCCCCAACACCATCGCACATTTTTTTCGCGTGTTTTGGCCCCCCCCCCCCCCG
>WRME01000146.1 GCA_009777275.1 Oscillospiraceae bacterium
ATCGCATCTTTTTTGCGAGTTTTTGCCCCCCCCCCCCAGAGGGGATTTGAAAATTATAGTATGCAAGCCCCTTCCCCCTCGGGGGGGGGGTGCCGCCGCAGCGGCGGGGTGGTCTGCCCGTGGTTACCGCAGCGGCGGGTGTCCTTGCCTCTCCCTTTGGGAGAGGTGTCATGCGTTAGCATGACGGAGAGGGCGACATTCTCCATTCTTAATTCTGCATTGATTCTCCTATCGGAGAATCACATCCCTCATTACCAGCATATCGAATATGTTTATCACGCCGTCTTCGTTGGCGTCGGCTGCCCATAGTTGGTCGGGATCGGTTAGGCGTTCTGTGCCGATGATGTGGTCACGGGTTGCGAGAATGTCTCTGACCGTGACTGTTCCTCCTCCGGTCGGGTTGCCTATGGTGAGATAGGGATTCAGGGAGCTATTGTTAGAAAGATATACACCCTTGAGGTTTGCATAGACGGAATCGGGTGCAACGAGGTTTAACGTCCAAACATGGCCTGCTCTGTTGTCGTCTGTCAGCGCTTGTGTGCGGGCCATGGTCTCGGTGCTTACTCTTATCCATCCGTTTAGTTGACTTCCGTGGAGACGGGGGCCTGTTGGACTTTCTCCCATTCCGATAGCGTTTTGGTGATCGTCTACACCGTTGATTCTTATGTGATGAATGGGGCCCTCAACATCTAAATACATATACTTGTAATCCGATATGTCTATATAAGGTCTGCCGCTAAGGGCGCTGTTTGTGTATTTTACTCCCTCGAGAGCATCATATTCGTGTTTGTAGTAGCTTCCCGAAATCGCCGGATACTGGCTTCTCAGGATGTTATGCACCTTTGTTGCGGGGAATCCCTTGCCGCTTATAAGCATTTGATCGGGGTTGCCCCATGTAATACTGATCGGAAGATCGCTGTCGTCAACCAACGTATAGTCGTACAGCGGATCGGGATTGTTGTGCGGGACATGATGATTCGGTCTTCTCATCTTGGTAACATCGTATATAGGATTGCCGTTTCGGTCAAGATTCAGAGCGATAACAGGATCGGATGCGATCCTAAGGTATTGCTCGGTCTTGTATAGATCATACCCGTGTTTAGACGGACGTTCGGGACAGATGGGAGAGCAGGTTGCGTGAACGGGGCAGTCGGCTCTCGATGTATCGAGCCACACATCATTACCCCCGCCCGCTCCGTATATCATAATTTCACCGTTATGCCTGAATACGAAATATTGGTTTACAGCTCCGAAATTAAAGGGAACTAAACTGAGCTTTACCGTATCGGGGCCATAGTCTCGGGGTGTGCCGTCAAGGTTTTCTACAACATTTACCCTGACATAGGTAGCCAGATCTATGCCGTCATGGGTAAAACGCACCTCTGCTTCTTTGACGCCAGTTTGGGTAGTGTCAAAGGTTCCTATAGAGAGCGTTTGTGTGGCGTTCTCGTCTTTGGCTATGTCGAAGACAGACCCATCGTCCAGCACCAATCCCACGCCCAGCCTGTATCTCGACAGTTGCCCGTCTGAATCGACGGCATAGTCAAGCCCATAGCTTTTTACGCCTAAAAACTGTGACGCATAATTAAAGTTCATGCCGGCGTTTCCGGATGAAGTTGAATAGATCAACTCGCTCTGAGGATTCCGCAATATCGTGACATCCGCAATCTCCCGTGTCTCGGATGCTCCGGGAGGATTGATAAGATAGGGATGGTTAGAAACCCAAACTCCTGTTATCGTTGAGTCGTTAGCGGCATTAAATGTTATCTGTGTGATTTGTTTTATATTGTTCGCCCCGTCTAAACTGCCGACATTTGTGCTTAGGTTAGACGCATCAAATCTTGTCAAGCCTGTAAATCCATTAACGCAAAAGTCTTCTCGGTAGAATGTAAATTCTCTGTAATTTCCAACATTTCTGCCATAGTTGGTGCTGTTGTTGTGGCTGTTCATCCACATATTCATAGCATTACCCGATGTCTCTACATAAAGATACCTATACCCGCCCTGTGACGGATCCATGTTGAGGTTGCCGCCCGATGTTAGGTAATCATGCCCCGATTCAAACCCGAATACAGAACTCCCCGAAGCCCCGTAAAACTCCACAGAGCCATTGGACTTTACCGCAACCCCGCCCGCAGTGACACTGCGTGAGGTTAGATACACTCTTCTTGTTTCGGAATGGTTGTTAGCGGCTCTGTAGGACACAGGGTCGTTTTGGTAGTAGTAGACATCTATGCTGTCGGTAAAAACCTGATTCTTCCATCTTAGCTCTACATCTACCTTTGTGGGAATCGGGTTGCGGATATGTTCGGGGGTGCTGTTCATATGTATTCGGTTTTTATAGTCGTTATTTATGGTTATAAGCTCCCCGACATTTTCCATGTACCCCAACTGCACTCTCTCGCTGACAGGCAGGGATGGAATGGTACGCTCTAAGGCGGCGTTATAGATAGCGCCGTCCAAGCTAACCTCTTCAAACTGGGCCGAATTAAGCCCGCCGCCATATCTATATTCTATCTTTGCGGGCATAGACACCCTTTGCAGACCGATAATTTCGAGCTTTTCATTGGGGGTTGCTGTCGGAACTCCAAGTTCGGACGATCCTAAGAACAGCGGCTCGTTAGACAGCCAAAACTGTGCGATAATCATCGGAGATTCTGAGAACGATATACCATCGCAAACAAGATTCATAAAGAATCTGCTTGTGTAACTGCCTATTCTGCTTAGGTCATAACAACCGATACCCGCTCTGTTTCTGTTGGGCATGGTATCATAGAAACTCGCCCTGTCAAAGGTGGGGTTGGTCGAGTTGTTGTTATCTATTCTGATATGATAAGGAGCATTGGACGCACCCTCTATGTCAATCTCTACATACAGATATTTATACATGGACAGTTCCACATGATAAGGCTCATTGCTTGCTACAAGCCATCCGCCGCCTGTACTGCTGGTTCTTGCAAATTTGTAGGCGGTAGGATCGGCAGAACGGGTAAAAGAGGGTGTGTTTGAGGTGTCGAAAGAACTTCCCCAAACAGTTCCCTGCGGATTGGGTGAGCTGTATCGTGTAAATTCATGCACTGCCACACTTGTATGATCACTACCGTTCGCAATCGCAACCGGACGCACCTTGGGGGCGTCTGCATTTGCCGTTACGGTGATAGCAAAGTTGAGAGGCACAGATTGGTTGGGGATATATGTGTCGCCCGACAAAAAGCCTGTCGTTGTAACCGTAAACCAGTGGTTACCCGATTGAGGTTGTATCGTTCCGGCCGCATTTCCTTGAACATGGGGTCGGTCGTAAAAGTCTGCCGGTGTCCACTGCTGTCTTGTCAGGGTAATGTTTGCGGCAGGAACTCTGTGTCCAACCCCGCCTACGATAACCTCTATCTCAAGGTGGTTTTTGAAATCATCGGAAAAATTATTCCGTGAGGTTCCTCCGTCTTGGGTAAACTGATTCCTGTAGATAAACGGATTCCTCACCGTAATGCCGGACTTTCTGTACACTCCGGTATTGGGGGCGTTGTTTAGCGTAACATCCGCTCCTACAGGCTCGTCCGATATGCCGCCGTCATCCGCAAACTCCTCATAGTAGCTAACGCCGAAACCATCGGTCCGGGTAGCCTCCGCCGACCACGCAAGGTCAAACGCACCTATCACGCCGCAACCGAACACGGCAACAGCACAAAACATTGATATTAATTTTTTCATGGGAATACCTCCTTTGTAATTTCAAGCCCCTGTAGGGTACGCACCCCTGTGCGTACCGTCCTTATCATCCGTACCTACCCTGTCTGTGTCCACGGATGACCGAGGGCGGTCATCCCTACAAGACCACCCCGCCGCTGCGGCGGCACCAGGGGAAAA
>WRME01000147.1 GCA_009777275.1 Oscillospiraceae bacterium
TGGAAATTTAATTTCCCCACCCCCCCTCCCCCCGGGGGGGGGGGGGCCCGCCGCAGCGGCGGGGTGGTCTTGTAGGGGCGGCAATCTGCCGCCCGTGGTTACCGTGGATTGCCGTAGGGTACGCACCCCCGTGCGTACCGTCCTTAAAATGTGCGTACCGTGTTCATCATAGCGTGACGGAGAGGGCATGACGGCGGGTGTTTTTCCCTACAGCCTCTTCATATAACTCTCGCAGAGCATATTGTACCGCTCTATATATTCTGCGTCTTCACCACGGTGGAGACTGCGTTTATGCTCGTGTGCATCATAGTTGGGGTGGTTGTGACCGGCGCCATAGATATGGCTGATAAACACCGACATATTAGAACAATGGTCGGCAATGCGTTCGAGATTTACCAGTATCTCAAGCAGTGCGGTACCCGCTTCGATCTCACAGGTTCCGTCCTTGAGCCGCTCGATATGACGCTCCTTTAAAGTGCCGACAAGCAGGTCTATAGCCTCTTCCAGCGGCTCTGTGCGGAGTATGGCATTGGTATCACGGTTGTTGTAGCAGTCTATGGCAACCCGCATTATCTCCTCAACGGCCGAGAAGAGCACCTTTAGTTCACGCATGGCCGTATCGGAAAAGGCCATCTCCTCATCGTTCATCCATTCGGCCGACTCCGCCACATTGACCGAATAGTCTCCTATACGCTCAATATCGCCGATTATATGCAGATGACCCGATAGCAGGGTACTGTTCTGCTTGCTTATATCCTTGTTTGCCAGTCGTACTAAATAATTACCGAATCTTGCCTCCATGCGGTCTAAACGATTCTCAACCTCCAATAGCTTCTGCATTGCCTTTTTATCGAATGAAGATATAAGCGATATGGAACTCAGCAGATTTTGATTAGCATCACCCGCCATTCTCAGCACGGCGGCATGAACCTGCTCCAGAGCTATAGATGGCGTATTGAGCAGACGGTCATCGATCAATGCGGCCTCTTCATCCTCACCGTTACCCTGTCTTATAACCAACTTTGAGAGATTGAGCAGTATATTAGCAAATGGCAGCGCTATTGCGGCACAAAGGATGTTGAAAACCCCATGGAAGTTAGCAATCATTCCCCGTGTGGCAGTGTCATTCCAGAATGGCAGGAATCTGTCGGGACGCAGGACAAGAATAATGATCAAGAATATCAATGCCCCCAATGTATTGAACAGCAGGTGTATAAAGGCGGCTCGGCGGGCGTTTTTGTTGGTACCGACACTCGATAGCATGGCTGTGATACAGGTACCTATATTCTGTCCGAGTATGATAGGGACGGCGGCAGAGAAGGGGACCTGTCCTGTCGAGCTAAGCGCCTGAAGAATACCGACAGAGGCCGACGAGCTTTGTATTATCGCCGTAACGACCGCTCCGATCACAAGACCGAGAAAGGGGTTTGAGAATCTCACAAAAAGCTCTCTGAACCACTCGACGTGCTGCAGGGGAGCGACGGCCGATTCCATGGTCATCATACCCGTAAATAAAACGCCGAACCCGATCATAACATGACCGAGATCACGGCGTTTGCGGCGCTTTCCTGCAACATACAGTATAAACCCGATCACTAAAAATATCGGGGTAAGTCCTGACGGTTTTAGGATTTGCAGAAATATATTATCGCTTGATATATCTCCCAGGCGAAGAATCTGGGTGGTCATGGTGGTGCCTATATTTGCTCCGAATATGATTCCGACCGTCTGAGCAAGCGTCATAACCCCGGCGTTTACAAAACCGATCACCATAACGGTAGTTGCAGATGAGCTTTGGATAACGGCGGTGACCAGCAGACCGAACATCAGACCTTTGAACCGGTTACCCGCAAGTTTTTCGAGAACCTTTTCCAACTTGCTTCCGGATATTTTTTGCAGGGCGTTGCTCATGGTTGTTATACCGAACAAGAACAGAACCAATCCGCCTAAAAGAGCTAAAACATTTAAAAAATCCAAACCAATCAAAACTCCTTCTCTGTGGGTGTATTCTTGCCTCTCCCTCTGGGAGAGGTGTCACGCCCCGGCGTGACGGAGAGGGCGGGTAGGGTACGCACCCCCGTGCGTACCGTGATTACCGCAACATTATAAATCATTTGTCGAATAATGTAAAGTGTTATGAAAAAATAAATTATTTGTAAATTCTAAGTAAATTCTATAATCGGGACAAAATAATTGACAATTATAAATTCTGTATGTTATACTTGACTAAGAGTTGTTAATCTACACTTGAAAGGAATGTTTTACTAATGTATTATTTGGGAATTGATATAGGAACATCGTCCGTAAAGATTCTTGCCGCAGACAGAGACTGCAAGGAGATTGTAACCGAAAGCCGGGATTACAATGTATACTATCCCCGTGAAAACTGGGTAGAGCAGGATGCCTGCGATTGGTGGGAGGGTACCAAAGATGCCATCAAGGCGCTTGCGGGCAGGATCGATATAAGCAAGGTCAGGAGTGTCAGCTTCAGCGGGCAGATGCACGGCATGGTCGCTCTCGACGGTGAGGGCAATCCGCTCAGACGAGCGGTCTTGTGGTGCGATGGAAGAACAGAGGTTGAGAACAACTATCTCAACAACGACATAGGCAGGGAGAGATTGACGGAGTATACGGGCAACCAATCTTTCTGCGGATTTACCGCTCCGAAAATATTATGGCTGAGGAACAACGAGCCTGAAAACTACAACAAGGCTAAAATGTATCTATTACCCAAAGACTACATAATATACAGGATGTCGGGAAAATACGCCACCGATGTCTCGGATGCTTCGGGAACCCTCTATTTCGATGTTGCCAAGCGCTGCTGGTCTAAACCCATGCTCGATATACTGGGCATCACAGAGGATCAGCTCCCCGCTGTTTACGAATCATATGAGGTTGTAGGGAATATAGATCCCGATGTCGCAGATCAATTAGGATTATCGCACGATGTTAAGATAGTAGCGGGAGCGGGAGATCAGGCAGCAGCAGCCGTAGGAGTCGGCGCCACAAACGCAGGGGTAGCCTCTGCCTCTTTAGGAACATCGGGGGTTATCTTTGTCAGCAGTGACCGATACTCGGCCGACAGCGAGAATCGTCTGCACAGCTTTGCCCATGCAAACGGCAGATGGCATCAGATGGGTGTTATACTGTCGGCGGCACTGTCGCAAAAATGGTGGATCAAGCAGATACTCGGCAGTCAGTATGACCCTGCGTTAGACGAGGCCGAAAAAAGCCCCGCAGGAAGTAATAACCTGCTCTTTGCACCCTATCTCAACGGGGAACGCACCCCGCACAACGATCCGAATGTTCGTGGAGCATTTATAGGACTGTCGAGTACAACCTCACAGGGCGACATGACACGGGCCATGCTTGAGGGGGTTGCTTTCGCCCTGCGTGATACATACGAGATATTGCGTGAAATGGGCATAGATTTCCAGACAGTGCGTCTGTCCGGCGGCGGAACAAAGGCGCCGCTCTGGATTCAGATCATCGCCGATGTGCTGGGCAAAACCGCTGAAATAATTGAAACCAACGAGGGCTCGGCCCTCGGAGCCGCTATATTGGCAATGGTCGGGGCAGGGGAGTACCCAACGGTAGACAGCGCCTGCGAAAACAACATCAAGGTCAGCAAAAGAGTAGAGCCGATACAAGAAAACATCCCCGTCTACGACAGGCAATACGCTAAGTTCAAGGGGGTATATGGGATGTTATCAATGCAGAATTAAGAATGAAGAATGCAGAATTGCCCTCTCCGTCACGCCGTGATAACCACGGATGACCGAGGGCGGTCATCCCTACCCGCCCTCTCCGTCACGCCACGGCGTGACACCTCTCCCAAAG
>WRME01000148.1 GCA_009777275.1 Oscillospiraceae bacterium
CCCCTCCCCAGAGGGGAATTGGAAATTATAGTATGCAAGCCCCAATTCCCCTCTGGGGAGGGGTGCCGCCGCAGCGGCGGGGTGGTCTGTAGGGTACGCACCCCCGTGCGTACCGTCCTTAATAGACATTGCATACCGTCCTTAAAAACATTTTTCGTGGTTTTAGTGTATTTCGTGGTTAAATGCGGAAGAGAATACCTCCCCCAGTATCCTTATTCCTTTTACAATGGCTTCCTCGCTTGGTGTGGAGAAGTTTAGCCTGAATGATGATGAGGGTTGGTTCTCGTCGGTGAGAAAAGCGATTCCGGGGACGATGGCGACCTTGCGTTGGATGGCTTTTTGGGCAAATTCCAGCAGATCGATTCCGCTTGGCAGGGTACACCAGATAAACAGACCGCCGTCGGGTCTGGTAAACTCAACCCCGCTAAGATGCTCCTCTATGCCCTCAAGCATGAGACTGCACTTGTTTTTATATATCCTGCTTATGCTGTCAAGATGTGCGTTGTAATCATAATCTCTCATAAACCGATAGCATATCATCTGAGACAGCGATGTTGTGTGAACATCGGTGATCTGTTTGAGAATGACAAATTTCTGCAATATCTCTTTGTTACAGAGTGCAAACCCTATCCTAAGAGCAGGAGCGATGGTCTTGGAAAAACTTCCGGCATATATAACCCTGCCCTCTGTATCAAAGGATTTTATGGGAGGAACAGTCTTACCGCTGAATGATATATCACCGTATGGATCGTCCTCTATTATGATAAGATTATGCTTACAGGCGATTTGGTAGAGAGCCTTGCGTTTCTCAAGGCTCATTGTAACCCCCGTGGGATTTTGGCTGTTCGGGATGACATAGATCATCTTGACGGCAGATGCGGCCTTTTCAGCCGCCTCTATATTAATACCGTCTTCCTCTACATCGACGCCGGACAAAACCAATCCCGCCGCCTTAAATGCGTTTATGCCGCCGATAAAGGTAGGATTTTCGCACATTATTCGGTCACCCGGATTACAAATAGCGCGTGCTGATAACTCTATAGCCTGCTGAGCGCCTGAGGTTATTATAACATCATCGGTATCGGCTATAGTGAGTTTGGCGGCAAGGTTCTGCTTGACAGCGCCGATCAGGGGAGCATATCCCTCTGTAATGCCGTATTGCAGGGCGGTTGTGGATTCGTTGGCCAGTATATCGGCCGTTATGCCTGCTATCTCTGCGGCGGGAAAGGCTTCCGACGACGGATTTCCCGCAGAAAATGGTATAACCGATTTGTCGTTGGCAGATTTTAGAATCTCCCGTATCATCGATGGTTTTAGACTGCCGAGTTTATCGGCAAATGTGTATGTCATTCTGCATTGTCCTCCGATTCTGATTCTATTTCTTTGCCTAAAAACTCAGGTAGTTTTATACCCGCCATCCTGATCGTCTCGTTGAGCGGGGGGATAGACTTGATCATGCCCGCCAAAAAGTTGGCGGTAGAGGAAGAGCCGTTTTCCCCGTTCATAGAATCCCACACGGTGATCTTGTCTATATGCAGGTTCTTGATCGCCTCAACCTGAATCTTAACAAGGTCTTCTATCTTATCTGCAAGCATGAGCTGGACGGCGTTGGGAGAATCTCCTGCCGCCTCCACGATCTTGCCGAATCCCTCCGCCTGACGGCGAAGAACCTCCTGCGTTCCTCTTGCCTGCGCCTCCATAGTGGCGAAGATCGCATCCGCTTCACCTTGGGCTCGGCGGCGTTTCTGCTCGGCCTCTGCCTCTGCCTCTATGATTTTGCGTTCCTGATCTATTCTTGCTTTGATGATTACATCGGCCTGTTGGGTTGCCATTTCACGTTCGGCACGAGCCTTTTCCGCCAACTGCTGAGCGGCATATGCCTCTTCAAGTGCCTTAGCCTCTGATATTTTTTCAGCGGCAGTCGCCCTGCGGAGAGAGTCGGCTTCCTTTTCTCGGCGTATAGCATCAGACTGTGCGATAGCCGCCTTGGAGCTATTCTCACCCTCTATAGCATCGGCGTTAGATTTTGATACGGAAATACGCTGATCCTTCTGTGCGGCGGCCTCACCGATAGAACCGTCTCGATTCTTTTCGGCAACACTCATTTTAGCATCGTTTATCGCCTTTGCGGCGGCCTCTTTACCCAGAGCCTCTATATATCCCGATTCATCGGTAATGTCGGTGACATTGACGTTTATAAGCCGCAGTCCTATCTTCTTGAGTTCGGTCTCCACGTTGTAGGAAACAGCGTCTAAAAACTTATCTCTGTCGGTGTTTATTTCTTCTATGTCCATGGTTGCGATAATAAGACGCAATTGACCGAATATAATATCTTTGGCAAGCTCCTGAACCTCGCTTAGCTTTAGACCCAAGAGCCGCTCGGCGGCGTTCTGCATTATAGCGTTTTCGGTGCTGATTCCGACCGTGAACCGTGACGGAACATTAACCCTGATGTTTTGACGGCATAATGCGTTGGTCAGGTCTACGTTGATAGAAATAGGCGTCAGGTCAAGATAGGCGTATGCCTGAAACACAGGCATGATAAAGGATGCTCCTCCGTGGATACATCTTGCCGAGCGGGTGGAGCCGTCCTTGTTCTTACCCAATCGGCCGTATATGACCATGATTTTATCCGAGGGACATTTGCGGTACCTGCTTATTATCATCATAAACATAGTCAGTACCACCAGTGCGCCTACTACCAGCGCTATTACCATTGTGCTTCCATCTGCAGGATTATTCATTGTTTACATTCTCCTCTTCTTCATTATTATTATTTTCGGGAACAGTTTCGGTCAAGACCGGACCGACCAACAGAACTCCCTTGCTTAAAACCTCCAACACCCTAACGGTGTCTTTCGGCTTGTAACCCTTGCTCTCGCTTGTCATGGCCTCTAACTCGGCATAGCGTTCATCAAATGTTACTATAACCTTGCCGTGACCCTTCATACCCGGCGGTATGGTTGTATAGACCTGCGCTATGTGACCTATCGCTCTGTTTATATCCATGTTGCCTTTTTCCTGGAGCTTCATCGACCATGTGATCATGTTTGCCACAAACACAAGGGAGGCAAATCCCGCCGCCAACGCTATAAGCCCCGAAATGAGCTGCGACAGACCCAAATCGACCATTGCTATCCCCATCCAGCCGCCTACCGAAAAGAAGGCCACTATACCCCGAACGGTGAAGAGTCTCATCCCCAAAATGCCATCGTCACGATAGTGGACAGCCTCTGCGGCATCCTTGTCGAGCAGATCGCCTACATCTGTGTCAAGTCCGGATGTATCGGACACATCTGCATCTCCGTCAAACCCAAGACCAAACAGCATAAGAATGGTCTGCACTACCAGAATCACGGTAGACGGAATAGCGACACAGGCCAGAGCCTTCTGCAAAAGTCCGATACTCTCCCACCAGCTGCTTAAAAAATCCATACCAAACACCTCCTAATGTAATTGTTGATTATATTATAGCATAAATTACAGTTTTGTCAATTCTTAATTAACCGTTGCCCTCTCAGTCGGCGTTGCCGCCGACAGCTCTCCCAAAGGGAGAGCCAAGGAGATACACAGGGTTTGCTGTAGCCACGGAAAAACACCCGCCTTTGCGAGGGCACCCTCTTTACGAAAGAGGGCAGGGGCTTGAACAATTAATAATTATTGTAAATATAAATTTGTTGGTAAAAGCAAAGTTGGATTTTAATCCCCTGTAACTGTCCATTGTAAATTGTTCATTGTCAATTGTAAATTGTTCATTGTCAATTGTATCGTGACCACCCCGTCAAACACTATCGCAACTTTGTTGCGAGTGTTTGCCACCCCTCCCCAGAGGGGAAT
>WRME01000149.1 GCA_009777275.1 Oscillospiraceae bacterium
AGTCTCCTTTAAAATTTTTCTGTTCCCCCTCCCCTCCCCTTTGGGAAGAGGTGATTGGGCACAGAATGAGAGAGAGGGCTAACTGTCAATTGTCCATTGTCAATTGTCAACTGTCTCGTCACGGGTTTACCGAGTAGTTGGGTGCTTCTTTGGTTATATATATCTCGTGCGGGTGGCTTTCTTTTAATCCTGCTCCGGTTATTCGGGTGAAGACTGCGTCCGAATGAAGTGCGGCTATATCGGCGCATCCGACATACCCCATTCCGGCACGAAGACCGCCCACAAGCTGAAAAACCGTGTCCGAGAGAGGGCCTTTATAAGGAACCCGTCCCTCAACCCCTTCAGGTACCAGCTTTTTATTATCTTCTTGAAAATACCTGTCCTTGCTTCCCTTTGCCATGGCCGAAAGCGATCCCATGCCACGGTATACCTTAAACCGCCGCCCCTGGAATGTCTCAAGGTCGCCCGGCGATTCCTCGCATCCCGCCAACAATGACCCAAGCATTACGACATTAGCTCCTGCCGCAATCGCCTTTGTTATGTCGCCCGAATATTTTATGCCGCCGTCTGCTATGACGGGTATTCCGTGCTTAGACGCAGCTCCCGCAACCTCATACACGGCTGTGATCTGCGGAACTCCTATGCCCGCAACCACCCGTGTTGTGCATATAGACCCGGGCCCGATTCCTACCTTGAGCGCATCGGCTCCGGCGGAAATGAGATCCTCTGCGGCCTTTGCGGTGGCTATATTACCCGCAATAAGGGGGATGTCGCTGAACTCCTTTTTTATCTTGGTTATACATTCTAAGATTCCTTTGCTATGACCGTGAGCAGAATCGAGAACCAGCACATCTACCTGAGCGCCGACAAGAGCGTACACACGCTCCATAACATCAGCGCTGACACCTATGGCCGCCGCACATAGCAGTCTTCCTCTGGCATCACGAGCAGAAAGAGGGTACTGCACCGATTTCTCTATGTCTTTTATGGTAATTAGACCCTTTAGTATCCCATTGCCGTCTACTAGCGGCAGCTTTTCGATTTTATGTCTGCCCAAAATCTCCTTAGCCTCTTCGAGTGAGGTGCCTATAGCCGCTGTAACAAGGTTTTCGCTTGTCATAACATCCTTTATGGGAATCTTGTAATCGGTCAAGAACTTTAGATCCCGATTGGTGATGATTCCTATCAGTCTCTTGCCCGCTTCCACTATAGGAACTCCGGAAATCTTGTACTTTGCCATAAGCCTGTCCGCATCCTCGACAAGATGGTTAGGCCCTAAATGAAAAGGGTCGATGATAACTCCGTTTTCAGAACGCTTTACCTTATCGACCTCATCAACCTGCTCATCTATGCTCATGTTTTTATGTATTACCCCGATACCTCCCTCGCGCGCAATAGCAATAGCCATTCTCGATTCGGTAACCGTGTCCATAGCCGCTGTCATAATAGGATTGTTCAGAACAATCCCCTTGGTTAGACAGGTGGTCACATCGACATCCGACGGCAGCACCTCAGAACGAGCAGGAACCAGCAATACATCATCAAACGTAAGCCCCTCATAAGCAAATTTCTTTTCATATGTCGTTTCAAGCATAACATAAAACCCCTTTATATAAAATTAAATATGCACCGAAATCCATGCAAGAACATCTTCAAAATTTATACTTCCGTTTGCCATACCCAATCCGAGTGTAATAAGTTCTGCCTGAGTATAGATTAATTTAATATCATTCATGCGAAGAAAAACGAGCATAGATGTAACCGCAATACGCTTATTTCCGTCAACAAAAGCATGATTGTTACATAAAAAATACGAAAGTCTTGCTGCTTTTTCTATAATAGTGGGATATAAATCTTGACCTCCGAATGATTGATAGCATCCCAAAACTGCAGATTCGAGAAGTCCGTAATCACGAAGTCCCGGAGAACCGCCTGTTGTATTGATTAGTTTTTCATGCAGCAATATAATTTCTTCAATCGTAATAGCAATCATTTGGCAAGCTCCATTAAGGCTTCATGGTTTTCGGAAATAATATCATCGGCAATGCCGCCGAACCATTTACGGCGAGCAACTTGAATTTCATCGTATTCCTGAAAACTCATCACCGTATAACGAGGCAGGTTGTTTTTTAGTATTACGGCTATTCCGTTTTCGTCTACAATACGGACAATTCTTGAAAAATTTTGATTAGCTTCAGTCATTGAAACAAGAACATTAGTGTCAACATTCATAACAATCACTCCTTCAAATCTATTATATCGCAAACATAGGATAAAATCAACCTATGTTTTTCCTCGGTAGTAACCACGGATGACCGAGGGCGGTCATCCCTACGGCAATCCGTGATAATCACGGGCGGCAGATTGCCGCCCCTACGGGAAAAACACCCGCCGCTGCGGCGGCACCCTCTTTACGAAAGAGGGCAAGGGGATTGAAATTACAACATTTCGTGTCTTTCGTGCTTTTCGTGGTTGCGTTATAATTCTGCATTCTGCATTCTCAATTCTGCATTGATTCTCCGTCGGAGAATCCAATCCCTCATCACCAGCACATCGAATATGTTTATAATCCCGTCCTTGTTTACATCCATCATAGCCCGCTCGTTTGCAGACAGCGGAGTTTTGCCGAGGATGTGGTCACGGACTGAGAGGATATGCCCCACAGTGACTATCTCGCTGATATGCTCAGCTGCATACTGCGACACAATTCCGCTGAAATCAGCGGTAGCAATGCCGATAGTTACGGTTGCACTCCAATATGCCAAATTATTTCCAGTTTGCGTCCATGTTAGCATACCATTCTCATACGTTCCATTATTAAACAAAAATTGGAATTCAACAGGTTTTCCATCAGTGCTTATTACGGTAAGTGCAGTATGGGTGTTAATAGCGGTATCATCGAGAGTGATTGACTGATCGGATAAATACAAACTCCATAGGTATGTAAGTCCAGCAATCGGAGATATGTCGCTGATTTGGTTGTTGTCTAAATACAACATTCCTAAAATTGTCAATCCCGCAAGCGGAGAGATGTCGCTGATTTGGTTTCCATCCAAAGACAACACCTGTAAGCCTGTTAATCCTGCAAGTGGAGATATGTCGCTGATTTGGTTGTGTTCTAAATACAACAATCCTAAATTTGTTAATCCTGCAAGCGGAGATATATCACTGATTTGGTTGTTGAATAAAACCAACAACCACAAGTCTGTCAATCCCACAAGCGGAGTTATATCGCTGATTTGGTTGTAGCCTAAAGCCAAAACCTGTAAATCTGTCAACCCTGCAAGCGGAGTGATGTCACTGATTTGGTTGCTTCCTAAATACAACTCCCCTAAACCTGTCAATCTTGCAAGGGGAGATATGTCGCTGATTTGGTTCAATTGAAATTCCAACTCCTGTAAACCTGTCAAATACTGCACACCATCAATACTTACGATATTTCGATTCGTAGCCCACAGATCTGTTATACCCTCCAACTCACTTGCACTAACAACACTATTCACACTCTTACCCAGATCTTCTGCCACAGCACTTGCCAACCCCGGGTCAGGAAACACATCGGCGATTGTCGATGTAGTGCCGTTCGGCGGCATGGATTGCAGCGAGATTGACGCCGTTATCGGCGTATCTGCTCCTACTGCCGTAACCGAGCTGAGGGAAGTTGCGAACAGCATGATGAGTGCTAAGATGAGGGTGAGTGCTTGCTTGTGTGATTTTTTCATGGGGATACCTCCTATAATTTCCAATTCCCCTCTGGGGAGGGGTGGCAAACACTCGCAACAAAGTTGCGATAGTGTTTG
>WRME01000150.1 GCA_009777275.1 Oscillospiraceae bacterium
CCCCCCCCCCAGGGGGGGATTTAAAATTTTTATTATGCAACCCCCATCCCCCGGGGGGGGGGGGTGCCGCCGCAGCGGCGGGGTGGTCTGCTGCAATTGACGACTGAGAGGGCGTAAAATAACAATTGACATTCATACCATAATATATTATACTTAACATAGCGTATCATAGCAGTCCCTTATGGGATTGTAGGCGGTGTCTTGTTTTCGGCTAACCCTCCGAAAGGAGGTGAGGCGTATGTCTTTGTTTGAAGCGATTTATCTGCTTTTAACAGGCGCATTAGTAATAATAGCGTTTTGTACATATCGGCAAAATAAGAAATAGACCGCCCAACTTTCAAGACGGCGATCTATCTCTTAAATTCATTTTCGATTTAGGTTAGCCGAACGACACCGCTTGTGGTGCGTGGCAGAGTGGTCGGAGTGTTACAGCACTCCTTCCCTCTGTCTTTATTATAGCATTGACATACGCATATGTCAACACAAATATTATTTATTTTTTGGAAAATTTATGAGAAGAAATGTATAGATTATCTAACCTGATAAAGAATGAGTATATTAAGATATTTTCAAGACCGTTTTACACGGTAATGCTCATTGTCGTTGTTTTACTGCCCTTTGTATCGGGCGGAAGAATACAGGAGGGATATTCGGATAACCTTTATCCGGCTCCTTATTATGTCCTGCCTGATTGCAACGCAATGATTGCCGGGGAAAGATCGCAGGAAAAACCCGGATGGCAGATTCGGGTTTGGATGTATCAGTTTATTCGTCACAACATAGATACAGACGACTGGAGGGTGGAGGCGGCATATAAAACCTATGAGATTCGTATGATTGCCGCCTACAGAGATACAACAGAGCAACGCAAAGATGCGGCTATGAAAAGCTACGAAACCATGCGGGCGGCAGTTGCGGGCAATGACTATATCGAGTTTTTAAAGGCTGAGATAGAAATGATAAAGAGCGAGGTTTTGCATGAATACCCTCGTCAGCTTAAAGATATTATGATAGGACCTGTATATAAAACCGATTGGTATGGGGAGCGGCTGGAGGAAATATTGCTCTGGGAACCTACCTATCGTCTTGAACATGGCATTGTTTTGAGGCATGACGATTGGCGGTCAGAGATCATATCCGGAATAGGCGGCGTTAAACTCGATATATACGCCAACAGCTCCGACCCCAACCTGCTGAGATATACCGATAGGGAGTTAATAGCGTTAAACCGCAGTATACACATAGCGTTATATAGGGTTGAAAACCATATACAAAACTACACCATGCTCCAAGACGGTAACTATATAAGCAGCGATCATTCCCGATTTTGGGCAAGATTCAGTCTGTCTGTGCCGCTGCTCATGTTTATAACCATATTTGTTATGATACCGGCATCGGGAATAGTCTCATCGGAATATTCAACCGGAACTATAAGATTGCTTTTGGCAAACCCCATCGGAAGGCTCAAAATCTTTGCCGCCAAATATCTGACAATAATCAGCATTGCCGCAGCCTTGGTCTTTATATATTATATACTAAGCCTGTTTATATCCATATTCTATGGAGCATATACTCCCGGAATGACCCACATCTATGCCGAGCCGTCCTTTTCTCCCGATGATACGATTTATATAAGGGCATACGGCGCTTTTTGGTTCATAACGCTCCGATATTTACTCAACTCTCTTTGTATGCTTACTATGATCACCTTTGTATTTATGCTCGGAACATTTACATCAAACACAGCCGTCATAACCGGAATCGGGACGGCTCTGCCGTTTGTTTGCAACCCAAGCGTTATCGGTATAATATTCGGCAATCACGGATTAGGATATTTGTTCAAATTCCTGCCTTTTCCTAATCTTGATATAAACATGATAGCCATGGAGAGTTCGCCCATCCCCGGTCATACGATAGAGTGGGCAATAGCCGTTAATATCATCTGTATTGCGGTCTCCCTGCTATTAGCGCGAAAAGGCGCAATGCGAGATGTGTAGGGTAAAACACCCGCCGCAGCGGCGGGGTGGTCGTCTCTTGGTGCCGCCGCAGCGGCGGGTGTTTTTAATTCAGAAAGGATAATCATAATGGAGCTTGTAATAGTCACGGGTCTGTCGGGAGCCGGAAAATCGAAAGCCGTTGATGCGCTTGAGGATATGGGGTTCTATTGTGTTGACAATATGCCCCCGCCGCTTATATCAAAGTTTGCGGCCCTGTGTGTGCAGCCCAACTCAGGTATCTCTCGTGTTGCGGTTGTTACCGATATGCGGAGCAGGGAGATGTTCGGCGGATTAGCGGCCGAGCTTGAACTCTTGACCGAGAGCGATATTCCGTACAAACTCCTGTTTCTCGACACATCCGACGACATTCTGCGTCACCGCTATAAAGAGACCAGACGCAAGCATCCTCTGCTAACCGATGAGAGCGGCTCTGTAAACGATGCTATACAGAAAGAACGCCGATTGTTAGAACCGGCAAGGGCTGCGGCCGATTATACCATAGATACAACCACTCTGCTGCCGAATGAGCTAAAGGAAAGAATCGGCGACATATTCCTCGATAAAATTGCAACGGGTATGCTTATAAGCTGTGTGTCATTCGGGTTTAAATACGGAATACACACCGAAGCTGATCTGATGTTCGATGTGCGGTGTCTGCCCAATCCCTTTTATATTGCCGAACTCAAGAGCAAAACAGGCGAAGACCGAGAGGTGCGTGATTATGTTTTCGGATCTGCGGCGGGTAAAGAACTTGAGAAAAGAATCACCGATCTTGTGGAGTTTCTCATACCGCAATATCAGAACGAGGGCAAGAGCCAGTTGACCATTGCATACGGATGCACAGGCGGAAAACACCGCTCTGTGGCATTCGCTCAGGAGCTGTTCGACAATCTGAGCAGAAAACACAAACGAATCGCAATACGTCACAGAGATATTACTAAGCACTAACACAGGGGGTGGTCTGTTGTCTTTTTGTAGTACGGTTAAATCAGAGCTGCGTAACATCCCGCCTGTCTGCGGCGAGTGTGATGGATATTTATCGCAGGGTAAAGCCTTTCTTTCCCAAAACGACTTCCACGGTGATATACCTATACGGGATTGCTGTCTAAGTTCTTTTTTCAGGGGAGCGTTTATAGCCTGCGGAAACATCTCAGACCCCGAAAGAGAGTATCACCTTGAGTTTAAGGCCTCTTCGCAACGGTCGGCGGAGGAATTTGCCGATCTTATGTCGGAATCGGGGTTTGGGTTCAAAACGGTCAAACGCATGGACAGATATGCCGTCTACATAAAAGAAAGCGAACAGATCGAGGATATTCTGACCATGATAGGAGCGGTAAAAAGCTCGATGGATCTGATGGAGACCAAGATAGTAAAGGACGTCCGCAACAACATAAACCGCAAGACAAACTGTGAAACGGCAAACATAGGACGAACGGTCGATGCCGCCGCCAAACAGGTAGAGAATATAAAACTCATATCACGCCGCATGGGTCTTGAGTGCCTGCCCGAAAGGTTACGCACCGCCGCCCGTCTCAGGCTTGACAACCCCGAAGCATCGCTGAACGAACTTGCGGCCCTGCCGCAAAACAACCTCAGCAAATCAGGGCTATACCACAGACTGAATAAAATATCGCAGATTGCGGGGGGTCTTGGATAGCGGAATCACGGGCGGCAGATTGCCGCCCCTACAGACCACCCCGCCGCTGCGGCGGCACCCCTCCCCAGAGGGGAATGGGGCTTGCATACTATAATTTCCAATTCCCCTCTGGGGAGGG
>WRME01000151.1 GCA_009777275.1 Oscillospiraceae bacterium
CGGCACCCCTCCCCAGAGGGGAATAGGGGCTTGCATACTATAATTTCCAATTCCCCTCTGGGGAGGGGTGGCAAACACTCGCAACTTCGTTGCGAGTGTTTGACGGGGTGGTCTGATATAATCCCGTGTATTTGCGGGGACTGCTGTGATACGCTACACTAAGTATAATATATTGTGATGAGAATGTCAATCGGTATTTTACGCCCTCGTAACTGTCAATTGTACAGTAAATCGTACATTGTTAATTGTTCAAGCCCCCTGCCCTCTTTGGCAAAGAGGGTGCCGCCGCAGCGGCGGGTGTTTTTCCCTTTCCGTGCATTTCGTGGTTGAATAAAAAACAGAAACAGGGGCTTGAAATTACAAACCCCCGTCCATTTCTGCATTCTTAATTCTTCATTCTGCACCCAAACGTGTGCCGGTTATGCGTATATGTCGAGATTTTGACCAAGATGTGAAGGATTTACCGTTTTAACATCCGGCAGCATTTCGAGAAGATCGTTTGCCTGCTGCATAGCATCGTCCATGATTTGCCTTGTCAATACGAGATTTATCTGCGACGACGCCATATTTGTTTGAAGAGCTGATGAAACATTCATAACACATACCTCCGTTTGTTTCTTATAACAACAGTATAGCACCGTTGTTTTGGGTTTGTCAATAGGTTTTTGTCCTGTTTTCTATTTTTTTACAGAAAAATATATTTGTCCCGGCAAAAAAATCTATTGACTAACCGATTATTTTATTGTATACTGTCTAAGGTGGTAGGTTAAATGTATCATCTGAGGTTTAGTATCTGGGTGTAGCGCAGTTTGGTAGCGCGCCACCTTGGGGTGGTGGAGGCCGGAGGTTCAAGTCCTCTCACTCAGACCATTGCAATAGCTATAAGGGGCATGACTGTCTTTTATAGCTATTGTCATATGTTAAATGATGAGAGTTGGCAAAGAAATTTTTAATAAGGGATACAGAACGTGAAACAGAAAGACTATAGCGAATCCATAACAGGAGGTAAAGTATGAAAACTGCCGAGGAATTTGCCAATCAATTACACAATGGAACCCGCGAATTTTTCTTGCGGATGAATGAAATTTTGGAACGGGAAGGTTTAATTATCCGATACGGCGGCAAGCGTATTACCAACCGTATTACATATTTCCCTGACACCAATCGAAAACAACCGCTTGAACTAAAAAAACAACAACCCCTTGTATTGCGCTATACTGTGAATGACAACGGGTTGATGGTTGAGTTGAAATTAAATTTTATTCATTGCTACACAGACATAATTGAAAAAATGCCGGAACATATCAAGAATATGTTTCGCACAATAAGACGTTGCCACAGCGAATCAGAGACTTGCGACCGCCCGTGGGTTGACGGACTCCCTGTTTGGATTGATGGTAGCCCTAACTGCGGTTTGAAGCGGACATATACGCTTAATGGCGAGCATTATTATTTATGCAGTTGGAACTACTATTTTAATCCCGATATTTCCAATCCTGACGATGTTGAACACTACGCTGAAATCATCAAAGCAGAAGTGGCAGCAGCAAAAGCGAGAAAAAAACATAATACATCACATTATAACGAACAAGGGCAGGAGATAAGTCGAGAGAAAACAAATATGAGCCTGACCACAATAAGCGAATTTTCAAGAGAAATGAACATTATAAACATAAAACACCCCAAAACACCCCGCAGAATTGTCTAATACGACAAACCCTGAGAAACACTGTTGACAAACAAACTTTATTGCTGTATAATCATTATCAATCTGAGTTAATATAAATATCATAAGGCCCGTTGGTCAAGCGGTTAAGACTCCGCCCTTTCACGGCGGCATCACGAGTTCGATTCTCGTACGGGTCACCAAGATTCTCCAGTTATTATTCGCCATTGTTGCGGTGATGACCGGGGATTTTGTTTTTATAACTCCCCCTAATTCCGTGATTTTATTTGGCGTATGTCCCTGCCGGCGAATTGCAGGAGGATGAAGTCGCCCATTAGCCTTGAGATTATCCGCTGCGAATACCGTGATTCCAGCTCTGATATGTCGAGATTGGTGCTGATTATGGTCGGCAGATTGCGGTTCATCCGTGTGTTGACGGTGTCGTATATTGCCGCAACCGAAAACTTTGTCTCAAACTCTGTTCCAAGATCGTCAAGCACAAAAATGTCGGCCTCTGCGGCAGAACTCAGAGCATTGCCTCCATCCCTGCCGAACTGTTCATCCTGAGCCTTTCTCACAAACTCTCCGGCGGAAAAATAGACGGCGTTCCAGCCTTTTTCTATAACCCGCTTGATTATGGCCAGAGACAGATGCGTTTTGCCCAGTCCCGTCTGTCCGAACATGAGTATGCTGTTTGATTTTAGGGTGAAATTCTCCGCCCAATCTCGGCAGTAGTCATATATATCTTTCATAACCTCATAGGGGATGTCAACGGCGCTTCGTTGGTTACTGCCGTATCCCGCTATGGGGATATTTTGTTCTTCTTTCGGGTAGTATGACAGCTCAAAGTTGTCGAAAGAGCACTCTGCCAGAGCCGATTTTCCGGCAAGTTCCTTATAATTTATTGTGCTGATTATGTTCTTTACGCAGCGGCAGATCGCACCGCCGCTATATCCGCTGTCCTGACACAGTTCGCAGTAGGGTTTGTAGGTTAGATACTCCCTGTCGTATCCGTGACGCTGCAGCAGCTCTGCGATCTTTTCTTGCGACGACAGATTTGCGGTTTTCAGCTCCTCCAGCGCCTCCTCCAAACATTCGGGCTTTTGCTGTATCAACCTGTTCAGCTGTACCGAAACACCCGCAACATCCCTCCGCAGCCGCTCTATTTCGGGGCAGACCCGCGCAACCTCGGCTATTCTTTTATCGGCTCGGTAGAGAGCCTCCGACCGCCGTCTTTCAACCTCACCAAACGCCTTGTCCAATATATTCTTGCTATATCCCATATCCATCTCATTTCAAATGTTACTTATACATAAATTCGATTAATCGCTGTTCGTCTGTTGCGGATAATCTTCCGATTCTCGATTTGCCATCAAACACCGCCGATGGTATATCTCGGACAGTGTTGACATCAACATAACAGGTCGCATTTTTCCTCCGTCTTCCCACGAAACATAGGCAATATAGATGTCAAATATCTTCATCCGTTCACCGCCCAGTCGTATAGATCAGGGTCTTTTTCCCTATCGACAATTATGTGTCCCTTTTTATTCACTTCTACAGTTTTATGCGGTATTCCTTTGCGTTTGATTGCGGCAAGCAACCTTTCTCCCACTGTCTCATCTTGTTTAATGTCTATATTAACTTTTGTGTTTACCATATTGATCACCTCATACTCTTATTATAACCTGTTGTATTGATAATGTCAAGGACTTTGAGGAAAGCAGTCACGGTCACCGCATTTATTTTCAACCACGAAATACACTAAAATCACGAAATGTTTTTAAGGACGGTACGCACGGGGGTGACGGACAATTAACAATTTACAATGAACAATGGACAGTTACGGGGGATTAAAATCCAACTCTATTTTTGCCAGCAAAATTATTTTTACAATAATTGTCAATTGTACATTGTCCATTGTCAATTGCCGTCGGGGTGCCGCCGCAGCGGCGGGGGTTTTTCTTGCCTCTCCCTTTTGGGGAGGGGTCACGCCGTGGGGGGGCGGGGGGGGCGGGCTTCCGTGGCTTTCGTGCTTTTCGTGGTTAA
>WRME01000152.1 GCA_009777275.1 Oscillospiraceae bacterium
AGGGGAATAAGGGCTTGCATACTATAATTTCTAATTCCCCTCTGGGGAGGGGTGGCAAACACTCGCAACAAAGTTGCGATAGTGTTTGACGGGGTGGTCACGATACAATTGACAATGAACAATGAACAATGGACAGTTACGGGGGCTTGAAATTATAGTAGGGTATGCACCCCCGTGCATACCGTAATTATCGCCGACTGAGAGGGCGTTTCGAGAAATGAGGTCTTTTATATGTGCGGATTTGCGGGGTATGTGAAGAATGGAGCGATCGATCACGAGAGCACGATAGTTGCGATGACCGATACCATGATACACAGAGGGCCGGATGCCGATGGATATTATCAGGATGAGCATATAGCTCTTGGGTTCAGAAGACTTTCGATTATAGATATAGACGGGGGCAATCAGCCGATAACGAGCAGTAACGGACGATACACCCTTGTCTTCAACGGTGAGATATACAACTTTGCCGAGATCAGAGAGGATCTGATACAAAAGGGACAGAGCTTTAAGACACGGTCGGATTCGGAGGTGCTGCTGCAGGGATATATAGCATACGGCAGGGGGATACTCGATAAGCTCAGAGGAATGTATTCCTTTGTGATATGGGACAGGCAGGAAAAAGAGCTGTTCGGAGCCAGAGACATATTCGGGATAAAGCCGTTTTATTACTATCACCGTGACGGCGATTTCTTCTTTGCCAGCGAGGCAAAGGCGTTTTTAGCCCATCCTGATTTTGTAAAGGAACTCGACAGGTCATATTTAGGCGACTATCTTTGCTATGAATACCTCCCATGCCAAGACACCTTTTTTAAGAACGTCCGCAAACTTCTCCCCGGTTTTTGTTTTGCATACAAGGACGGTGTGTTTACATCCCATGAGTATTTTAAGATACAATACAACATTGACCATTCAAAGAGCTTTGCCTATTATCAAAACCAACTCCGCAGTGTGTTGAGAAAATCGGTATCGGCCCACAGGATAAGCGATGTTGAGGTCGGCTGTTTTCTTTCGGGAGGGATCGATTCCTCTGTTGTCGCATATCAGGTCGGGCGTGACAGGACAGGCGGGGTCAAGACATTTTCGGCGGGTTATGCTGAAAAAGAATACAGCGAGCTTGACGATGCGGGCGAATTTGCACAAGCTGTCGGGCTTGAGAATATACAAAACACCGTGACTGCCGATATGTTTTTCGATTCAGGCGGCGATATACAGTATCATCTCGATGAGCCGCTGTCAAATCCATCGCAGGTGCCGTTGTACTTCCTATGTAAAAATGCCGCTAAGTATGTAAAGGTCGTTCTTTCGGGCGAGGGTGCGGACGAGCTTTTCGGCGGATATTCGCTTTTTCAGGCAGAAGCCAACCAGGCTAAGTTTAGCCGTCTGCCGGCTGTGGTAAGAAGGTTATTAGCGGGCGCCGCAAAGAGACTGCCGCATTTTAAGGGCAGGAACTTCTTGTTAAACAGTGCAGTTGATCCGATTGACCGATACAGAAGAATAAAATATATATGGAACAAGGATAACCGCAATCAGGTGCTTAGGGATAACATCACATCCGATCCCAAGAGACTTGTGCAGAGATACTGGGATGAAACAGAGGGTCTTGACAGCGTGTCGGCTGTTCAGTATGCCGACATGAAGGTATGGATGGTCTTTGATATACTCCAAAAGGCGGACAGGATGAGCATGGCTCATTCGCTGGAGCTTAGAGTGCCTTTTTTAGACAGGGAGGTTCTGTCGCTTGCGTTAAAAATACCGCCGAATTTCAGAACAGACGGCAGACGGTCAAAAATAATACTGCGGGCTGCGGCAGAGGAATTGCCGCCGAAAACACGCAGGATGAAAAAGGTCGCATTTGTTACCCCTCTTGCAAAATGGCTCAGGCAGGATAAGTATTACGAGATGGTAAGATCAGAATTTGAGAGCGGATATGCCGCAGAGTTTTTCAAGACCGATGCTATCTTAGATCTGCTTGAACAACACAAAAAAGGCAAAGAAAACATGATGAAGATATGGGGGATCTATTCATTCTTGTTGTGGTATAAAGAATATTTTATAAAACGATAATAAGGAGAACGAGCATGATAAAAATCATAGACTACAAGGCGGGCAACGCTCCGAGCGTTATGTGTGCCGTGAACAGGCTGGGTTATAAAGCGGAGTTTGCCCGAAATCCTAAAGACATCGAAGATGCGGCACATATCATCCTGCCAGGGGTAGGGAGTGCAAAGGCTACTATGGAATCCCTCTGCGAAATGGGAATGACTTCGGCGCTTGAGCAGGTCGTGCTGCAAAAAAAGGTATACTTTCTCGGCATATGTGTCGGTATGCAGATACTGTTTGAACAGAGCGAGGAGCAGGACACAGACTGTCTCGGCTGGCTAAAGGGACGGGTTGTAAGGTTTGACACCTCTGCGGTTAGAGTACCGCAGATGGGTTGGAACAGGGTGCGGTTTGTTAAGAACACACCATGTGCGGCACAGGACGACTACTTCTATTTTGTAAACTCATACCACGCAAATCCGTCTGAACAGTCTGATCTATGGGGTCAATCGGATTACGGAGGCCCTTTTGCGGCGGCCGTTTGCAGGGGAAACATCTACGGCACACAGTTTCATGCCGAAAAAAGCGGCGAGGCGGGATTGCGGTTGCTGGACAGTTTCCTGCGACTGACAAAGGAGGACGTATTATGCTGACCAAAAGATTGATAGCCTGCTTTGATATTATCGGCGGCAGGGTAACCAAGGCGGTACAGTTTCAAGACAATATCGATGTTGCTCCTGCTGAGGAACTTGCGGGTGTTATGTATGATTCGGGGATTGACGAGCTTATATTTTACGATGTAACGGCCAGCGCCGAAAAGCGGAGCATCGACATCGATACCGTAAAAAAGGTATCGCAGAGGGTGTTTATTCCCTTTACTGTAGGCGGCGGCATCAAGGATTTGGAGGATATGTATCGGGCGTTAAAGGCAGGAGCGGAGAAGATTAGCGTGGATTCTATGGCGGTGAGAAATCCGCAGATCATCTACGATGGTGCAAGGGCGTTCGGCTCACAATGCGTTGTGCTGTCAACCCAGGTGAAGAGAACGCCTGATAGATCGAGATTCCCAAGCGGATACGAGGTCTATATAGACGGTGCAAGACAGGCGGCAGGTATGGACGCTATCGAGTGGATCAAGCGGGGGCAGGAGTTGGGAGCGGGAGAGATCTGCCTGAACAGCATTGATAACGACGGCACCCTTGCAGGATATGACCTGAATCTGATGAAACTTGCGGAGGATAGCGTCACCGTTCCGCTGATAGCATCGGGAGGAGCCGGAGAGCCTGAGCATCTGAACAGGCTCTTTACCGAAACACAGGCACAGGCAGCCATAATAAGCAGTATGCTCTATTCGCCAAGGATGAAGAGGAACTATACAGTATCCGAACTCAAAAGCTGGCTGTTAGACAAGGGAATAAATGTGAGGCCGTAACGAAAAAACACCCGCCGCTGCAACCACGGATGACCGAGGGCGGTCATCCCTACAGCCCCCCCCGCCCTGCTAACACATGACACCCCCCCCCCACAGGGAGGGCAGAAGAAAAAC
>WRME01000153.1 GCA_009777275.1 Oscillospiraceae bacterium
AATACTAAAATTTCCAATACCCCTCTGGGGAGGGGTGACAAACACTCGCAACAAAGTTGCGATAGTGTTTGACGGGGTGGTCTGCTACAATTGACAATTTTACGGGGGGTAACCACGAAATACACAAAAACCACGAAATGTTTATTAAGGGCGGTATGCACGGGGGTGCATACCCTACAGGGCTTGAAATTATAATTGTTCATAGTTAATCGTACATTGTTAATTGTTCAAGCCCCTGCCCTCTTTCGTAAAGAGGGTGCCCTCGTAAGGGCGGGTGTTTTTCTCGTGGTCACCGCAAACTCTGTGTCCCTTGCCTCTCCCTTTGGGAGAGGTGTCATGCGTTAGCATGACGGAGAGGGCGGTAGGGTACGCACCCCCGTGCGTACCGTGGCTCTCGCGTGACGGAGAGGGCGGTTACACCACGTCTTTTTGAACGCAGGCAAAACAATTTTCCACGCTCTTTTGGTCGGGGGCGTGTGTGAATATGCTGACGATCGGGATTATCACAAGACCTGCCAGCATGGTGAATGCTCCGGCGTTGATGGGTGATTTTAGTATTTCGGGGAAGTGATCCCTAAAGAGAATGTTGGCGGTCATAAGAAATGTGCTGAAGATAAAGCAGCACCACACCGATGCCTTGCTTGCCCGCTTCCAGTAGAGACCGTATAGGAAGGGCGCCAAAAACGCCCCTGCCAGCGCACCCCAGGATATACCCATGAGCTGAGCGATAAATGTTATCCCGCCTCTGTATTGAATTATTGCTATGACCGATGAGATGGCGATAAAGACCAAAATCAGACCGCGTATGATCAAGAGCTGTTGTTTTTCGCTCATCTTTTTAATGATGTGTCCCTTTAAAAAGTCAAGGGTTAGAGTAGATGAAGATGTCATAACCAACGAAGACAATGTTGATATAGATGCGGCAAAGACCAAAACAATGACAAGCCCTATCAGCGCATCACTGCCGAATCCCGAAACTATAGCGGGAATGATAGAATCGAATCCGTTTGCCGCAACGTCGGCAGGCTCTGCGAACAGACGCCCGTAACTGCCCAGGAAGTAGCATCCCCCTGCAACAAATACGGCGAATATAGTAGAGATAACGGCGCCTTTTGTTATCTGCTTTTCGCTTTTTATAGAATAGAATCTTGCTATCATCTGAGGAAGTCCCCATGCTCCGAGCGATGTTAGGATAACAACACCCAACAATGATACGGGATCTGGCCCGAAGAATGAGGCGAATATCCCGGGAGCAAATTCGGGAGCATCAACTCTGGCTAAGGCATCGTTTGCCGCCATGAATCCGCCCTTACTGCCCAGAGCGATAAGCACCACCGCAATAATGCCGCAAAGGGTGATAGAACCCTGTATAAAATCGTTAAAGGCCGTAGCGATATACCCGCCGATAACAACGAAAATAGCGGTGAGTATACCTATGGCTATAATACAATACTCGAAGGGTATGTTGAATGCCACGGCAAAGAGCCGGGAAAGCCCGTTGTAGAGCGAGGCCGTGTATGGGATGAGAAAGACAAATACAATTATAGCCGAGCATATCTTCAGAGCGGGCGACATATATCTTGCCCCGAAAAAGTCGGGCATAGTTGCGCTCTTTAGATGATTGGTTATAACCCGTGTTCTCCGTCCGAGAACCATCCATGCCAAAAGCGATCCTATAAAGGCGTTGCCGAGACCAATCCACACCGCCGCTGAGCCAAACCGCCATCCGAACTGCCCCGCAAATCCGACGAAAACCACCGCCGAAAAATATGTTGAGCCGTATGAAAAGGCAGAGATCCACGGCCCTACCGATCTTCCTCCCAGAACAAAGTCGTTTACATTTAGCGCCCGTTTGCGGAAATATATCCCGACAGAGATCGTAACGGCGAAAAACAAAACCAAAAACAAAACCTTAATAAACATACCTATAACCATCCTTTTTATATTATAACAGCTGCATTATTCTTTCTGCCGCTGTTAATATTCCTATTTTCCCTCCGGCATATGTCATCCCGCCCTGAAGCCATACCGCATACGGCTCCCGCAGCGGGGCATCGGCCGACAACTCGATGGAGGATCCCATCGTAAAGGTACCGGCAGCCATGATAACCTGCGAATCATATCCCGGCATAGCAGACCCCTCCGGCGTGACAAACGAATCTATCGGAGACCCCTGCTGTATGCCCTGACAAAAGGCGGTCAGAAGTCTGTTGTCTCCAAGTTTTATGGCGCCGATAATGTCGGCTCTTATCTCGTCATGTCGGGGAAAGACCTCAAACCCAAGATCCTCAAACAACCTGAGTGCAAAGATGTTGGTCTTTATTGCGTTTGAGACAATCTGCGGCGCAAGATACAGTCCCAGCAGTATCTCCCGAACAGACCCCAGCGAGCATCCAACCTCCCTGCCTGTTCCGGGCGAGGTAAGCCTATAACCGCATAGCTCGATAAGTTCAGGGTTGCCTGCGATATATCCGCCCGTTCGGGCTATCCCTCCGCCTGCGTTTTTTATAAGCGATCCTATAATAAGATCGGCTCCGTGGTCGCAGGGTTCTGTCTCTTCGGCAAACTCCCCATAGCAATTATCGACAATGACCACTGCATTAGGGGCGGATTCCTTTGCCGCTTTTATCAGGCGGCCTATGTAGTCACAGGTCAGAGAGGGTCGAAGAGAATATCCCCGTGATTTTTGTATATATACCACCCTTGCCCCGCAAACAGCCGAAGAAAGTGTGTCACCGTCAAACCCGCCGCAAAAATCAAACTCGCTGTACTCTATGCCATAATCCCTTAGCGAACCGATGTTGCCTATATCCTCCGACAGACCGATAACATTGTGCAGAGTATCATAGGGACGTCCCGTCAAGCAGACCATCCTGTCTCCCGGACGAAGAACGGCAAAGAGCGCAGTCGATATAGCATGGGTACCCGAAGCAAAGCCATACCGCACGATAGCATCACCCGCTCCGAATACACGGGCATAGACCTTGTCGGCAACATCCCGTCCCCTGTCCCCGTATCCATAGCCGGTTGTTCCGGCAAAATGGCTCTCGGACACACGCATATCCATAAACGCGCGATGCACCTTTGCGATGTTACACTCGGCAATGCGGTCTATGTCACGGAATCTGCCCACAAGGCTCTGTTCGGTTTTATCGGCAAGCTCTAACAGCTCCGATGAGAAGTTAAAATGTTTCATGTGAAAACTCCGGTATACAATGCAGAATTAAGAATGCAGAATGCGGAATTATAACGTAACCACGAAAAGGGAAAAACACCCGCCGCTGCGGCGGCACCCCGACGACAATTAACAGTTGACAATGAACAATTGACAATTATTGTAAATATAAATTTGCTGGCAAAAATAGAATTAGATTTCTATAATTTCAAGCCCCCGTAACTGTCCATTGTACATTGTTCATTGTCAATTGTCCATCGCCCCTGTGCGTACCGTCCATCATAGCATGACTGAGAGGGCATTTCGGGGCAGACCACCCCGTCAAACACTATCGCAACTTTGTTGCGAGTGTTTGCCACCCCTCCCCAGAGGGGAATTGGAAATTATAGTATGCAAGCCCCATTCCCC
>WRME01000154.1 GCA_009777275.1 Oscillospiraceae bacterium
CCACAGAATTTGTGTAGGACACTCTTGGCTCTCCCTTTGGGAGAGCTGTCGGCGGCAACGCCGACTGAGAGGGCGGGTAGGGTACGCACCCCCGTGCGTACCGTCCTTAAAAACTCTGTGCGTACCGTGGTTATTGCAGCGGCGGGGTGGTCTTCCCGTGATTATTGCAGCGGCGGGTGTTTTTTCAGTGGTTATTGACAAACAACAACACTTATGATATACTATGTATATACATATGAAAGGGGTGCCATTCATGCAAATAGCAATAACTCGATGGGGAAATTCACACGGAATAAGAATCCCAAAGCATTTGTTGGAAAGCGTGGGCATGAGCGAATCGGATAAAGTAGAAATAGTAACCGAAAACAAAAACCTTGTAATAAAAAAAATATCATCAATCAAACATCTCACAACGAAAGAGCGGCTTGCAAATTTTAACGGAGATTACACCTTTGAAGAATGGGACACGGGTGAGCCGATAGGATGCGAGGTAATTAATGATGAGTATGTATAAAGCCCGGCAAGGCGATATAATATGGCTTAATTTCTCACCGCAATCGGGCAGAGAACAAAAAGGCAGAAGACCTGCCTTGGTGGTGAGTAATAACAATTTTAATAATTTTATGAAACACGCAGCCATGGTCTGTCCTATCACAAGCAATGTTAAGGGTATTCCTTTACAGGTACCTTTATCAACCGAAAACAAAACAAGAGGCGTAATTATGTGTGATCAAGCAAAAATTCTTGATATAACCAAAAGAAATCCCGAATTTATCGAGAAAATATCGGTCGCAACCTTATTAGAGGTTTCTGATATTATATCCGGTTTTGTTGAGGTTGTTGATTTTTCAATATAAATATTATAAAAAGGAATGATATAAAATGAATGTACTGGTTATCAATTCGGGGAGTTCGTCGCTCAAGTTTCAGCTGATGGACACTGCCGAGAACAAGGTCTCTGCCAAAGGAATCTGTGAGAGGGTAGGGGTAGACGGTGTTTTTACATACACCGGCGGAAACACGCAGTTTAAGGACAAACCCATGGACATACCCGGACACGAGGATGCTATCAAAATCGTTATAGCTACCCTGACCGATGCAGAGACAGGGGTTATCAAGAGCCTTGACTGCATAGGAGCGGTCGGACACCGTGTGGTAAACGGCTCTGAAAAGCATACAGGCTCAGCCCTGCTTGACGATAAGGAGATAGAATATCTCGGTACTATTACAAAACTTGCTCCTCTGCACAGTCCTGCGATACTAAGGGGAATCAAGGCCTGCAAAAAGATCATGCCCGGAATCCCGCAGGTAGGGGTTTTCGACACATCTTTCCACGCAACCATTCCCGAT
This sequence comes from Oscillospiraceae bacterium, assembly GCA_009777275.1. Taxonomy (GTDB): domain Bacteria; phylum Bacillota; class Clostridia; order Oscillospirales; family Ruminococcaceae; genus WRME01. Next base: position 1,351 of record WRME01000154.1, read on the forward strand.
TACAGCTATATATACCCGTTGCCATATGAGATATATTCCGAAAAAAAGATCCGCAGATACGGGTTCCACGGAACATCTCACAACTATGTAACGGGAGAAGCGGCAAAGTTTTTAGGCCGTGATATAAAAGACCTCAAGATCGTTTCATGCCATCTTGGAAGCGGGTCGTCTATAACAGCTGTAGACGGCGGCAGGAGCGTTGACACAACCATGGGATTTACCCCGCTTGAGGGACTGATGATGGGTACCCGCTGCGGAACAATCGATCCTGCTATCGTAACCTATCTCATCAATGAAGAGGGCATGGATCCCAAAGAGGTTGAGGACATGATGAATAAACGCTCCGGACTTATCGGCGTTTCGGGCGTTTCCAACGACTGGCGCGATGTCTGCGATGCGGCAAAACAGGGCGACAAACGAGCCATTCTTGCACAGAAGATGCTCTCTACGCAGATAAAGAAATATATCGGAGCCTATGCCGCTGTTATGGGCGGGATTAATGTCCTGCTCTTTACGGCGGGAATGGGCGAAAACTCATACGAACTCCGCAAACTCGTCTGTACGGGAATGGAGTATCTGGGCATAAAAATAGACGACCGGAAGAATCAAAACTTTGAACGGGGGGCAAACCTCAACCTCTCCGCACCCGGATCCGCCGTGCAGACCCTCATCATACCCACCGATGAGGAATACATGATAGCACGAGAAACGGTGAGGACGATTGCTGTATAGCGAAAGGCGTGGTTTTGATGGCTTCCAAAAGAGTGTATATGCTTTCGGTGCTGGTGGTTTTGTTAGCATCTGTGTATCCGATATATATGGGGTTTATAGTGGTGTATTCGCATATACGGTACGGCGGCATCAACTTTGCCGATTATCCGAGTTATATTATCCCGTATACACCTGTATGTATAGCGGTCATGCTTTGCGTGGCATTGCTCCCGCTCATATATAGGTATTGCAAAAGGTTTGCGTTGTTGGTTGTTTCGGGATTGGGTGCGGCGACTTTTTTGATAAGCGAGTTGATATTCGAGAAGATCGTTGTGTTTGTTGAACGCGACATGAGCGTTCCTGTTGAGGGATGGCAATGGTATATGTGTATTCTTACTCCTACAAACCAAATTCGTGCAGGAGAAATAAGTTACGATGTCACAAAAACATTAGGCTTGCAGTACAGCCCGTTGTTTAAGATTCACTTTTATGCGATTGCTCTGCTGATAGTCATAACCGTCATAGGGGTTGCATACGGGTTCTATAAAATGTCACGGACGCAAGACTTTACTAAGCGGAAGCCGCTGATTGCTCAGCTCATCTGTGTTGCGGGGTTTATCGGGTTATGTATTTTGGCCTGCTTTACAGCCTTTTTCAGAACAGGCGACATAAACGTCTCACCCATATCTGCGGTACTTATGACCGTCTTCTTCCTGCTCTTCGGAATAACTTCGGGTGTATACGCAGGAACGTGGCTCTATGGCAGGCGTAAACTGTTCTCTGTAATAATTCCGTCTCTCATTGCCGTAGTTATGGCGATAGTTATGTATATCGGTGAGATGGTCATGCTTGACTGGCAGCTGTTCCGATTCGGGACAGGGTTTCTGTTCAGCGGTCTCGGATTCATCCCGCTGTCGATATTTGACCTGCTAACCATCCTGCTCTCAGGAGCGGTGACTTGGTTGGTTTTAATGAGATTGATAACAAACAATTATACAGAAACGAACCACGAAATACACTAAAAGACACGAAAAGAAAAAACACCCGCCGCTGCGGCGGCACCCTCTTTACGAAAGAGGGCAGGGGGTTGTAACCGCAGCTTCTTACACCTATACAATATCGAAAGGATGATGAAAAGGAACGCAATGCGTTCCTTTTTGTGCGTAACTGTGCGTAGTATTTTTACAGACTTATAATTTGACATTATCCGATATTATGTGCTATACTTAAAATATGGTCGGAATCTCCTTTGAAAGGAGGTGGAGACTTGAGCTTTATTACGTTTAAAGCTATTTCATTATAGCCCGCTATTTTAGTTTTGTCAATACCTTGCGAAAATATTTATTGTTGTGTTTCTCCCGTTGTCAAACATTTGGTCTATTTTAGATTTAAGAAGTTTATGGTAATGTTAAGCGCTATCGGATTTTCTGATTTTAGGAGTGGAGCGTAGCGGAACGGAGAAAATCAGAAAATCCGTGCCG
>WRME01000155.1 GCA_009777275.1 Oscillospiraceae bacterium
GGGGAGTGGGGCTTGCATACTATAATTTCCAATCCCCCTCTGGGGAGGGGTGGCAAACACTCGCAACAAAGTTGCGATAGTGTTTGACGGGGTGGTCTGTAGGGGCGAACTTCGTTCGTCCGTGTTTATCGCAAATTTTGTCCGTATCCTTGGCACGCCTCGGCGTGACCGAGAGGTCATAAATTTAATTCACAACAGAAAGGAAGAATAGAATGAATCTGAAACTACGCGAAAACTGCAAATACGGGGTAGCGGTGCCTACCAGCATGGGGGTGAGGATAACCCCGCCGAACGGCGCTCCCGTGCATACCTCCAACACGTTTTTTATGCAGTCTACCAGCGCCGAATCAAATGTTGTCAACATCTCGTCGTCGCTTGGGATAAAGGGGCTTGTGCTGACCAATTTTGTGGAGGGCAGCCCAATATCAGGCTTTATCAAGGGCGAACTCCGCCGCCGCAACATCGATTATATCGGGCCCGACATTCCGCAGGGAGGACCATGGGGATACAGGCATCAGTTTAATATAGCGGACAGCGGATACGGGACACGGGGACCCCGTGTTCACAACGACCGTGCAGGAGAAGTCGGGTGTACGCTTGACATAAAAGACTTTGATTTAGAGGATGTTTTCGGCAATCAGGGTGTGCAGATTCTGCATCTGTCCGGACTTGTGGCGGCATTGTCTCCCGAAACGGGGCGTTTCTGTACTCAGGTTGCAAAGGCCGCCAAAAAGCATGGGACGGTCATATCATTCGATCTTAACCATCGGGCTACATTCTGGAAAGGCAGAGAGAAGGAACTGCGGGCTGTCTTTACCGAAATAGCCGAAATCACCGACATTTTAGTCGGGAACGAAGAGGACTTCCAGCTCTGTCTCGGCGTTGAGGGGCCTGAAGCGGGCGGATCGGATCTGAGTTCTAAGATCGACAGCTTTAAGGAAATGATCAACTGCGTGAAAAAAGCATTTCCCAATGCGTCTATATACGGCAACACCCTGCGGCAGGTCATCACTGTCGGTGAGCATCTGTGGGGAGCCATAACCCTGTCCGGAGATACATGGACGGTTATAGAACCCCGCTCTATACAGATACTCGACCGTATAGGCGGCGGGGACGGGTTTGTCGGCGGTCTGCTCTATGGAATCATGCAGGGATGGACGCCCGATAGATTCACGGCCTTTGGGTGGGCAAGCGGGGCTCTTGCGACCACCGTTCTCACCGACTATGCAACACCCGCAGACGAGGATATGGTCTGGAGCATTTACAAAGGAAACGCAAGGGTGCAAAGATGACCAAACAACCGACAGGAGGATCATTATGAAAAAAATAGGTATAATTATGGGCAGCGATTCCGACCTGCCGATTATGAAAAAGGCGGCGGAGTTTTTAGACGGGATAGGTCTGCCGTATGAAATGTCGATAGTTTCGGCACACAGAACGCCCGAAAGAATGTATGAGTATGCCAAGACCGCCAAGGATCGAGGCATAGGTGTTATCATAGCAGGTGCAGGAGGAGCGGCGCATTTGCCGGGCATGACTGCGTCACTGACGGCCTTGCCGGTCATCGGCGTGCCTATAGAATCCAAGTCGCTCAAGGGGCAGGATTCGCTGCTGTCGATCGTGCAGATGCCCGCAGGCGTTCCCGTGGCGACAATGGCCATAAACGGCGCCGTCAATGCCGCTATCATGGCCGCCTCAATCCTGGGCGTATATGACGATGAAATCCACGGTAAAATCCTACAGCACAAGCAGGATATGCGGGAGAAAGTAATGCAGAATTAAGAATGCAGAATGCAGAATTGAATCCGTCATGCAATAACCACGGATGACCGAGGGCGGTCATCCCTACCGCCCTGTTTACGCCCACGGGCGGCAGATTGCCGCCCCTACAGACCACCCTGCAATTTGTATGGGACACTCTTGGCTCTCCCTTTGGGAGAGCTGTCGGCGGCAACGCCGACTGAGAGGGCTTTTCGAGGCAGACCACCCCGTCAAACACTATCGCAACTTTGTTGCGAGTGTTTGCCACCCCTCCCCAGAGGGGAATTGGAAATTATTAGGAGGTATCCCCATGAAAAAACTACACAGACAAGCACTCACCCTCATCTTAGCTCTCATCATGCTCTTCGCAACTTCCCTCAGCTCGGTTACGGCAGTAGGAGCAGATGCACCGATAACGTTGCAATCAGTTCCGCCGGATGGTGTAACGACTACATATTTGGATGTATTTCCTGACCCGGTGTTAGCTGCTGATGTGGCGTGGAGTTTGTACAAGAAGGCTACCGATGTTGTTAGTGCAAGTGAATTAGAGAGTATAATATATGTGTATACTTGGAATAACAACATCGTAAATATCGATGGTGTACAGCGTTTAGTGAACTTACGGGAGTTGAATTTATACAACAATCAAATCAACGATATATCTCCACTTGCAGAATTAACGAAATTAGAGGAGTTGCTTTTATCCCGAAATCAAATCAGCGACATATCTCCGCTTGCAGGATTGACAAACTTACGGTTTTTGGAGTTATCCGAGAACCAAATCAGCGATCTCACTCCGCTTGCAGGATTGACAGACTTACGGAGGTTGTCTTTGGATGGAAACCAAATCAGCGACATAATCCCGCTTGCGGGATTGACAGATTTATTAGGTTTGTATTTAAATTACAACCAAATCAGCGACATATCTCCGATTGCGGGATTGACAAGTTTACGGATTTTGTGGTTACACAAAAATCAAATTAGTGATCTAACCCCACTTGCGGGATTGACAAATTTGCAAGATTTAAGATTGTTCGTCAACCAAATCAGCGACATATCACCTCTTTCGGGATTGACAGACTTAGAGGGTTTGTGGTTACAAGATAACCAAATCAGTGACATATCTCCTCTTTCAGGATTGATAAGTTTACAGGGGTTGGATTTATCCGAGAACCAAATCAGCGATATAGCTCCGCTTGCAGAATTGACAAGGTTATTGTTGTTGGATTTGTCTGATCAGTCAATCACTCTCGACGATGTCGTTATTAACACTTCTACAAAATTTGCTGTGAAAGATATTAATTCTGATTCTGTCGAACTCACATTACTGAATGACGGCACATATGAAGACGGTATACTAACATGGACAGAGGTGGGAGAAAACCAAGCAACATGGTCTACATCAGTAACTATCGGGAACGCTACTGCGGGATTTAGTGGAACTGTATCGCAGTATGTGCGTAATTATAACATCAACGACATCCTCGCAGTCCGTGATTTCATCCTCGGCAAAACTCTGCCGCCTGCAAACGATCGGACTATGATGGATGTAAACAAGGACGGGGTGATAAATATATTCGATATGCTGGTGATGAGGGATTGGATTCTCAGGAGGAGATAGGAAAAACACCCGCCGCTGCGGCGGCACCAGAGGAAGACCACCCCGCCGCTGCGGCGGCACCCCTCCCCAGAGGGGAATTGGGGCTTGCATACCATAATTTCC
>WRME01000156.1 GCA_009777275.1 Oscillospiraceae bacterium
ACGAGGGGAAAATAAGAATTTATAGTATGCAACCCCCATTCCCCCTCGGGGGAGGGGTGCCGCCGCAGCGGCGGGGTGGTCTCCAATTCTCCATTGACATTTCCTCTATTACTATGTATAATTCATATATAACAAAACAGGAGGAAATGATTATGTATCCGTATAAACTAAAGCCCGCATTTAAAGACTACATTTGGGGAGGGACAAGGCTCAAGACCGAGTTCGATATGGTCACCGATACCGATCCCGTGGCCGAAGCATGGGTTCTTTCTGCACACAAAGACGGAGCGTCTGTGGTAGAGAACGGTGATGCCGCAGGTCTTACCCTGACCCAAGCTGTAGCAAAATTCGGAGGAGCAGGCAGCAAAGCAGACAGATTCGAGTTTTTCCCGATGCTTATAAAATTAATAGACGCCAGAGAAAATCTCTCGATACAGGTTCATCCTGAGGATAGTTACGCTCTCAAAAACGAGGGGCAGTACGGCAAGACAGAGATGTGGTATGTAGTCGGATGCGACAAGGGTGCCTATCTGTATTACGGATTCAACCGTACCATAGATAAAGACGAATTTCGCCGCCGCATAGAAAACAACACCCTCTTAGAGGTGCTGAACAAGGTCAATGTCAAACAGGGCGACTGCTTTTTTATAGAGGCAGGAACTATCCACGCTATAGGAGCGGGTCTTCTTATCGCCGAGGTTCAGCAGAACTCTAACCTTACCTACAGGGTTTATGATTACGGCAGGGTAGGGGCGGACGGCAGTCCGCGCGAGCTGTATATAGACAAGGCGCTCGAGGTGACTGTTCTTTCGCCGCCCGTTGTACAAAATGCCGACAGCATATCCCGTGTCGGCGGCTCTGATGTAACCCGTCTTGCTGTCTGTGAGTATTTTACCGCAAACAGGGTTGTATCAGACGGCGAATATGCCATCTGCCGCTCTGATAGCTTTACATCACTGCTGGTGCTGGACGGAGCCGGAACACTGTCATGGGACGGAGGCAGTCTTGAGATAAAAAAAGGCGATTCCTTCTTCATCCCGGCAGGACTTAGTGTGAAAACCAACGGAGATTTGACCATGCTGGAATCGTTTTTGTGAGGGTTGTGAATTATTATGAACAAACTATCCTACAAACTCCTTCGTCCCGGGGCAAGAGCGCCTGAACGAGCCACACCCGGGAGTGCGGGATATGATTTATACGCACTGCTTGACCGGCCCGTTGTTATCATGCCGAACAAAATCGCTATGATTCCGACAGGTATAGCTATTGCTATCGCCGATAAAAACACTGCCGCCTTTATATACGCACGCAGCGGTCTTGCGTCAAAATACGGTATCACGCTTGCAAACAGCGTAGGCGTTATAGACAGCGACTATCGGGGCGAGATAATGGTGCCGCTCATAAACCACGGCGATACGCCTTTTACTATAAACACGGGCGACCGATTCGCACAGATGGTTATTTCCAAGGTGATGCTGCCGGAATTTTGCGAGAACCAAGACACATTCGACAGCACCGAGCGAGGAACGGGAGGGTTTGGCAGCACGGGGTAGGGGGCAATGCAGAATGGAGAATTAAGAATGGAGAATGTTGTTGCAATCTATATAAAAATGTGGTAGGATAGATGTAGAGAGAAAGAGAAAGGAGCAACACATATGACTAAACTCGAATATACATTAAAAAACGACACGCTATTCAAAGTCCTGTTCGTAAAATATCCCGACCTGCTCAAGAAACTTGTCGCAGAGCTGCTCGGCATTACAGTCAAAAGCATCGGGCAGTTTGAGATAACAAACTCAGAAATGCCGCCGGAAAGTCTTGGTGACAAGTTTTGCCGACTCGACATAAACATGACAATCGACGGACAGCGTGTCGATCTCGAAATCCAAGTCCGTGATGAGGGGGATTTTCCCGAACGATCGCTATATCTTTGGGCTCGTGAGTATTCATCAGCCCTCAAAGATGGCGGGAAATATGCCGAACTGCCCCGCACGATTTTCATCAGCATTGTCGATTTTCCCATGTTCGACTGTGATGAGTTCCACTCGGAATTTCGTGCGTTAGAGGTCACTCGTCACACCGAACTCACCGACAAAATGAGTATGCACTATTTTGAACTGCCGAAACTGCCTAAGTCGGTCAACAAAAACGACAAATTGCAGCTGTGGTTGGCGCTTTTCAAGGCGGAAACCGAGGAAGAATTAAAGAAAATTGAAGCACTGGAGGTGCCGGAAATGGAACAAGCAATCAGCGCATATAGGAGCGTATCGGTCTCGCCGGAGTTTAAGGAGATGGAGCGGCTCCGCTCGAAAGCCCGCCATGACGAAGCCCAGGCGTTGTATCATGCGGAGAGGATGGGTATACAACAAGGCATACAGCAGGGCATGGAGAGGGGTATGCAGCAGGGCATACAGCGGGGCATGACTGCGGGGAAAATCACCATTGCCCGAAATGCACTCAAGATGAACATTCCTATTGACGACATAGCCAAGCTAACCAACCTCACCCCCGAAGAGATCGAGTCCCTGATCCCGTAGCCCACAAATACACATAGAGAGGAATAGAATATGGCAGATTTTTTTGGATACTTCGGCGCTCAGATGAAAGCGGGGCCGGGAATAGGCAAAAACGAACCGGAAAAAAAGCGATTCTTTTTGTTTTGGGAGCTGTTTTTCAGAAAGGTATGGCAACTGATGGTCTTGAATCTGCTGTTTGTGGCGGCCTGTGTTCCGATCGTAACTATCGGGCCTGCGATTGCCGCATTCAGCTATGTTCTGCGTAACTATGCCTGGGGTAAGCCGGTCTTTTTGTTCTCAGACTTTATGGATGCTTTCAAAAAAAACTTTCGTCAGGCGTTATGTATGTCACTCATCAACGCTGTGTTTATCATACTCTTCAACTATGCCTTAGACTATTATTTAGAGCAGCTCAGCGGAGGAATCCTATATGTCGCCGCATTTACCGTTGCTATATTTATGATGTTTGTCTTTGTTTTTGCAAACTTTTACACATTCTTAATGATAACAAGCGCACAGCTGAGCCTAAAGCAGATAATAAAAAACTCTGTTTTGCTTTCTTTTTTGGCGGTAAAGACTAACTTTATAACCCTGTTCTTTATCATAGTTACATTCTTTACGCTGGCGTTTATAACCATCGCTGTCAACAACTATCTGATTATGAGCCTGATGATACTCCTGATGGTGCTGATTATTCCCGCATTTATCGGGTTTATTGTAACATTCAATTCGTTTCAGTACATACTCAAATATGTCGCCCAAGAAAATCTTGACGATCAGGACGAATCAGAAGAAGACATCAGCGCTGTTTTTAAGGACATGGGCGCAACAGAAGAGGATACCGATGGATAAAAAGGATTATATTAGTGTATAATGTAAGAGAGTGACGCCCTGTCCCGCCCTCTCAGTCGGCGTTACCGCCGACAGCTCTCCCAAAGGGAGAGCCAAGGTGACACACAGAATT
>WRME01000157.1 GCA_009777275.1 Oscillospiraceae bacterium
GTGGTCACCGCAAACCCTGTGGGTGTTCTTGCCTCTCCCTTTGGGAGAGGTGTCACGCCGTGGCGTGACGGAGAGGGCAACTGTCAATTGTCAACTGTCAATTGTATCGTCACCGGCCCGTCGTTGACGAGTGACACCTGCATTGATGCTCCGAAGATTCCATGTGCTGTTTTGCTGAATTTTGTTTTGCATATCTCGATAAAGTAGTTATAGAGTTCTTCGGCTAAGACGGGGTCACCCGCACCCGAAAAGCTCGGTCGGTTCTTGCTGCAATCGGCATAGAGCGTGAACTGCGATATGACAAGGATTTCTCCCTTTACATCCTCGATCGAGAGATTGATTTTACCGTTTTGGTCATTCATCAGGCGTAGTTTTCGTATCTTCTCGGCCATTCTGACGGCTGTATCCCTGTCGTCGTTTTTGCCGACTGCTAAAAACACAACATAACCCTGTCCGATCTCTCCCGTGACATTCCCCTCTACCGTGACCGACGCCTGTGTAACCCGCTGTATTACCGCTCTCATGGTCTTATCCTCTTTAGGTCTTTGTTTTTTCTGTTGCGGTATCTTCTGCGTTTGTTTTTGTTGTGCGATATAGTCATAGCGGTATACAGCACCAACAGAGCAAGCAGAACAAAAGCGATTATCTTAAACCACCATTGTGTAAATATATTCAGGATCGTGTCCCCCGCATAGAGGAAGAGGTTACGCCCTATATCCTCAGCCGCAACGACGTTTACGGTGGCGATCGCCTCGTTGGATAGCTTGAATGTAAGGGTTCCGACTATCTGTCCCTGTTTTACAGGGGCGTTTATGACATCGGGTATGTCATGCACACGCTGTACACTGCTAACATCAATGTCGGAGGGAATCAGGGTGATAACATCCTCCTCCGGTCCAACCAGCAGACTGTCCTTTCCGGAGGCGTGTTTGACCGCTATCTGTCCGGTAGTTTCGACAGATTTTATTATGGTTTTATACCGCAGTTTTGAAAAAACCCAGTTGTATATATCCTTGGAATCCTTTAGATTGTGGGCTATAAGAAGTCTTTTACCCTGTTCATCCTCAAATGGCGCCCCCATAGTGATGAGCATATACCTATTCTCGCTGTTGGATGCCATTGAAACAAGATTGCGTCCTGCGGCGGGGGTGAATCCGGTTTTTATACCCGCTACACGTCTGTCATAGTAGTTGGCGCTGCTTGTAACCCCCTGTGTCTCGTTCATCATCAGATTGGTGTGAAATATATAACGAGCCTGATTGTATGATGTTGCGGGCATTTCGTAACGCAGGGTTGTCGCCGCCTTTTCAAAAACATCATACTCCAGCGCATAATCGGTTATTTTGTATATATCCCGAGCCGTGGTCAGCTGACCGTCCTCGTCAAGACCGTGGGCGTTTTTGAAGACGGTTGAGGATGCTCCTAATTCCGCCGCCTTTGCGTTCATCATATCTATAAACAACTGCGGATTCCCATCGCCTAAATGATAGGCGAACATATTCGCAACCTCGCAGGCGGAGGGAAGCATCAGCGCATACAGTCCATCGATCGCGCGTATACTTTCTCCGATCTTTATGCCGGCGTTGGATACATTAACTCCCGCAAAATCGTCGAAGACCTCCTTGGGAGCGTGTATCATGGTGTTCTCAAGGTCGGGTATTTTTTCTATAACTATGATAGAGACCATGATCTTTACAAGAGAAGCGGGCGCTCTTGGAGCATCGCTGTTCTTCTCGTAAACAACCGAATTGTCGTCCATATTAATAAGTAACACACTCTTGCTGAGAGGTTCCTCGGGCGGGCGGAAAGCGGTTGCCGCAGCCGCATTTTGAGATGACCACAGGAGCAGGAAACAAATATTTATAAATAATAATAATTTTTTCATTTACATAAGACACCTTTCGTGTTATAGTATATAGGAGCAGACCCAATCTAAATATTTTTTATAAGGAGACAACAGACAAATGGAAAATTATGGTTTTAACACAATCGCCGTACACGGCGGAAATCCGGGCGACAAAGGAACGGGATCTATAGGACTTCCGATACATCTTACAAATGCCTATAGGTTTGAAAACACCGAACACGCCAAAAATTTATTTGAGCTGTCAAAATTCGGTAATATCTACAGCCGTATTATGAACCCCACCAGCGATGCTTTTGAGCAGAGGATGGCTCAGCTTGAGGGCGGTGTCGGAGCGTTGGCATTTTCATCGGGACACGCTGCGATATTCAATACAATCGTCAATCTTGCCAATGCCGGAGATGAAATTGTTTCGTCATTATACATATACGGAGGTGCGATAAACCTTCTCGGAACTACACTCAGCCGTCTTGGTATAACCGTAAAGTTTGTCAATCCCGATGATCTCGGAGCATGGGAAGAAGCGATCACAGACAAGACAAGAGGATTCTTTGTAGAAACAATAGGCAATCCCAACGCTAATGTAGCGGATCTTCAGCCTATCGCCGACCTTGCTCACAAGCATGGGATACCGTTTGTGGTAGATTCCACATTCACAACGCCCTATCTCTGCCGTCCTATAGAGTTCGGAGCGGATTTTGTGGTACATTCGGCTACTAAATACATCAGCAGCTATGGCGGCGTTATGGGAGGAGCGGTTATCGACAGCGGCAGGTTTGAGTTCAAGGACAACCCCCGTTTCCCGCTCTACAACCAACCCGATCCAAGCTATCACGGAATCATCTATGCCGATCTTGGAGCTCCTGCGTTTATACTGCGTATGAGAACATTGCTGATGCGTGATATAGGGGCTTGTCTCTCTCCATTTAACTCTCACCAACTATGCACCGGGCTTGAAACCCTCCCTCTGCGTATGGATCGTCATTCTCAAAACGCGCTCAAGGTTGCGGAGTATCTCGAGAATCACAGCGCCGTAAGTGCGGTCAATTATCCCGGTCTTAAATCAAGCAGATACAATGGTCTGGTAAATAAATATTTCAAAGACGGTATGGCAAGCTCTGTCTTTACCTTTGTACTGGCAGGCGGCAAGCAGGCAGGAGCCGATTTTATCGACAGTCTGAAGCTGATTGTCCACTGTGCCAACGTAGGCGATGCAAAGTCTCTCGTCAGCCATCCCGCTACAACCACACACAGCCAGCTCACTCCCGAGCGTCTCTTAAAGGCCGGAATCACCGATGGAACGGTCAGGCTCTCGATAGGTATAGAGGACGTTAATGACATTATAGCCGATTTGGAACAAGCAATCAAGTGATAAATAAAAAATATTTTTATTTAGAAAAACACCCCGCCGTCATGCCCTCTCCGTCACGCCACGGCGTGACACCTCTCCCAAAGGGAGAGGCAAGGTGACACACAGGGTTTGCGGTAGGCACGGAGAAAAACACCCGCCACGATGAACACGGATGACCGAGGCGGTCATCCCTACCCGCCCTCTCCGTCATGCCCCCCCCCCCCCCCCCCCCCCCCACCCCCCCCCCCCCA
>WRME01000158.1 GCA_009777275.1 Oscillospiraceae bacterium
TGCGGCGGCGCCCCTCCCCAGAGGGGAATGGGGCTTGCATACTATAATTTCCAATTCCCCTCTGGGGAGGGGTGGCAAACACTCGCAACAAAGTTGCGATAGTGTTTGACGGGGTGGTCTGCTGCAAGGTATATGGATTTAGGTGGTAGGCTGTAGGGTACGCACCCCCGTGCGTACCGTCCCATACAAATTGCGGGGTGGTCTGCTACCCGTAGGGGCGGCAATCTGCCGCCCGTGGTTATCACTGACGGGGTGTTTTTCTCTTTTCGTGATTTTCGTGCTTTTCGTGCTTTTCGTGGTTACCCTCCGTAACTGTCAACTGTCAACTGTCAACTGTCAACTGTCAACTGTATCGTCACATACAGTATTCTCAGTTCTTCTACCTGGTCTACCGTTACGGTTAGGTTTTTGTAGTTGAATGTTTCGCCCTTTTCCGGGATTTTTTCAAAGATCTCGAGTACCCAGCCGCTTATCGTGAGGTGTTCGATTTCATGGTCTTTGTAAGCGCAGTTTAGCTGCTCAAAGACATCGTCAACCCTCATGTTGCCGCTAACTCTGTAGGTGTTTTGGTCAATGCAGGCGAAATCGTCGGCGATTTCATCATCTTCGTCATATATCTCTCCCACCAACTCCTCCAGCACATCCTCGAGAGTGATGATACCGTCGATGCCGCCATGCTGATCGGTAACAAGCGCCATATGGGGTTTGAGCCGCTTGAACTCGGCTAAAAGTTCTGATATTTTTATGGTTGGCGGCACGAAAAACGGCTTTTGCAGAATTTGCTTGACGGTGAAGGGTTTTCCCACAAGATAGTGCATGAAAAAATCCTTTTGATGCAGAACGCCTATGACGTTATCAATGCTCCCCTTGTAGACAGGGAGCCGTGAATAGCGTTCCTTTAGAAAGAGATCCTTTATAACCTCTATGTTTTCGCCAATCTCGATCGATACAACATCCACCCTCGGTACAAGAATGTCTGCGGCGGTGGTTTCGTCAAACTCAAGAGCGGCTCTGGCAAGTTCGCTCTCCTGGCTCTCGAGAACTCCCTCTTCCTTGATCTCTTCGATAATCACCTTTAGCTCTTCCTCTGTTATGGATGGGCGGTTCTTGCTGTCGGCATTGATTTTTGTAACAAAGATCTGAAGACGGGTCATCAGCCATATAAAGGGCGCAAGAAGTATCATGCAGAACAACAGGAGCGGGGTAAGCCGAATGGCAAGCGATTCAGCATTGGATTTCGCATAGGTCTTGGGAAGTATTTCACCGAAAATCAGTATAAGCACCGTTAGGGTGACAGAGGAAATCAGCGCCCCATGCAACGGAAATATCGACAGGAACACCAGCGTTCCGTATGATGCGGCGGCGATGTTTACTATGTTATTGTAAATAAGCACGGTAGTTATGATCTTGTCATACTTTCCCGCAAGTTTTAACGTGGCCGCCGCTCCGGCATGACCGCTGTTGGCCAGGGTTTTAAGACGTATCATACTAAGACCGGAAAAGGCTGTTTCGGTAGCGGAAAACACCCCCGAAACAGCTATTAACACCACAAGAATAACCCATTGCAATAAAATCACAACATTTCTATAATTTTACCCCATTTTTACCCCGCCGCTCTCACTGCATCTAAGAAGTTGCTGATCTGTATGTCAAAATTAACACTTTTGACCGATTGCAGCGGATCGGTTTCTTCTCCTCGGTAGAGACGGATAATATTACCGTAATGATTTATAACTCCCCAATATGACGGGCAGAAATATCCGGTTTGTTTGATAAGTTCGTTCATTTCTATAATCTGTGCGGCATCGGGTCCGGTTATTCTCGATTTTGTGTTAGCAAGGTTTTTTGCGTAAATCGGCGAAAACCCTTCAACCCATTGACCCAGCCATACTCCTGCAAGCGCTGTCCTGTCTCTGGTGTTGTTGGCGGGGATGGCGATAACCTCGGTGTTTTGGTTGATGCCGCTCCTGTATCCCTCGCCCGCCGAGCTTGTCGGATATGGTACCATGCCCCATCCATCGCTTGAGGGAAATTCATCGGTAGGCACAGTGTAGGATCGTGAATCATAGAAAAGCGCCCTGCCCGACATAAACGCATCGGTTTGCAGATCCCAATAACGTTGGTCGATAGCTTCGGTCATAACCGATCGGTCTTTATTGAGCCAGGATGATATAACGCCGAGAGCCGCAAGGGTTTGCGGGCTTTCCATGTTGTTTGCAAAGCCGCCGTCGTTTGTTCTGACAACCGGAACTCCGCTCGCTGCGATAAAGACATTTCGGCCCACACCGCCCGGCATATCAACGCCTGTAAACCCGAATACATCGTCTATCGAAGGACCGGGGACGCCGTCAATGTCTTTGTAAGCCTTACTGCTGAGAGATTGAAACTCTGAAAATGTCCATTTATTTTCTCGTACCATTTGGTAGAGCTGGTTGGATGTCATTCCGACCTCACCGAGTATTCTTTTGTTAAACATCAATCCTGCCGCTGTGTTTGCCGGAGATTTAAAATCAGGAAACACAAAGAGATTTTTTCCGAAAACCCTTGTCTGCTCGACAGCGTTTTTATCCCACTTGGAGCTATACATCTGCATTTCCGGGATTTTGTTCAGGTCTTTAAAAAGATTCAACTCAACACCGGATCCGATACGATGAACCCATGATACCATAACATCTGAGAAAAAGTCTCCCGCATATATTACGGGTCTTGCCGCTTCAAGCAGGGCAAAAGCCCCGCCGGGTATCTCTCTTCCGACATATTCGCAGCCGAACCGTGCGTCAATGGCATTGATAGCCGCCTGACGAGCAGCCAAGGTGCCATCGGGATCGAATCCTGTGGTGGAAAAGAATGTACCGCCCGACCATGCAACATGGATCTGCTTGCCCTTTAGAATATCGACAGATCTATCGGCCACGGGATTCCTGCCGAGAATTATATCCCGAACAAAGAGAATATCAATCACATTCACACGGCCGTCCAAGTTCAGATCGGCTAAAGCAATCTGATCATGTGTCAGATCTCCTCTTACTATGTAGTTCCGCAGTGTTAATAAATCAAAGATGTTTACAATGCCGTCCTTGTTTATATCGCCCGCAGCAAACTCGTCATTATCGGCAAAGGCTATAGATGGAATCACGGCTATACAGAGCATAAGCACCATAAATAACGACACAATCTTTTTCATTTTTACAATCATCCTTTCATTTCTCCACTTAGTAATGATACCATTATATAGTAGAATGATGAAGATGTCAATATGAAATTTTATGCGGTCGTCCCTACAGACCACCCCGCCGCAATAACCACGGATGACCGAGGGCGGTCATCCCTACAACGCCGCAATAGCCACGGGCGGCAGATTGCCGCCCCTACAAGACCACCCCGCCGCTGCGGCGGCACCCCTCCCCAGAGGGGAATGGGGCTTGCATACTATAATTTCCAATTCCCCTCTGG
>WRME01000159.1 GCA_009777275.1 Oscillospiraceae bacterium
CCCGCCGCTGAGGCGTTCCTCGGGCAGACCACCCCGTCAAACACTATCGCAACTTTGTTGCGAGTGTTTGCCACCCCTCCCCAGAGGGGAATTGGAAATTATAGTATGCAAGCCCCTGCCCTCTTTGGCAAAGAGGGTGCCCTCGCAAGGGCGGGTGTTTTTCCCTTGGTGTCGCCGCAGCGGCGGGTGTTTTTCCCCTCTCACACATTCATTTTTCTCTTGAGTTCATCTATGTTATAGGATACTTCTGTTTTTACGACCGTATAATCTTCAAAAAACTTTCGGGAGACAAAACTCTAACCGATGTATGTTTGAAATCGTTTAAATCACGGGTAATAATATAATCAAGATTTTCTTGTTCGGCAGATAACATCTGCAAACCGTCTTCTAAATCACGCCAATTTTCATTTTGCAATGCAGTAACAAACATATGTTTTTCAATATTAATTATTTTAAAGCAGTCACAAAGCATTAAAAGTATTTCTTTTCTCTCTTCTATGCTTTTTTCTTTGCGGGTAATATAGAAAATATTAAGCAGAGTGTGTCCGGCTAAATAGCAGCCCCAGTTTTCATTTATACAATATTCTATAATGCGTTTAGCGTTGTCTGCAAAAGGCTGACGTACTAAAAGCCAATCCAAAACAACATTTGTATCAATCAACACAGCCGTATTTTTCACTTAAATATTCATCCCTTTCCTTTTCAAAATCGACCTCTCTTTTTATGCTTCCTGCGTGTTTGTGCAGGATTTTTAACGCCTCATCCTTAGACATCTTTTTTCTCGTTTCGTTTTCCGTGAACAATACGATAACCCGTGACTTTACTGCCGGAGCTTTTTTGTCCAGCAACAATACTCCGTTGTCATAAACTCCTTGTATAGCCTGCATATTCATTCCCCTCTCACACATTCATTTTTCTCTTGAGCCCTTTTGCGGCGAGTTCGTCTATGTTATAGGATGCTTCTTTTTTAATGCGGGGTTTGTTGGCTGCTGTGACGACGATTTTGTCGGGTGTGTTGATTCCGCCGTCCTGCCAGTTTTTCAGCACCGTGTTTATGTATGCAAAGGACATCTTTCCGGTTTTGTCGGCGCATATTTCATATGCTTTTTCTACCATCTGCTCATCAAAGCCAAATTCGGTAAACCAGCGGTCTATGTATTCCTTTTCCTTGGCGGTCAGATTCCGTCCCGAAAGACCAAATATACCCTGGATTTTGTTATAGCGGTTGTTTCGGGTGGTTATGCCCACAAGATAAGTTTCGGCTGAATCGTGGTCACATATTCCGAGATCCGCCCAGCTTTCACAAACCTTTACTATATATCGGATGTTGGGCTTGTCTATCTTGATACAATAGTCGATAGCCATCAGGATAACCTCGACAGGCAGGCGTGTTTCCTCATAGAGATATATCAGCGACCGCTGTTCTGTAGATGTTATGGGGCGTCCGAAAAAATCCTCGGTATTGGTCAGGAGTATCTTTAACCCCGCATCCTGCTTAACGCTCTCCTCTATGCTTCCCGACAGGATTCTTGTCGGCTTGGGCGATATAGCGGGAGGTTTGTGCGCCTCCTCACCAACATCGAGCAGCAATCCCTTGTTGATCCAGTAGTAGACGGCCTCCTTAACATCGCTTGTATTAACGGCAAGCATCTTTGCCAGCTCCTCCAGAGACGGACGATGGCCGTAATGACGGGCGATTGCCATAAACACCTTGATATTTATACCCGCAGCATCGGTGATATACTGGTCAACCACCGACACAGGCAGGGTAAACACATTCTCGTATTGCTCAAAGTTTAGTTTATACATCATAGGTCTTATCATCGCTTTCTATATCATTCAGGTCAAAATCCTCGGCTGAAAAATCCTCACCCGGCATAGGGGGAAGACGGTTAGGGCTACGCTTGAGCGGGTCATAGACAAATCTTCCGCAGGAAAAATCCGCAGAGACCAAGCCCTTGTATTTACATATTATCGATATTCTGCTTGCCGAAACCTTGCTGTGCAGACAGTGTTTGCAACAGGGTTGGTTCTTTGCAGAAAAGAGGGTGTGTTTTTTATTTATAATCATAGTATTTTTATTCTAACAGATTTTATCGTAAATAACAACAGTATAACAGATAAAATTATTAATAAAATTGATATGACGGGAGAAACGGTAAAATATTCATATACAACCCTCTCTCCGGGGGCGAAAACTGCCATCTCTGTATCGGTAAAAACAAAGGCAAAGCGGCAGAATATGGCGCTTGCGGCGACATATACCGGCCGCATAAGCATGAATGGCAGCAGTCTTACTCTTGTTCCCCTCATAGCGGCCGCCACCTGAGAATGAACGCACAGTCCGCCGAATGCCGTTATTACAGCAACGCTCATCAGACCGCTTCCGCTCCTGAGCGCTCCTGATGCAACCTCGAAAAATCCGATAACCACAGTATATGAATCACCCTCCGATACAAAGGCCGCCAACAAACCCGATAAAAAGCCGACAACCTCCGTTTGGGTCAAAACGGTCAGAACTGCCGAAAAAAAGATAATACACCCGCAGGTCATTGCCATAGATTTCAGCGATGCGTTTACAGAATCAACCAACGCCGCCGCATAGTCGGTTCTTTTTTTTCTCCGCTCTTTTTTGCGGGGTATGTCACCCTTTGGAGAGGTTATCAGCCCCATAACCATACAGGCGAAGATCTGCGACAGATATATTATCACCCCTGCCCTAAGACTGCCGAACAACGGAACCGCAATACCCGATATAACAAAGGCAGGTCCGCTGTTCACGCAGAAGTGGAGCATCCTGCCGCCCTCCTCGGCGCTGAGATTACCCTCTCGTATTTCGCGCGCTAACAGTCGGGCCCCGACCGGATAGCCGCCGATCATAGACATGACTATAAGCGATGTAAACCGGGGAGAGACCTTGAAAACATACCTCGCCACAAAACCAAACGGAGACAGGATCACATCAAGAATCCCCGTAGACACCGCAAAATGCGACAGCACCACAAAGCAAAACAGCGACGGAATTATCACGCCGATACAGAGCATCACGCTCTCTTTTGCCGCCAGAGTAATCTCTTTAAAGAACACAAAAAAAAGAACAGCCGCCGCCAAAAACACAAAAGCAAGGATAAGTTTAGACATTTTTATCATAAATTTCACTCCGTAACTGTACATTGTAGCAGACCACCCCGTCATGCCCTCTCCGTTGGCAATAATCACGGATGACCGAGGGCGGTCATCCCTACCCACCCTCTCCGTCATGCTAACGCATGACACCTCTCCCAAAGGGAGAGGCAAGAACACCCACAGGATTTGCGGTAATCACGGAAAAACACCCGCCGCTGCGAGGGCGCCAGGGGACGACCACCCCTTCAAACACTATCGCAACTCTGTTGCGAGGGGTTGGCACCCCCCCCCCGCGGGGGATGATGCCCAGTGGCAATTT
>WRME01000160.1 GCA_009777275.1 Oscillospiraceae bacterium
GGGCTTGCATACTATAATTTCCAATTCCCCTCTGGGGAGGGGTGGCAAACACTCGCAACAAAGTTGCGATAGTGTTTGACGGGGTGGTCTGTAGGGTACGCACCCCTGTGCGTACCGGGATTATCACAAATTTTGTGGGTGTCCTTGCCTCTCCCTTTGGGAGAGGTGGCACGCTTTAGCGTGACGGAGAGGGCAGTAGGGTACGCACCCCCGTGCGTACCTTGCAAAATTTGCGACTATCAAAAAAGTAAATTGGAACAGCAGAGAGTTTTAGGAATAAATATATAACAGAAAGGAATTGTTTTTATGGATAACAGGAGAATGGTAGAGGTCAAGGGAGATGCCGCAATAAAGGCGAGAAACACGGTGATATTAGTAGTTATCGGCATTGCGGCCGCAATACTCCTATTCGGGAGTGTTGCTATAGTTCCGGCAGGTCATACCGGAGTTAGGGTCACGCTGGGGAGCGTTAGCGAAGCAACCATGCAGGAGGGTATACATTTCAAGGTGCCGCTCATAACAAATGTTGTTATGATGAACAACCGTGTTATGAAGGTTGACGTGGATACCGCCAGTGCATCTAAGGATCTGCAGAATGTAACCTCGACAATATCGCTTAACTACAGGCTCGAGAGAGGCAGGTCGGCCGACATATTCAAAAATGTAGGGGTCGATTATGAAACTGTGCTTATCCGTCCTGCCATACACGAATGTATCAAGGCGGTTACGGCGGGATACACTGCAGAAGAGCTTATAACCATGCGTCAGGAAGTCGGAACACGCATAAAGGAATTGATAGCCGAAAAAATCGATACATTTGGACTTACTACCGAGGTGTTCAACATAGTAAACTTTGAGTTTAGCGAAGAGTTCAACAAGGCTATCGAAGCAAAACAGACAGCACAGCAGCAGGCTCTCAAGGCCGAGCAGGATTTGGCGAGAATCAGGGTAGAGGCCGAGCAAAAGATAGCAGAAGCTCAGGCCGAAGCAGAGGCGTATCGCTTAAAGTCGCAGGAAATAACCGATGCCATGATAACGATAGAAGCAATAAAAAAGTGGAACGGTCAGCTGCCTATATATTACGGCGGAGACAGCGGTAACATATTCAGCATACCCATACAGTAAATTTACATAATAAGTACGAAAGGATGAACTTATGAATAGATCAGTTAGAAAGACCGTAATAGCGGGAAACTGGAAGATGAACAACAACCGCGCACAAACAAAGGAGCTTATAGGCGAGATAGCGCCCCTTGTAAAGGATGCCGGTTGCGATGTCGTCCTGTGCGTTCCCTATACAAATTTGGAGACGGCAGTAGATGCCGCCGCAGGAACTGTGATTAAGATAGGAGCGCAGAACTGTCACCACGAATCGGCAGGAGCATACACGGGAGAAATATCAGCCGATATGCTTGCTGAAATCGGGGTTGAATATGTAATAATCGGACACAGCGAACGCAGACAGTATTACGGCGAGACCGACAAAACGGTCAATCTGAGGACAAAGGCGGCGCTTGCCGCAGGGTTAAAGGTCATACTATGCGTGGGAGAGCATCTTGCCGAGCGTGAATACGGGATCACCGATGAGGTTACGGCATTACAGACAAAGGTGGCTCTGAGCGGCATTACCGCCGGACAGATGAAGGATATAATAATCGCATACGAGCCTGTATGGGCGATCGGCACGGGGAGAAACGCCACAAGCGAGCAGGCTGACCATGCCTGTGCCGCCATACGAGCAACCGTTGCAGGACTGTACGGAGATCAAATAGCACAGGCAACCACGATACAATACGGCGGCTCGATGAACGCCGCTAACGCCGCAGAACTTCTCTCTAAAAAGGACGTTGACGGCGGATTGATCGGCGGCGCATCGCTGAAATCCAAGGATTTTGCCGCAATCTGCGGAGCGGTCAACTGATACCCGCCGCAGGAATATATATACAAAATACGGTACGCACCCTCTGTGTGTACCGTATAAGATATTTTACCGAAAGGAATTTTTATATGAAATCATTGAACAAAAAAACCATTAAGGACATCGATGTTAAGGACAAAAAGATTCTTGCAAGGCTGGATTTTAATGTGCCTATCGTTGACGGCAAAATCACCGACGACAAGCGAATCAGGGAATCACTGCCTACCCTCAACTATCTGCTGGACAACGGAGCCGCTGTTATCGCCTGTTCCCATTTCGGCAGACCCAAGGGTGAGTTTAACCCCAAGTTCTCGTTGGCTCCCATTGCTAAGAGACTGTCTGAGCTGCTGGGTAAGACGGTCATCCTTGCCGCCGATGTTATCGGCGATGATGCCAAGAGCAAAGCCGCCGCTCTCAAGAGCGGGGAGATCATGCTGCTTGAGAACGTGAGATTCCACAAAGAAGAGGAAAAGAACGATGCCGATTTCTCCAAAGAACTTGCAGGCATGGCCGACATCTATGTCAACGATGCCTTTGGAACATCGCATAGGGCGCACGCCTCTACCGCAGGGGTTGCCGACCATCTTCCTGCTGTATGCGGATTCCTGATCCAAAAAGAAATAGACATAATGGGCAATGCGCTCGAGAATCCCAAACGTCCCTTTGTCGTCATACTGGGCGGGGCAAAGGTCAGCGACAAAATAGGCGTTATCGAGAATCTTATAGACAAGGTAGACACCATCATTATCGGCGGCGGAATGGCATATACCTTTATGAAAGCACAGGGTTACAGCATAGGAGATTCGATATGTGAGGACGACAAGCTCGAATTTGCGCTTGAGCTTATGAAAAAGGCTAAGGATAACAACACAAACTTCCTGATTCCTGTCGACAACAAGGCCGGGGATGAGTACAAGCCTGATTGCAATTTTATCACTGTGAAATCGAACAGCATCCCGGACGGATATTCGGGTTACGATATAGGACCTGAGACCGAGGAGAAATTCACCGCCGCTATAAAAGGTGCAGGTACGGTCATATGGAACGGGCCTGTAGGCGTTAGCGAATGGGAGAATTTTGCGGCAGGAACAAAGGCGGTAGCAAAGGCGATCGCCGATTCGGGAGCTATTTCGATTATCGGAGGCGGAGATAGCGCCGCAGCTATAGAAAACCTCGGATTCGCCGACAAAATGACCCACATCTCTACAGGCGGAGGGGCGTCGCTCGAGTTCTTAGAAGGACTGGAACTCCCCGGAATCGCAGCGCTGGACGACGACAATTAACAATTTACAATGTACAATTGACAATTTTTCGCAACCACGAAAAGCACGAAAAGACACGAAATGTTTATCAAGGGCGGTACGCACGGGGGTGCGTACCCTACCGCCCTCTCCGTCATGCTAACGCATGACACCTCTCCCAAAGAGAGAGGCAAGAACACCCACAGAATTTGCGATGACCACGGAAAAACCCCCGCCGCTGCGGCGGCACCCTCTTTACGAAAGAGGGCAGGGGCTTGCAT
>WRME01000161.1 GCA_009777275.1 Oscillospiraceae bacterium
TCCCCAGAGGGGAATGGGGCTTGCATACTATAATTTCCAATTCCCCTCTGGGGAGGGGTGGCAAACACTCGCAACAAAGTTGCGATAGTGTTTGACGGGGTGGTCTGATACAATTGACGGTTACAGGGGCGTAAAATACCATTTGACATTCATACCATAATAGATTATACTTATCGTAGCGTATCACAGCAAGGCGGTGTCTTGTTTTTCGGCTGACCCTCCGAAAGGAGGTGAAACGTATGTCTTTGTTTGAAGTGATTTATTTGATTTTAAACGGCGCAACATTTATTCTTGCGTTTTGTACATATAAGAAAAATAAGAAATAAGCCGCCCTAACAACAACAGGTGACGGCTTATTTCTTAAATTAAATTTTGAGTCAGCCGAACGACACCGCTTGTGGTGCGTGGCAGTGTGGCGGGAGTGTTGACCGCACTCCTTCCCTCTGTCTTTATTATAGTATTATTATAGCATTGACATACGCATATGTCAATACCTATATTGAAAATTGTAAAAAAATTATATTATTTCAATCCCCTGCCCTCTTTCGTAAAGAGGGTGCCGCCGCAGCGGCGGGTGTTTTTAATACAGAAAGGGTTTAAGATATGTCGTATGCAAGAGACAAGAGGCCGCTTTTTGGTGATGGTAATTATACCAAGATCTTTATAATAGCGGCGATAGTGACCATAATATTTTTTCTGCCTCATGTTATTTTAAACAAGGGTATTTTCTTGTACTATGGTGACTATAATGTGCAGCAGGTTCCCTTTTGGAAGCTATGTCACGAGGCTGTCAGAAGCGGAGACATCTGGTGGAACTGGAATACCGATTTAGGCAGTCCCTTTATAGGCGCATACAGCTTTTATGTAATCGGCAGTCCGTTTTTCTGGATAACTCTGCCCTTTCCGAGCAGCTGGATACCCTATATGATGTTCCCGCTGTTTGTGCTGAAGTTCAGCGTTTCGGCCGTTACTGCCTATGCCTATATCAAGCGGTTTGTAAAAAACCCCGACTATGCCGTTATCGGCGGACTGCTCTATGCCTTTTCGTCATTCTCGATACACAATATCTTTTTCAACCATTTCCATGATGTTATCGCACTGTTCCCGCTGATGCTTATCGGCATTGAGGAGCTTGCGGTCAAGGGACGCAAGGGAGTTTTTGCCTTGTCGGTAGCATTGTGCGCTATGACAAACTACTTCTTCTTTGTGGGTCAGGTAATATTTCTTATAATATACTTTATACTAAGATGCCTCTCGCCGGATTTTAAAATGAATCTGAAAAAATTCGGTCTTCTTGCGCTTGAGGCCGTCTTGGGCGTGATGCTTGCCGCTGTTATTCTCATTCCGTCCTTTATGGCGCTGCAGGGTAACTACCGCACGATGGAATTTCTCACCGGGTATGATATTATACTCTACGACCGTGTTCAGCGGTATTTTATGATAATACAGAGTTTCTTTATGCTCCCCGATATTCCCTCTACAGCCAACTACTTCCCCGGCGCAGGATCCAAGTGGGCATCCTTGGCGGGATTCCTGCCGCTATTCAGTATGGCAGGTGTTATCGCCTTTCTCAAGGATCGCAAGGGTCACTGGGCAAAACGGCTTATAATAATATCTATAGTAATGGCCTTTATCCCTGTCCTGACAAGCCTCTTCTTCGCCCTCAACTGGTCATACTACGCACGATGGTTCTATATGCCGATACTGATCATGTGTCTTGCAACAGCGCTGTCGGCCGCAAACAGCAGAGCGAGCATTAAATACGGGGTGACATGGTGCGTTGGGATAACATTGGCATTTGTGCCGATAGGACTGCTCTTTAAACAGATAGATAAAGACGATGTAGTCTCCCAGGTCTCTATCACCCCTGAGCCGATCTTTGTATGGATAGGCATCTTAACCGGAATCCTCTTTGTTGTATTACTATGGTATATTTGGAAAAACTATCGTAGAAACGAAAAGAAGTTTATAAATATAACCATCAGCACCATATGCGTTCTTACTATATTTACCGCACTTGTGTCGATGTTTCGGGGAAATCACGACTTTACCGGCAACTATAGCGCATATAACGAGATAGTGGTCAACGGTCTGAAGATGCGTTCCGAGATCGACCTCCCCCGTGACGACTATGACTTCTACCGCATAGATATAAACAACCACTCTGTCAACCAGCCTATGCTCTGGACATTCCCCACCATCCATACCTTTCACAGCGTTGTGTCGCCCTCTATAATGAACTTCTACCCGGAGGTGAATGTCGAGCGTGACGTATCGTCAAAACCGGATCTCGACAAATACGCATTGCGGGGATTGTTTTCGGTCAAGTATTTCTTCATCCAGCAAAGAGAGAGGGATTGGGACAAAGAGAAGGAGAGGTATATACATCCTGAATCGGGGCTTGTCGGCTTTGAGCATTATAAAAACATCGGCAACTTCTATATCTATGAAAATATGTACCATGTCCCAATGGGATTTACCTATGACTATTATATAGATAAGGCAACCTTTGAATCGGTGGTTTCCTCATCAAGACACAGATTGCTGACCAAGGCACTCTATCTCGACGATGCCGAATTGATCGAAAAGTATAGTCAATACATCAAACCGCACCCTCAGATAGCCGATGCCGAGTTTAACGACTTTTACGGGCTGAGGACAACATCGCTCTACAATACTAACGAGCGGTATTATTTCGAGGATTGTGACAATCTGCAGATGGAGAGCGGCAATTGGTTTGAGGTAACTAAAAAAGGATTCAACTCCTCTATAACCCTTGAAAAGCCCAATCTTGTTTTCTATTCCGTGCCTTATGACAAGGGATGGACAGCCTATGTAAACGGGCAGGAAGCAGAGGTAGAAAATGTCGCCATCGGATTTATGGCAGTGCTGGCCGAGGAGGGGGAGAACTATATAGAGTTTAGATACAAACCCCGAGGTTTTAATATATCGCTGATCCTCTTTGCAGCGGCTCTATTCATAACGGTCGCATATATCGCCCTCTTCAAACTGTATATAGAAAAAAGAAACCCGGAATTTGCAAGAAAAACCCATGTCTCAGACCAACCGCAGGAAATGATAGAGGCTGAGATTTTGGAGAGGGAGAAGTTATGAGGGATAACCACGGATGACCGAGGGCGGTCATCCCTACACACCTTCTCCGTCATGCTAACGCATGACACCTCTCCCAAAGGGAGAGGCAAGGACACTCACAGAATTTGCGATAACCACGGGAAAAACACCCGCCGCTGCGGCGGCACCAGGATACGACCACCCCGCCGCTGCGGCGGCACCCCTCCCCCGAGGGGGATTGGGGCTTGAATACCCTAATTTCCGATTCCCCTCTTGGGTGGGGGGGGCAACACTCGCGCCAAAAT
>WRME01000162.1 GCA_009777275.1 Oscillospiraceae bacterium
TACCGCTATCGACATATGTCACAGTTGAGCCTTGCTGTTCATGATTATTGCCACGAGTATAGTAAAAAATCATAAGACCGTCCAACACAACAAAGCAATCTGTTGGATCATCGTTGAGTTTAATTCTATTGCTACCGTCAATATTTATCCTATATATGCTGTTTCCGTCGCTGTTATTTATATAGTAAATCCTTTCACCGACAACAATCATATAAAATGTGCTGTCATCACTAATCATCTCCTGTTCGCTACCGTCTAACTTCATCTTATATATTTGAAAATTATTCCATGAATCATCCGGGGAAACATAATAGATCCAATCTCCTATTACATTGATTAAGAAAGAAGGACTGTCGTTTAGCTGTCGAATATCATTTCCGTCTACTTTCATGCTGTGAATATTGAACATACTATTCCCGATATAGTAAATATGATCACCTTGGATAGCAGCTAAACCTCCATTTTTGATGTTGTCAGATGAATTGCCATACGTATTTATATCAGGTTCTGCCGTGGAATCCGCTCCGGTGTTATCTGTTGGTATTGTTGTGTCAGCATTTGTTGGAGACTCAGTTTGTTCCTGTGACGAAGAATTTTGCGAATCCTCTTGTATATCATGCAATTCCTGAATTCGTGATTCGATATCTCGGTCATTCGTAGCTCTTAGCCCCTGTTCCAGCACAGATATAGCGTTTGATATATCACCCAGTCCGACATACGCCTCCGCCGCGCCGGTGTAGCCTCGCGGGTTCATCGGGTCTATCTCAATAGCTTTAAGAAACTGCACCAATGCCTGCTCGTAGTCAAGGTCGAGCAGGTATTTTTCTCCGAGGTCTAGGAAATCTTGTGCCGTTAGTGGTTGAGACGCAGGCTTTGAGCAAGCGGCGAATAATAGTAAAACCACAATCAATAAGATACTTATTTTTCCAACTCGTTTTAATACCATTTCAGATGTACTCCTTATAGTTATGATGTTTCGTTTCCTTTGTAAGATATTTGACGATACCTTCCTATCCCTAAAAATCCGGGAATACCAGTCTTTTGCCCACCACGTCGACGACCAATTGGAGCGTGCTGCGGCATCCGGTCTTTGCAGGAAGATTTTTGCGTGGTCATTGTAACACAATAAAACCAGATCCGCACCACACAATCGGGTAGGTAGCCTAAAAAAAATCATGCCACCTACCCGATTGTGTGGTGCGTTAATATTTATCTTGTGCTATAGTGGCGACCGACGATGCCCCATAGCTGCTTGGAGCTTATAACTATGCTATTCATATTGATCAATGATTGGCAATCAAACAGGGGGGTACTGTGTTTCTGAAAAAAATGCCCGGCGTTGCTCTTGTTGCTTTATTAACGATATTTACTGTATACTCCACCCTTTTGCGTATGCAGACTGCACAGGCATACGGAGATCTTAATGCTACAATATCTGCGGGTGGTGTTCATACGCCTGCATAGCGGTAATAATTGCGATTGTCGCGCTTAGAAAATCAAGAAAGTAAGAGGAAACTACATGAAAAGAACGATAGCTGTATCACTGGCAGTGCTGATGACACTTCTTCTCATCGCATGTGACAATAATAGCGTTTCGGACGGCATGCCGGAGACTGCTATTCGTGTTCCGCCCGGTATGTATTTCCCAAAAGACAAGGAAGCTTTCCTTACATTGGACGACGGCACAATGATAGACGCCCTCTTTTTCCCGGACTCGGCTCGTATTCTAATGTCGATAAAGGACGCACCCCCCGACGCGATTGAAGGCAACTATTCGATAGAGGACGGCATACTGAGGGTTCGAAGGCACAGCATTGACTTTCACATGTACGAAAACTCCGTGTTCCTCAACGGCGTTGAGTTTATCCTTGGAACAGCCAACGACGAACCAGGGGAATCTGATAACCCAGGGCATGTCAGCCTTGACTTGTCTGCGCCCGTTCACAATGGTAACAACTCCGTTAACCGCGGGTTTGCAGCAGAAACAGCAGACTTCATCTATTTTTCATTTGGAGACCCCGGACTGTTCCGCGTAAATCACGACGGAATCGGGATCGTTAAACTCAATGACGACGTCGCAAGATATATAAACATTTCTGACGGATGGATTTATTATCAAAAATGCAATGGAGATCCGGGCATGTATAAAGTCCGCACCGATGGTTCGCAGCGCACTAGAATCACGGACGGATACTTTGAAAACATCATTATTTACGACGATTGGATATACTACATAGACAGAGAAAGCCCCTTGGATATGGGGGAGATTTACCGAATGAGCCTTGACGGGGCATCGGTTTCGATAGTCACCGACTGGGGCGAAAATGTAGAATTCTTCGTAATCTCTTTTGACGAGATTTTTATAGTTGGCAGCGGTGCTATATTCAGAACTGATTTAGACGGAAACATTCCCGACGGCGCTTTTGACGATGACGTTTATAGAGGATTAAGGGTAGTTTCCCTCAACGCCACGGACGACCCACACGAGCCAATAGTTTTCGGTGTAGACTACATTGACGACTCGATTTTTGCGCTGAGCGCATTTTATGACCCTGCTGATGGTATGAACCGTGTCAGGAGGTTGGTATTTGATGCAAACAGAACTTCAGGCATTGTTTATCACAATGGCTACCTTTATCATAATAAAAACGATTCCCTGTACCGCATGACTCTGGACGGAAGTGAAGACCGGCTGTTATATGAGGGCAACATAGTCTCTTTTAACGTGGTCGGCGATAAAATATTCTTTTGGGCTGTGTACGAACTGCCGCTCTTTTTTGTCATGAACACCGACGGCACGGGCATAACCCCGCTGCTGACCCCGCCTTCTGAGGCAAGTGATTACAGATACACAGGCGATGATGACTTTGTTTTTCTGGTGCATAGCAGCTTCCCCTACTCCATTGATGATATTTGGGATGATTATTACGTAACCAATTTTCGTTTTACAGTGGGTATCGACTACGGTTTCCTCCAACAGGTACTCGATGAGTTTGATAATCATTGGATAATTGACACAAGAGTGTTTTCCGGCAACGAGCAAGTACTTATGGCTTTGAGAAACGGTGAAATCGATATGGCATGGCTACCCGAGGGGTTTTATCAGTCATATCCCGATAAGTCTGACCTGAGTGTTTTGTTTGGGTGAAAAAGCAAGGGAGAATATAGCCATGAAAAAGTTCATTTCTATTATTTCAATCATAATGATTATCACCATATTAGCCGGTTGTGGCAGGGGGAGCGATGTAGGGTCAGGGAACAACGATACACCCTCTTCAAGGCCAACAGCAGAGATACAAGAGTAACAACCGACAGGAAAATCCATAACAGGGTCAAACGAATCTCATAA
>WRME01000163.1 GCA_009777275.1 Oscillospiraceae bacterium
GGGACACAGGGGTTGGGCGGGAGGCAGGGAAAAAACCCCCCGCCACGATGAACACGGATGACCGAGGCGGTCATCCCTACCCGCCCTCTCCGTCATGCCCTCTCCGTCATGCTAACGCATGACACCTCTCCCAAAGGGAGAGGCAAGGACACCCACAGAATTTGTATAGGACACCCTTGGCTCTCCCTTTGGGAGAGCTGTCGGCGGCAACGCCGACTGAGAGGGCGTCATTCTGCATTATTATTCAGGAGGTATTCCCATGACAAACACATACATATCAAAAGTAATCAGCCTTATTATGGCTTTGGTCATTATGCTCACCGCATCGCTTAGCTCGGTTGCGGCTGAATCGGAGCAGGGAAATGTTGTTCTGAACAACGATCCTGTGCCGTTGTTTAACGGAGGATCCGCTCCTGCTAATGGCACGGCATTCTTTACCTTTGGCCCGAATCCCCGCACTCCGAATCTCGCTTTAATGAGGCACAATGTTACCGTTTCGACCGAAACTCCTGCCTATGCGACCTCGGATTTAACGGCTGAGATGGTAGAAGAAGGGATTGCGGCTTTGACATTCCAGTCCGCTCTTGACCCTGACCAAACCGGATATTCTTCGGGCATAAGGCTTTCGACGCCAAGCACCGCTCAGTGGAACGGATCCGACCGTTCACCCGGACGTCCGGCAGCACAATTCCGCAGTCAAATGAACTTTGCGGTTATGGATATATACATCGAAGATGGAGGAGCCCAGTATGGCAGACTTGGGGCTTCGATTGTTGTCAACTCAAATCCTTGGACGACATTGGGCAACCTTTCATTTGATACTGTGAGGGGCGGCAAGGTCATCATGGGAGAAAGAGGGATTCCGCTGAGGAAATACAGACTGTCCTTTCCTTATGCCGGCAGTGCTCTCGGCTCATGGGCTATATTTATTTTCGGTGACGGCTCCGATTATTCAGGCCGTATGTGGGTTACCAATATCGGCCTTATGTCCAAAGATGAGCTTATGGAACTTGACGATTTTGACATAACATTCGGTTTTTATAAGAAAGGCAACCCTACCGGAAACGGAGAAGTATCGGTAGCCGATGTAATCCTTGCCCGTGATTTCATCTTCAGAAGATTGCCGGAGATAGACAACGGCAGCTCCAAATTTGAGGCTATGGACATGAACAACGACGGCATGATAGACATATTCGACCTGATAAGGATAAGGGATATGATTCTCCGATAGGAGAATCAATGCAGAATGCAGAATTAAGAATGCAGAGTTACAATGCAGAATTAAGAATGCAGAGTTACAATGCAGAATGTCAAAGGAGTTGTTGTATAGCTATGATTTGGATAACCGGCGATACTCATGGTGATTTGAGCGAATTTAAGAAAAGAGATAAGAAAAAGCTGGGTAAGGGTGATACCCTCATTATCTGCGGCGATTTCGGTTTTGTTTGGGACGGCTCTCAGAAGGAGCAGCGGGCGCTTGAGTGGTTCGCAAAACGCAAGTATACCGTCCTGTTTACCGAGGGATGCCACGAGGGGTATGACCTTTTGGAGCAGTACCCTATTGTGGAGTGGTCGGGCGGATTGGTACGCAGGATAAACGACAATCTGTTCCAGCTCATGCGGGGAGAGATATATGATATAGACGGCAAAAAGGTATTTGCATTCGGCGGCGGAGAGGTGGACGAGAAAGAATATCTCGATGCTCTGCCTGACCTGTATCAAAAGAGCCAGCCCTCTAACCAAGAGATACAGAACGGTATAGATAACCTTGCTAAAATCGGAAACAAGGTAGATCTGATCGTGACCCACGATGTACCTACCCGTCTCAAGGGATTTATTAACATAGAGGACAACCGTTACAGCGCTATCCATGTTGCTCTCGAGGAGTTTAACAAATTCTGCGACTTTAAGCTATGGTATTTTGGGAAATATCACAGTGACAAATTTATACCTCCCTATTACCACGGGGTCTTTACCAAAGTGAATATGGTGGTGTGAGATGCGGTTTGTTATTCTTTCGCTTATCGGCGCTATGACGCTTTTATCGCCCCGCTGCCTATCTTTGTATCGTTTTTATCTTAATAATGATATGATAGAAAGCATGATATATCAAAAGCTCCGGTTGAAAAATTCCTACCAATTCGCCGGGGCGATTGCCGCTGTCTTTGCGGCGGCGGGAATTGTATCCGGAGCTGTCGGATGGATATTCTACAGCAATCATATCAATCTGAATATTCTTACCGGGCTTGCCGTTATGCTGTTGGGTCTGACCTTTGTGCTAAACCGTATACCGTGGCTGGCGGCCTTTGTCGGCTCGGCCTTACTGTTAGCGGCACAGGGCGGCGGTATCTTTTGGGGTACCCTGTCGATGCTGGCATATTACTTCTTTCCCGCCATTCTTATCGGCGCGGGAAGAAGTCTCTATAGTCATATAGAACCCATCATTGAATATGTAGAAAACAACCATTCGGTATTCAGGGTTGTTTTCGGAGGGTTTTTGATATTCTCAGGGCTTATGGCGGCGGCGGGCGCTATGAACCTGTAAACATTCCCGCAAACATTCGGGTAAAAACGGCATCCGAAAATGCGGCCGCCATCAGAAACATAAACATTAGCACAAATCGCATTACATACGCTCTTACCGGAAGCATTGCGGTATTGTTACCCGGGGAAATCCTGCTCAAAAACCCCAGCGAAAACCGCATACTCTCTTTGGCGGCAAATATCAGCGTTATGGATGATATAAGGGCGTGGGGGAATATTAATGCGAGGGAGAACAACATTCCCCTGCCGCCGAAGTTTGCGTAGAGATACCCCATAGACATTCCGAGACCAAGCCCCCTGAAGAAAGGCGTTGCTAATGCTATCGGCTGTCCTATAGCAAAAAAGCCCGAAAAAAACAGCAACACCAGCAAGGACGCCGACGATTGCAATGAGACCCCGAAAATCCCAATCAACGATTCGCCCGTCCGTTCGTTTATGAATCCCTGCGTGATAAACTCGAGCCTATCATTCATGCCGTCGCTGCTTCCAACCATAGCCGCTCCATAGAGCATCCCTATGACAAAAACAAACGACAGCGCCGCCAACAGCTTGTTCTTCTTTACCATTGTCCGCAGTGTCTTCTTATACGACAACTCTGTATACGCCACCTCTGCGGCTCCCTGCAAAACCTCTTCCGCACTGCTTGTCCTTACCATTTATATTCCTCCCGATGACAATTGCAGAAGACCACCCCGTCAAACACTATCGCAACTTTGTTGCGAGTGTTTGCCACCCCTCCCCAGAGGGGCATTGGAAATTATGGTATGCTGCTGCAATTGACAATTATGAAACATTATATTACC
>WRME01000164.1 GCA_009777275.1 Oscillospiraceae bacterium
TCCCTGGCGCCAGCCCCCCCCTCCAAACCTGCCCGCACTTTTGTGGCGTGTGTTGCCCCCCCCCCCCGAGAGGGGAATTGGAAATTATAGTATGCAACCCCCATCCCCCTCTGGGGGGGGGTGCCGCCGCAGCGGCGGGGTGGTCTGTTACAGGGTGCCGCCGACTGAGAGGGCGACATTTCGTGATTTTTGTGTATTTCGTGGTTCTCCCCGTGGTTTCGTTCTCAATAACTAATCTCATTAACAAGCTCTTCGCCTTCGGCAAAGGCGTGTATATTCTCGAGCGTCACCATGGCTATTGCCTGCATTGCTTCTCTTGTAAAGAATCCCTGATGCGATGTTACCACCACATTCGGGAATGACAGCAGTCTTGCTAACTCATCATCCTCGACAATGTCGGTAGAATAGTCCTCGAAGAAATACTCGCTCTCTTCTTCATAGACATCCAGCCCCGCACCGCCGATCCTTTTCGCCTTGAGTGATTCTATTAGAGCCGCTGTATCAATAAGTCCGCCGCGTGATGTGTTTATTATAATAGCCTGCGGTTTCATCTGCTGGAGAGCCGCAGAATTTATTATATGCTTAGTGTCACCGTTCAGAGGACAGTGCAGTGATATTATATCGCTCTTGGCATAGAGGGTTTGCAGAGGGACATAGCTGAAATCCGCCCCATCTATAGGGAATGGATCATATGCTATTATATCCATGCCGAATCCTCGGCAAATATCGATAAATATTCTGCCTATCTTGCCCGTTCCGATAATTCCCGCCGTCTTGCCGTTTAGATCCATGCCGATAAGACCGTTTATATTAAAGTTGTTATCACGGGTGCGGACATATGCCCGATGGGTCTTGCGGTTGACCGT
Organism: Oscillospiraceae bacterium; assembly: GCA_009777275.1. Lineage (GTDB taxonomy): Bacteria > Bacillota > Clostridia > Oscillospirales > Ruminococcaceae > WRME01. Next base: position 867 of record WRME01000164.1, read on the forward strand.
GAGGAGCAGTGCGGCGGCGTGTTCCGCTACCGCTGCGGGAGAATAGCTCGGAACATGGGTGATGTGTATCTTGCCGTAAGAATGTTTGAAGTCAACATTGTTGTATCCGGCGCATCTCAGCGCTATCAACCGTATTCCCCGATCATACAGAATGTCTATAACCTCGGCATCTATGGTATCGTTGACAAAAACACAGACTGCATCGTATCCATCGGCCAGCGGCGCGGTATCGGCAGTAAGTTTGTATTCAAAAAATTTGATAGAGTAATCATACCCCGCCGCCAATGGCTCGAACCATATGCGGTCATAGGGTTTTGTATCATAAAAAGCTATCTTCATAATCATTCGGATTCCGACTCCTTCAACATCAGCTTCTCTAATCGTATTATATCAGGGAAGACGACTTTTATTCCCCTGCGATGCAAACGCAATAGCTCACGGAAGTTTCTTCCTTAAAGCAAGCCCCGTCACCCACTAAACAGGCAACGGGGCGTAATTTTCGAGCCTTTTTTTGTACCCCGCTCCGGTGTGCGGCGAAAATTTGTCGAGCCTTTTTTTGTACCCCGCTCCGGTGTGCGGCGAACATTTTCACAGGTTTTTCAATCTGCGATATACTTATATTTTACAGTGTCAAAACAAATATGTCAATAGTTTTGAAAATATTTTTTCAAACTGCACCCGATTTCGTTCCATTTAATACAGGTATAATTCTCAGTGCAAATTCTATTTTTTTATCATCCACCCTGTATTTTTTTATTAATTCAGGGCCGCAGCTGTTTGAGCCTACTCCTCCCATCTTGTAATCAAGATGGATGACGGTCTCGTCTCGGCGTACAAGTTTGTAGTTGTGTCGAGTTCCGTGCAGATCGTCAGGGGTAAAGTGTGATGCGTTGAATGAGAAGTCCCTGTCACCCGCAAAGAGCAATCCCCGTCCAAGTCTGTCGGTAACGGCCGCCCACTCGGTTTTGTAGTGACTTCCGTTTTCCTGCGGTCTGATATAATCCTCCTGCATTTGGTCTACCGTTGCGGAAAACCTGCTTACATATGTGCTTCTGTGCTTGTCGCAATAGCTCTCGTGCGGCCCGTATCCGAAATATTCTACATACTCATTACCCCTAGGCATATCCAGCCGCAGACCGAATCGGGGGAAATGCGGAAGACCATCCCTGACATCGGCTGAGGTTTTCATAACAATCTCACCGCCGCACAGCACCGTCCAGACAGCGGTACCCCGCAGAATCGGCTTGATACGATACCCGCCCAACGAATATGACACCGTTATCTCGATCTCCTTGTCCGATTGCTTGGTTATGTCGGCAGCATATATCTTCATCTTGGCTATGTTGTAATGATTGCCGTGCCATCCGTTGGCTACACCTCTGTCGTTGTCGGTAGGAGCCCGCCATACCGTGAAGACAGGCATGGAGTGTAACATCTGAACCCCGCATAGTTTTATGGAGCTGAATCCGCCATGCAATCTGTCGAAAACATAGGTGAATCCATCACCGCTCAGGGTTATGTTTTTATCGCAGGATTCGGCCGTTATCGGTCTTGACCCTGCCATGCTGTAATAATAAGGAAGACATACCGCACGATCCCCGGCTATATCGCAGGACGGCATCTCAAACTGGGCAAATCCCAGCTGATGACCCGCACCTGCCCACGAATTGGAGTTGGCCGTAGAATATCTAACCATAAAGAAATGCCGGCCGGGCCTGTCTGTCTTCCAATCGAACTTGATAGCGGCGCTCTCCTGCGGAGGTATGCCGCCTATATCGAGCCTGCCCTCGTCTACAACCTTGCCGTTTCTCTCTATAGTCCAATACGCCGATATATCCGATGTGTCGGTAAAATAGTGCAGGTTTGTCAGTTTTATCATGCCCTGCTCAAAGTCGGCTTCTGTTTTTATCGGGCATAGCACATTTTTGTATTCGAGCAATCCCGTATGGGGGGTTCTGTCGGGATAGACAAGCCCATCGAGACAGAAGTTGCCGTCGTTGGGATGATCGCCAAAATCTCCGCCGTATGCCTCAAACTCGTTACCATCAGCATCGGTGGTTTTTATCGAGTGGTCGGTCCATTCCCAGACGAATCCGCCCGCACATTTGTCGGATGTGTATATGACATCCCAGTAGTCCCACAGATCGCCGGGGCCGTTGCCCATGGCATGGGAATACTCGCATAGCAAGAAGGGACGGGAGTCGTGGTCTTTGTCTATAACCTCGTTACGGATAAAATCCACGCTCGCATACATACGGCTGTGAACCTTGAGATATTTATCACCCTCGCCCTCGTTTTTCCCGTGCCACTCACCCTCATAATGTATCAGGCGTGTATCGTCAAAGCCTTCCGTCCATCGCACCATCTTGCGGTGATTGTCTCCATAGCCCGATTCGTTGCCGAGTGA
>WRME01000165.1 GCA_009777275.1 Oscillospiraceae bacterium
ACGCAGTCACCGCATGGATCAACGATATTTTTACGAACATGAGCATTTCCGCAATATGGAAGAATTTAACAACAAACTGGCGGAACATTTAGAATGGACAAACGGCAAGCCCATGCGGATTTTTAACAGCAAAACCCCTAACGACAAGCTGATGGAATACATATGGGTCATATGATTGTCACGGCGGCACGGATTTTCTGATTTTCTCCGTTCCGCTACGCTCCACTCCTAAAATCAGAAAATCCGATAGCGCTTAACATTACCATAAACTTCTTAAATCTAAAATAGACCAAATGTTTGACAACGGGAGACAATTTATCAAAATAATTTCTCAAACACCTTGATTAGATGGGATGATTGTGATATTATATACCAAAAAGGAGCGTTTATATATGTCACAGCTTGAAAAAAATTATTCACCTCGGGATTTTGAGGATAGAATCTATAAATACTGGACCGATTCGGGTTTTTTTGCTCCCGATACAGATTCGGGCAAGATTCCCTATACTATAGTGATACCGCCGCCCAACATCACGGGTCAGCTTCATATGGGACACGCCCTTAACAACACATTGCAGGATATTATCATCCGCACCAAGCGTATGCAGGGATATGCCGCCCTTTGGCTGCCCGGAACCGACCATGCCTCTATAGCTACCGAGGCAAAGATTGTCGAGGCGATGAAGAAAGAGGGTCTGACCAAAGAGGATGTAGGACGGGAGAATTTTCTTGAGCGGGCATGGGCGTGGAATGAGAAATACGGATCCCGCATTGTTGAGCAGCTGAAAAAGCTGGGCTGTTCCTGCGACTGGAGCCGTCTCAGATTCACCCTGGACGAGGGTTGCTCTAAGGCAGTGGATAAGGTTTTTGTCGATCTATACGAAAAGGGTCTGGTCTATCGAGGAGAGAGAATCATAAACTGGTGTCCCTATTGCCGCACCTCTATATCCGATGCCGAGGTTGAATACGGCGAGAAAGACGGCCACTTTTGGCATATAAACTACCCCCTTGCCGATGGCGGCGGGCATTTGAGCCTTGCCACTACCCGTCCCGAAACAATGCTGGGCGATACAGCCGTTGCCGTAAATCCCAATGACGATAGATATAAGCAATATATCGGCAGGACCGTGATATTGCCGATAGTAAACCGAGAGATTCCGATAATTGCGGATGATTATGTTGATACAGAGTTCGGAACAGGGGTTGTAAAGATCACTCCTGCCCACGACCCCAACGATTTTTTTGTAGGTCAGCGGCATAATCTGCCTGTTATCAACATTATGACCGAAGATGGCAGGATCAACCAAAACGGCGGCGAGTTCGAGGGTCTTGACAGGTATGAGGCACGGGACAGAATTGTCGAATTGCTAAAAGAAGAGGGTTTCTTGACCAAGACGGAGGAACACCGTCACAATGTCGGTGAATGTTACCGATGCTCGACGGTTGTTGAACCACGGGTTTCTCTGCAATGGTTTGTAAAGATGGAGCCGCTGGCAAAACCGGCCATACAAGCGGTCAAAGACGGCGAGATAAAATTCATACCCGACAGATACAGCAAGACATATTTCAACTGGATGGAAAACATCAAGGACTGGTGTATTTCTCGGCAGTTGTGGTGGGGACACCGTATTCCCGCATACCATTGTGACGACTGCGGCGATATTACCGTTAGTCTAACCACCCCCGATGCCTGCAAATGCGGCGGTCTTCTCAGACAGGACGAGGACACTCTCGATACATGGTTTTCATCGGCGCTGTGGCCCTTTTCCACATTGGGATGGCCCGAAAACACACGGGATCTTGAATACTTTTATCCTACCAACGTTCTTGTTACCGCCTATGAAATCATCTTTTTCTGGGTTGCCCGTATGATATTTTCGGGACTGTATAATATGAACAAAATCCCCTTCGATACAGTCCTTATCCACGGTCTTGTGCGGGATGAGATAGGACGGAAGATGTCAAAATCCCTGGGTAACGGCTCTGATCCCATAGATGTTATCAACAACTACGGAGCCGATGCTCTGCGGTTTATGGTTACTATCGGTCTCTCTCCCGGAAGCGACACACGCGAAAACAGCGAGAAGATAAACGCAGGACGTCTGTTCGCCAACAAGCTCTGGAACTCTGCTCGATTTGTACTGATGAATGTAGAGCAGGACACAAAGCCTGAGATTCCCTGCACCCTCACGCTTGAGGACAGATGGATTCTGACAAAATATAACAATCTCATTGCCGAGATGACCGCTAACATTGATAAATATGAGTTGGGACTGGGTCTGCAAAAGATATACGATTTTATATGGGATGTCTTTTGCGATTGGTATATAGAGATAGTAAAACCACGTCTGTGGAGCGGAGGAGAGGGAGCCGATTCGGTGAAATCCCTGCTGCTCTATATACTGTCCGGTTCGTTAAAGCTCCTGCATCCCTATATGCCCTATATTACCGAGGAATTGTGGCAGTCTCTTCCCGGCAGAGAGGGCAGCATAATGGTAAGCCCATGGCCGGAGTATAACGCCCAGTATATCTATGACAGTGCCGCCGATTTTGAAAATGTTATAGAAGCCGTAAGGGCCATTCGCAACATACGCAATGAAATGAACATCCCCGTGTCTAAAAAGGCGGTTCTCTATGTCGAGACCAAACAGCGGCAGATTTTCGATGAATGTGCATCTGTCTTTGTCAAACTTGCAGGAGCAAGTGAGGTTGTCACGGGGGACAGCTTTGATATAAGCGGAGCGGTGATAATCCCTACAGCCAACGCTCGTCTGCTCATTCCTGCGGGAGAGCTTGTGGATACAAAAAAAGAGACAGAGCGTCTCACCAAAGAAAGAGACGCCTGTCAAAAGGATATAGATTTTATAAGCGGCAAACTCTCTAACCAGAGTTTTATCGCCAAGGCTCCTGAAAAAATCATCAATGCCGAAAAGGAAAAGCTGGCAAAAGCCCAGGAACGCATGGCAAATATTATGTTAGGAATTGCTGATACAATTGACAGTTGACAATGGATAGTTACGGGGGTAACCACGAAAGGCACGAAAAGACACGAAAACAATGTTTTTTAAGAGCGATATGCACAGGATATTTATTAAGGGCGGTACGCACGGGGGTGCGTACCCTACAGACCACCCCGTCAAACACTATCGCAACTTTGTTGCGAGTGTTTGCCACCCCTCCCCAGAGGGGAATTGGAAATTATAGTATGCAAGCCCCATTCCCCTCTGGGGAGGGGTGCCGCCGCAGCGGCG
>WRME01000166.1 GCA_009777275.1 Oscillospiraceae bacterium
CCGCTGCGAAACCACGGATGACCGAGGGCGGCCACCCCCACAAAGACCACCCCGCCGCTGCGGCGGCACCCCTCCCCAGAGGGGAATGATGCCAATTGACAATGAACAATGCACAATGGACAGTTACGGGGGTTTGAAATTATAGAAATCTAATTCTATTTTTGCCAGCAAATTTATATTTACAGTAATTGTCAATTGTTCATTGTCAACTGTTAATTGTAGTTGCACCCCTGTGCGTACCGTCCTTAATAAACATTTCGTGGTTTTAGTGTATTTCGCGGTTAAATAAATATGGTTATGGAGACTTATAATTACAAGCCCCTGCCCTCTTTCGTAAAGAGGGTGCCCTCGCAAGGGCGGGTGTTTTTCTCCGTGTTCATCATAGCATGACGGAGAGGGCGTGTATGCGGGTGTTTTTTCACACAACAAAACCGCAGTTATAATATTTCTGCGGTTTTGTGATATTATTATTTTTATAAACTAAATCCTTCATAGTGACTTCTTTACGACACTACTTTAAATAAATAACACTTCGGGCGGAATCGCCTCCCTAAATTTAATAGCTGTTTTCCTTGTTCGCTATCTCTGATACCGAACAACATTCACTGTACATCGGAATCACCTTTTCGTTATTTATTTACGCCTCATGGGACGAGGACAAAACTCTATATTAACTCTGCCTCTCATACGACCCCGTTTTGATAAAACGGTTATAAAACAATTTTCCAAATATAAGACTTTCTTAACTACAAAATCATTTTACTTACACAAAACAATCTTTCGCTATGAGAGAACAATTTGCCTACAGGAGAAACAATCTGATATTTAAGTCTATCAATCCGAAACCTATTTTTGCATTTGCTTTTTTTACGGTTCGCTAATTCTTGTTACGCCTGTAATCCTCCGCCATAAGACGATTTGACTGAGCCATTGATTAAAACCTGATTTTCACTGTCCATTGGACTCAACCCCTTTACTTTTCTTAGATTGTTTTGCTGATTACATAATAACACCTATATGTGAACTGCAAATAGATTATTTGTTAATAATATGTTAATAATCAGGTATTTTTACTAATTTTTTTATATATTTCAATAAATCCATCAGCCATTTAAGTAAAAAGTTATAAACAGGTAGGGACGGTCGCCCTCGACCGTCCGATGGTTTCGTAGGGACGGTCTGTGACCGTCCGTGCAAATGTTGGACACCTCACCCGGGACCACGTTCGATGATTTTATCCAGTTTTTTATAGCTGTCTTTAGATTCGAGGGTGCATTTGGTTATTTCGCCCTTTTGATCCGCAACTATTCGGTAGGTTTCGGAGATATATCCGACAAATGATGGCTGCACCGTCACCGTCTCGTCTGGGGCAAGGGCGGGATTGTCTCGGTATATAGTTTCGGGTTGCTCGGAAGAAATTATCCTGCTCTCTATAATAACGGTGTTGTCGTTGGTCTTTGTACCCATGATTTTTATAAAAACACTCAGATCCTCCACTGCGGTGAATATTTTTACGGGATGCTCGGTGTTGTTCTTGAATCGGTAGTCTGAAACGCCCCACTCTACCGTTGCATCAAGTCCCGGATTCTTTATATAATCGGGACACATCGAGTGGCTTGTTCTCGATACTATCTCAAGATCGGCAAGGAGACAGGCATAATAGAGGGTAGAGGACACCTGGCAGATTCCGCCGCCGACACTCTCTATTATGCGTCCGTTTGCGAATGACGGAGCAGGCTTGAAACCTCGCTCCTGAGTGCGGTTGCCGACTATTTTGTTAAAACTGAAGACCTCACCCGGCATGAGGACAGTTTGGTTGATCTTCTCACAGGTGAGAATGATGTTATCCCTGCGGTTGGCGGCGTTGTTGTTGAGCGGTGTGCTTGCCGCCGATAAAAGATGTGAGAAGGCAAGATTGCTATTGACGCTCTGGTATCTGCCGGTAATCATCTTGGGAATCACAACCCCCGCCGTCAAACAGATGACAATCAGGGCAGAGAAAAACACCAGCGATATTCTTTTTGCTATCATATAAAAAACTCCTTAACATAGGTATATTATACGACAAAATATATCTTTTATGTACCCAAAACCCTGTTTTGTATGTATTCGAGTTTGTCGATCAATCGCTCCTGATTTGATATATATTCGGAGGTTTTTATCTCACCGAAAAGACATTCCCAATTATTAATGATTGTTTTTTCATAATTTTTCAAAGAACGCCGCTTGTTGTATGAATCGGGGATTTTCGACAGATACTCCCTTATAGGCTGGGTCAACAGCGGTCTGTTTTGCGATTTTGTAACGGTATAGGGTGCATATTTCATGCCGCTGACCATATCCATACCTGCGGGAATGTATACAAAATAGAACTCATCTTCGGGGAAGACGTAACGGTAGAGGGAATCAAAGTAGTATTCGCTCAGCCGTCCCTGTTTTATCAGCGACACTGCCGCAGATTGATCGACATTGTCCAAAATCGGATTGTTCCCGACAATCCAGCCCAGTTTTACCCCTGCATCCTCGGTTTCGTATAGATATTTCATCTGCGCTATCTGGATGATCGTATAGTTACCATAGCTCTGAAAATTTTGCAGATTATAGAAAGGATCGAGCTTGGTCTTGACATATTGCAGTATATCCATAAAATACTCGGTGCCGTGATATGAGTGTGAGGTCTCGATGTTATACACATCCTCAAGACCCAGGTTTTTTATCATACACATGACCAGTTCGAGCTGTTCGGCAATAAGCCGTCCCCGCAGACTTTCGGGAATATTGTATCCCACCGTTCCGATCTCATGCAGTACCGATTCCGCTTCAAACTCCCTCATCAGAGCAAGAGAGGTCAAAACGGTACTGAGCAGCTCAAACCCGAATCCCAGACTTTCTTCCTTTGACGATGCAAGCCCCGTGCCGAAATATATCTTCTCACCCTTTGCCGTGTAATCCTTTACCTGCGGACTCAGGTAATATGGACTCTTTGCAATGTTATCTATTGATTGCCGCATCTGCAACACTCCTATGTATTTGTTTTAGCACAAATACATACTATGCAATGCAGGCTCGGGCTGTTAAAAAACCCCCCGCCAATATAACCACGGATGACCGGGGCGGTCATCCCTACAAGACCACCCCGCCGCTGCGGCGGCACCCCTCCCCAGAGGGGAATAGGGGCTTGCATACTATAATTTCCAA
>WRME01000167.1 GCA_009777275.1 Oscillospiraceae bacterium
AGGATCGAGGCAAGGGGCATATACTACAATCTCGTAACGGCTCATCTGCAGATGCACAAGGGGAAAAACACCCGCCGCAGCGGCGGGTGTTTTACCCCAGTAGGGTACGCACCCCTGTGCGTACCGCCCTCTCCGTCATGCTAACGCATGACACCTCTCCCAAAGGGAGAGGCAAGGATATATCACAAAAACAGTTCTATCTTTTTCAGTTCATTAACCGGCAGTGCGGCGGTGTCGGGGATCTCGAAGCGGTTTCCGTCAAGATCACGAATCATCACACGGGTGGGGGATAGCGTTATGCTTGCCCGTCCCATCTGGGCGACAAATCGGCACTCACCCTTGTCGGTTCCGACATACCAGTAGGAATAGCCGTATTCCTCTTTTACGCTTATTATTTTTGTTATCACAGGCACGAAATATCGTGCCTTTAGTGCTTTTGATACGGCCGCCGCCGTCTCTCCGCTCAGGTTGCGAATGTCTCTTATGATGCCGATTTCCTTGCCGTCGTCATCCCTGACCGATATAAACTCGTTAGGAGCCGTAAAGGGAAACGAGCGGTAGAGATAGACAATCTTGCCCTCGTCCTTGTAGACAAGTCTTAACATCCCTCCCTCGGTCTCTTCAAACCTGCTGTCTGATTCGGTTAGATAGTTTATCTCGTGTTCCCCAAGTCCCTGAAGTTTGCTCTCTTCATCCATAGCCGATACTCCTCTCATAGCAGAAAGCGATTTATTCTGCAACTGCACTAAATTGAAATATTCACCCTTTTTTATCAACAGCTCTTTGTGCGTACCCTGTTCTACTATCTCACCCTTTTCGATAACCACAAGCTCATCGGCGTTTCGCAATGTGGAGAGCCTGTGGGCTATGCTCAGGGTAGTTCGTCCCCGGGTGATCTTGTCAAGAGCCTGTTGAATATTCAGCTCTGTTTGGGTATCGACTGCGGCTGTTGCTTCATCGAGTATTAGAATCTTAGGGTCTGCAAGTATGGCCCGTGCTATAGATATTCTCTGCTTTTGACCTCCCGACAGCTCTTGACCCATAGATCCAAGCTGTGTATCATATCCATCGGTGAGTTTTAGTATAAAGTTATGAGCATCGGCCACCCTTGCCGCCTTTATTATCTCCTCAGGCGCTGAATCGGGTGCGGCATATGCTATGTTATGCGCCGCCGATCCGATGAACATATAGCTATCCTGACTGATCATGGCTACACACCGCTTCATATCATCGAACGATATGTCCTTTACATTCACCCCGTCTATGAGAATCTCGCCCCTGCCCGTGTCATACAACCGTGATATAAGGCTTACCAGCGTTGACTTGCCCGCCCCCGATTTGCCGACTATACCCAAAGTACGCCCGGCAGGGATCTTGAGATTCATCCCCTTTAATATAGGCTTGTTCGGCTCGTACTCAAACTCTACATCACGCAGCTCTACATCGCCCTTTATCTCAGGCATGGCGATCGGGTTCTCGCTCTCCCGTATCTCGGGAACACTGTCGATAACCTCGAATATACGCTGAGCCGCGCTCATGCTGCTTGCCCACTGGAATGTTGAATAGGCAAAGAAATCCGCAGCTCCGTTGAGTGTTCCTATGTATCCTATAAATGTTATGAGCATTCCGAATGTGACATTATCCTGCATAACAAGATAGGCTCCCAGCCCCCATAGCGATATAAAGAGCAGTCGGTCTATAAATCCGTGGAATATCATCACATTTGCGTGGAACACTCCTATGCCGCTGTCGGTCTCACGCAGATTTTGGCTGCCCCTGCCGAATGTTCGCTTTTCGTGATCCTCTTTGCCAAAGGCACGCACTACCCTTGCTCCTGTGAGGTTGTTGTTGAGAATAGACCACAGTTTGCCCGACTGTCTCCGATTGCTTGCGTGAACATGGAACATACGCGGGAAGAGTATCTTAAACATGATAAATAATATCGGGGTTCCCAGGCTCCCGATTATACCCAGCCGCCAATCCATCCTGAACATAACCACAAGCGAAACAACGGCATACATTAGATTGACCAGAAGACCGGGAATAAAATCCACAAAGAAGTAGAAGACATCGTTGGTGTCCTGTAACAGCCTCTGCATAAGCCCGCCTGTCTGCCGCTTGGTATAAAAGCTGATCGAGAGCCTCTGCATACTGTCGAACATCTTCGTTCTCATGTCCTGTATAAGCGTCGGCATGGTTTTCGACATGAGCCGCCCTCTTATAATGGCCGAAAGATGATCGCAAAGAGAGATGACCGCAACCAACAGCGTAAAGGCGATTATCCTGCCGCCAAACACCCCGTATCTCGCCAAAACCCCGTCATAAAACACCCTGCCCGTCATATACGGCATGAGCAGGGCGAATCCCGCCTCGGCAAGCATGAGTATTACAATAAAAACAAGACGTGTCTTGTATATGCTGAACATATCCATTATCCGCATGAATATGGTGCGTCTGTTTATACATTTCGGGCATATGTCCCGTCCTTGCTCGGGATACCTGCCGCCGCACTTGGGGCAGTATTTAACCTCGTGGGGATTATGCAGATCGGCATCGGTCAGCTCTTCGCCCTTCTTCAGCTTACCCAGCAGATCGGCAAACTTCTTGACGCTGTTGATCCGTTCATTGGAATAACCGCATATTATTCGGTAATCCTGATCCGCTGTTTTCAAGCAAAAACTGCCCCCCACAAGAGCGGGCTTTAGCGTTGCTTCTTCAAAATCGGTAAGATTTATGTCTTCATAATGCTCTATCCTGTCAAGACGGGAGTGTTTTTTTAAATAATAGTCCCCCAGCGCCATAACATCCTGCTGCGTCTCAAACTGCAAATACATCAGTCTTTCGGGCATGGCACAGAGATACCCCACGGCAAACTCCCGCTCGGCCGTCATATCGGTCTTGACACAGAGCAGTATATCATCTTTAGCGATACCCCGTTCCTGCAGCGCCTCGGCAAGAAAACCCGGTATTTTTTCAATCGTGCGTATCAAAGTATGTACCTTCTTGTTCTATAAATAATATCTTAGCTATGATTATATATCAATAATAAAAATAAATCAAGAGGGGGATGAACAATTTACAATTGACAATTTACAATTGACAGTTATAGGACGGTACGCACAGGGGTGCGTA
>WRME01000168.1 GCA_009777275.1 Oscillospiraceae bacterium
CGGGGTGGTCTTACCTTGGTGCCGCCGCAGCGGCGGGGTGGTCTTACCTTGGTGCCGCCGCTGCGGCGGGGTTTTTCCTTCGTATAAACCATTTCATTGTCTCGACAACTATTATCGGCGATATAGCCATGAATATCATAATCAACCAGTGGAACAGGCTGAGCGGACTGCAGTGGAAGACCTCTCTGATGCCGGGTACAAGCGCCGTGGCGGCAACCAGTGAGAGCGAAAGGCATATACCGCCGAACAGAAGTTTGTTGGATGTAAATCCGATAGTAATGAGTGATTTGTTAAAACTTCTTACATTGAGTATGTTGATAACAGAGGCTCCGGCAAGGGTTATGTAGGCCATGGTCATGCCGACAGCCTCTGATGGTGCGATGTTACCGATAGCAAAGTTACTGCCGATATAATAACCCAGCATAGACACAATGGTAAAGACAACAGCGGCCACAACGGTACGGGTACCCATGCCGAAAGCAAAGACACTCGCCTTTTTGCTTATCGGTTTTCTTTTCATAGCATCGGGTTCCAGTCTTTCCCGACACATACATAGATCGGGAATACCGTCTGCAACTACATTGATGAAGAGCAGTTGTATAGCGGCAAGGGGGGTAACCTTCCAGATCAAGAATCCCAATATCATAACCACTATCTCGGCGATATTGCTCGGAACTAACGAAATCAACACCTTGCGTATATTGTCGTAGACCCTCCTGCCCTCAGAAACGGCCGCTACAATCGAGGCAAAGTTATCGTCTGTGAGTATAATATCGCTGGAGTTTTTGGAGACATCGGTACCCGATCCCATAGCTACACCGACATCGGCCGCCTTGAGAGCGGGGGCATCGTTTACCCCGTCTCCGGTCATAGCCACAACCTCGTCATGCGATTGCCATGCCTGGACTATACGGATCTTGTCTTCGGGCGTTACCCTTGCATATACCGAACATTCACGCACAACGGCGGTCAGATCCTGCTGAGACATTGTTGCAAGCTCTGTTCCGGTGATAACCCTTTCACCCTCCGATAAAATCCCGATTTCCTGCGCTATTGCGGAGGCGGTTGCGGCATGGTCTCCGGTTATCATAACGGTCTTTATACCCGCTTCTTTAGCTATGCGGACAGCCTCTCTGCTTTCGGGACGGGGAGGGTCTATCATCCCGACAAATCCCGCAAAGGTTAGATTATTCTCGAGTTCATCGACATCCATGCTTTCGGGCAGGGTGTCGTAATATTTATATGCCACCGACAGCACCCTCAGCGCATCGTGAGCAAATTCATCGTGAATGGTCTTTGCCGTATCAAAGCAAACCGAATCGGCATCTATCGGAATCCTGTCAAAGGCGCCCTTGGTAATGGATATATACTGAGCGTTGCCATCGGGATTGCCGAGTTTGTGTACTGTAGTCATAAGTTTTCTGTCCGAATCAAAGGGTATCTCATGCACACGGGGGAATGTATGATCAAGCTCTTCTTTTTCTATATTCTTGTTTTTGAGCAGACGGATAATAGCCGTTTCGGTAGGATCTCCTATCTCTCTTTCCTCTCCGTCGTGCATGGTGATTGTGGCATTGCTGGCAAGGCTCATCATCTCTAATACACGCAGCTGCTCATGGTTAAATTTCTTTTGAGCATCAACGGGATCATGTCCCGTTGCCCACACCCTCTGTATGGTCATGCGGTTCATAGTGAGCGTTCCTGTCTTATCCGAGCATATGACCGAGGCACTGCCCAGAGTTTCTACAGCGGGGATTTTGCGGATGATAGCGTGCTTTTTCGCCATGGTCAGCACACCGTATGCCAGCGTTATGGTAACAACGATGGGAAGACCCTCAGGAATAGCGGCTACCGCCAACGCAACCGAACTCATCAGTCGGTCTATCAAATCTATCTTGATAAAGAAGGATTGCAGCAGGAAAAGAAGCCCTCCTGAAATAAGGGCTATCACGCATATCGCTTTACACAGCCGATCCATCTTTTGCTGGAGAGGGGTGCGTTCTTTCTTTGTATCGTTAAGAAGTCCGGCTATCTTACCCATTTCGGTGGTCATACCCGTTTCGATAACAACCGCCTTTGCCTTGCCGTTTATAATCAAACACCCGGAGAATATCATGTTCAGCTGATCACCCAGCAGCGCATTTTCCCGCACAACTATGTTAGCATCCTTATCGACAGGGACACTTTCACCGGTTAGGATGGATTCGTCAACCTTGAGGCTTGAGCTCTTTATAATGCGGGCATCTGCGGGTATCATATCGCCCGATTCCAGCGTGAGTATATCACCCGGAACCAACTCCTGTGCATCGATGGTCTGCCGCTTACCGTCACGGATAACGGTGGTCATCTGTGCAGTCATGCGTTTGAGAGACTCAAGCGCCTTTTCGGCTCCCATCTCCTGCCGAACCGCCAGGGTTATGTTTAAAATAACAATACCGAATATAACAACGGCATCGGTAAACCCCTTGGGAGAGTTGGGCATAAAGGCGGAGTAGAGTGCAATAAAACCCGCCGCTAACAAAATAACAGAGGTGAAATCCTTTAGATGATGGGCTATCCTCTGAATAGCGGTGTCTTTTTTCTCTTCATCGAATTTATTGAGCCCCTTTTCTTCCTGCAGAGCCGCAACTTGGTCGGTTGTTAATCCTGATTTGGGGTCAGTCTTTAGTTCTAAGTAAATATCCGATAATTTCAACTGATGTTTTTTCATTTGCATTCTCCGTTTCTTTATATAGATATGTATATTATAAATCATATACATGGGAAAATCAAGAGAAATTTTGTAAAAATCACGAAACGTTATCTCCGACACGGTATGCACGGGGGTGCGTACCCTACAATCCGCAATAACCACGGATGACCGTGGTCATCCCTACCGCCCTCTCCGTCATGCTGACGCATGACACCTCTCCCAAAGGGAGAGGCAAGAACACCCACGGAATTTGTATAGGACACTCTTGGCTCTCCCTTTGGGAGAGCTGTCGACGGCAACGCCGACTGAGAGGGCGTTTCTACGGAGAAAAACACCCGCCGCTGCGGCACCTTGCAGCAGACCACCCCGTCAAACACTATCGCAACTTTGTTGCGAGTGTTTGCCACCCCTCCCCAGAGGGGAATTGGAAATTAT
>WRME01000169.1 GCA_009777275.1 Oscillospiraceae bacterium
TTATCGCAAATTCCGTGGGTGTCCTTGCCTCTCCCTTTGGGAGAGGTGTCACGCCGGGGCGTGACGGAGAGGGCGTGCAGAATGGAGAATCATATGTCGGTTTTGCCTATTAGTGTTTTGCAGCTTAATAATTATATATCATCCCTCTTTACCTATGACGATATTCTTAACGGGTTATATGTCAAGGGTGAGATTTCGGGTATTGTTTTTCACGGGACGGGGCATATATTTTTCACCCTCAAGGATAAGGACAGCATGGTATCGGCCGTCATGTTCAAAGGACAGGCTATGTCGCTGAGATTCAGGCCGCAAAACGGAATGAATGTCATAGTTCGCTGTGATGTAAAGGTCTTTGCTCGTGACGGAAAATATCAGCTCTATTGCAATCAGATAGAACCGGACGGTCAGGGCGCGTTATCGCTGGAGTTTGAGCAGCTCAAAGAAAAGCTCCTCAAGAAGGGAATCTTTGATGATGCCCACAAGAAACCCATTCCGGCATTTCCACGCAGGATAGCGGTGGTTACCTCCAAGACGGGGGCGGTCTTCCATGATATTGCCAACGTATTGGCAAGACGCTATCCCATAGCGGAACTGATGATAGCGCATAGTCAGGTGCAGGGTGACAGGGCCGAATCCGATATTGCAGATGCCCTGAGTGCGGCAGACAGAGCCGGCGCCGATGTTATCATTCTCGCCAGAGGTGGAGGATCACTCGAAGATCTGCGGCCCTTTAACACCGAGACGGTTGCCGATGCCATATTCGCCTGCAAAACCCCGGTAATAAGCGCCGTCGGTCACGAGACCGACTTTACCGTGGCCGACCTTACGGCAGACCTGCGGGCTCCGACTCCCTCCGCCGCTGCCGAGCTTGCCGCACCCGATACAGAGAGTGTAAAATTAACACTCGACAATTACAACAAATTGATGTATAATTATACAATATCAAAATATATAGATAAAAAACAAAGACTAAAATCGTCCGCAGGATTGTTGTATGCTCACAATCCTGAGGCAAGGGTCATAAACACAGGCAACACCCTGCGGGGACAAGCCCGCAGATTGGGATTTGCGGTCAGGAACAGGCTAACCCACGACCGCCGCCGATTGATGGAGAATATCGCAAAGGCCGAAACGCTAAGTCCGCTGAGCGTGCTGATGAGAGGATATACCCTAACCCTGCATGAGGGCAGGATCGTCCCATCGGCCAAGAGATTGCATGAAAATGATACCATCACAACAAGGTTTGCAGACGGAACTGTCGTCAGCAGGGTATCTGAAATTGTTATAGGAGGATCAGCCAATGCCGAAACTAACATTTGAGCAGAAAATGGCCAAACTCGAAGAGATTGTAGTCACTCTCGAAGAGGGCAATCTTCCGCTCGATCAGACGTTGGAGTTATATGCAAAGGGTGCAACCTTGTCAGAAGAACTCGATAAGGAACTCACCTCTGCCGAGCTGAAGATAAGAGATATTATTATAGAAACAGGCAAGAGAATCAGCGCTGAATATGAAATGAGGAATAGGGAAAATATTGATGAACTTTGATAAAAAGATGTCGATTTATCGTGATGCTGTCGAGGATGAGCTGGTCAAACACACGGCCTTGCTTGGCGGCGGAGCGGGCGATGATGTCACCCGTGCTATAGAGTACAGTCTGCTGGATGGCGGCAAGCGTATCCGAGGAATACTCACACTTGAGTTCTGTGAAATTGCAATGCAGGATGATACAAGCACCAAGCAAGCTCTCCCCTTTTCCGCCGCAATCGAGATGATCCACTGCTATTCGCTGATACACGATGATCTGCCCTGCATGGACGATGATGATATGAGACGGGGCAAGCCCTCCTGTCATATAAAATTCGGCCAAGCAACGGCGCTTTTGGCGGGGGATGCTCTGCTGACCTATGCCTTTGAAACTATAGCAAGCTCCGGAGCAGAGCCTGAAATCATAGCAAACGCCGTTACGGAACTGGCAAAGGCCGCAGGGGTTAAAGGAATGATAGGCGGTCAGATGGTCGATCTGCTAAATGAGAATAGAACCATAACCCAAGAGGAGTTGTGTCAGACCCACGCAATGAAGACGGGAGCCTTGATAAGCGCCGCCTGCCGTCTTGGGGTGATGGCGGGAAAGGGAAACGCCGATCTGTTAAAACGTGCCGATGATTTTGGAAAAAACTTAGGTATGGCATTTCAGATTGTCGATGATATTCTCGATGTAACCGGCAATCAAGATCGGCTCGGCAAACCGACAGGCAGTGATGCCGATTCGGGTAAGTCGGGATTTATAGAGGTGATGGGAATGGACAGATCGAGACAGATGGCGGAGGAATACACCCAAAAGGCGCTGCTGTCGGCAGATTCCGAGTTTTTAAAGCAGCTTACCCAAATGCTGTTACACAGGAATATGTAAAAACAATAGAAAGAAGCGAGGATATGCAGACATTATCATTCATATTCAGGAATCATCCTTTAAATGCGGCGCTGCTTTCCTGGATAGCGGCACAGGTCTTAAAGACATTGTTTATGTTTGTAAAGAACAGGAAGATTGATTTTGAGCGGCTTGTAGGCGCCGGAGGTATGCCGAGCGCTCATTCGGCCACCGTCTGTGCTCTTACTATATCAGTAGCGCGCAGAGAGGGCGTCGGCTCTACCATGTTTGCTATCGTTATCGTTCTTGCCGCCGTTGTGATGTATGATGCCATGGGTGTTCGCAGAGCGGCAGGGGAGCAGGCAAAGCGAATAAACGAGATAGCCGAAGGTCTCAAGCAGGATGACGAGGATGACAAACAGCTGTTCGACAGCAACCTGAAGGAATATTTGGGACACACACCGCTTGAAGTGTTAGCAGGGGCAATGCTGGGAATCCTAACGGCCATGTTTCTCGGCTATTCAATGCAGAATTAAGCAGACCACCCCGCCGCTGCGGCGGCACCCGCCCTACAGCAGACCACCCCGCCGCTGCGGCGGCACCCCCCCCCCCCACGGGAGAGGGGCGGGCCGTTGCTAAATTTTAATTTACTCCCCCCGGGGGGGGGGG
>WRME01000170.1 GCA_009777275.1 Oscillospiraceae bacterium
GGGAATCCGACTGCTCGTGAAAAACTGATAAGCGGAAATCTCAAGCTTATATTGAGCGTGATACAGCGATTTACATCGAGGGGGGAGAACCTCGATGATTTATTTCAAATAGGGTGTATAGGTCTGATAAAGGCTATCGATAACTTTGACACGAGCCACAATGTGCGGTTTTCAACCTATGCTGTTCCGATGATTATAGGCGAAATACGGCGATACTTGCGTGACAATAACGCAATCAGGGTTAGCCGTTCGCTAAAGGACACGGCATATAAGGCTATGAAAATCAAGGAAATGCTGATAAACAAAAACTCTAAGGAACCAACGGTTGAAGAGATAGCTAAAGAAATGGAAATGCCCAAAGAGGAGGTAGTTCTCGCTCTTGAGGCAGTGGTAGATCCGGTTTCGCTATACGAAACGGTATATTCAGAGGGCGGCGATGCCATATATGTTATGGACCAAATAGGCGACAAAAACGATGACATAAACTGGCTTGAAGAGATAGCGCTCAAGGACGCTATAACCAATCTTGGCAATAGAGAGAAAAAAATATTGTCACTGCGGTTTTTCGATGGAAAGACCCAAATAGAGGTGGCCAACGAAATCGGAATATCGCAGGCTCAGGTGTCCCGTCTTGAAAAAGGAGCATTGACCCGCATAAAAAAACAGATATGACCATCATACAGACCTCCCCGGAATTTTCCGAGGAGGTCTGTCGGTTATATCTCTACCTGTGCCATCAGAGTGACATTTTTAACATCGTACAGTTTGCCAAGCTGGCGGACAATCTGCCTTTGTATATACTCGTTGCCTTTTGAGGTAATTATCATACGAGAGGTCTCCGAGTTTTCAATCTCGTTTACATACAGACTGTCGATATTGTATCCGCGGCGTGAATAAAGCCCGGTAATACGGTTGAGAACGCCGTAATGATTGGACACAATCAGCTCCACAGTAAACTTCTCTGTTTTTTCCATAGGTTTTTCCATAAGATCATTCCTCCTCCATTATATCCCTCACAGACCCTCCTGGCGGAATCATCGGGAATACGCTTTGGTCTATATCGATTCGGCAGTCTATAACGGTCGGCAGCCGATCGGTTAGATTTTCGAGCGCTGCGGTGAGTTCTGATAAGGTCGATACAGAGTATCCCTCTGCTCCGAATGCTCTTGCTACCGCCGCAAAATCCGTACTGCGATTGAGCGTGCTATGTGAATATCGCTTGTTATAAAAGGCTCCTTGCCATTGACGGGGGAGACCCAGCGCATTGTTGTTAAGAACGACAATCACAATCGGAAGTTTTTGCGAGACGGCGGTTGCAAGCTCTGTCAGATTCATTCCGAAGCTGCCGTCACCTGTGAAAAGCACGGTTCTGCCTGCGTTTTTGGCTATACACCCCCCGATAGCAGCCCCAAGACCGAATCCCATGGCTCCAAGACCGCTCGAAGTAAGCAGGGTGCGGGGTTGTCGGAATCTGTAATATTGTGCCGTCCACATCTGATGCTGTCCCACATCGGTGGCTATAACTGTATCAGGATCGCAATATCGTCCGACCGTTTCGATAACAGTCTGCGGATTAAAATCACCGCTCATGGACTGTGTGTTTATTTTTTTCAGCTCATTTATGCGTGTCAGCCAATCGGGACAGGATGTTTGGGGCAGTTCCTTTAGCATGATGTCCAAAACATCATTGACATCACCGCAAATATCTATATGCGAGGTGATGTTTTTGCCTATTTCGGCATTGTCTATGTCAACATGAATTATGGTCTTGTCCTTTGCGTATTCGGCCGTGTTTCCGGTTGCCCTGTCTGAAAAACGCACCCCCAATGCAATCAGCAGATCGCACTCGTCCTTAGCGGCCGATGCGGCGTATTTGCCGTGCATCCCGCTCATGCCGAGGTTGAGGGGATAATGGCAGGGAAGAGAGGTCAGTCCCATCAAACTCAGTCCCACAGGAGCGGACAGCCGTTCGGACAGTCTAAGAAGATTCTTCTCGGCCCCTGATGCTATAACACCGCCGCCTGCGTATATATACGGTCTTTTGCTATTTTTGACCGCCGCTATGACCCGCTCTGTATCAAACCTGCAGGTTGGTTTTCGGGTATGATTCGGCTGATTGCCGATATATTCGCACATATCGCTCTGCACGCATTTTGGTATGTCAACCAGGACGGGGCCCTGCCGTCCGCTTTGTGCTATTCGGAAGGCCTCATCCAGTATATATTCGAGATTCTCTACCCTGCGAACCACAAAACTATGCTTGACTATCGGCTGGGTGATTCCTGCAATATCTACCTCCTGAAAGCTGTCCTTGCCAAGCAGCGGCACAGGAACATTACCCGTGATCGCCACAAGAGGAACGCTGTCGAGATAGGCGTTTGCTATTCCGGTAACGAGATTTGTCGCGCCCGGCCCGCTTGTCGCTATAACAACCCCGGTCCTTCCGCTTGCACGGGCATACCCGTCGGCGGCGTGTGCGGCGCCCTGTTCGTGAGCGGTCAGGATGTGTCGAATCCTATCCGAGTAGCTGTATAAAGCATCGTACAACGGCAGAACCGCACTGCCCGGATACCCGAACACTGTGGTTGCACCATGCGCTATTAATCTTTCGGCTGCAATCTGAGCTCCGTTTAATATCATATCGGTCATTCTCCCAATGATAATGATACCACAAAAATGCGCCAATGTCAATTTTTGAATATTTTATTTTTAATTACCATAATATGACAATTATTTCAAAAACCGGATAATAGAATTAGAATTGACAATTTCCCGCAACCACGAAAAGCCCTCTCAGTCGGCGTTGCCGCCGACAGCTCTCCCAAAGGGAGAGCCAAGGGTACACCCACCCACAGGGTTTGCGATAACCACAAGAAAAACACCCGCCCTTGCGATAACCACGGATGACCGAGGGCGGTCATCCCTACCGACCACCCCGCCGCTGCGGCGGCCCCCCCCCCCCCCGGGGGGAAAGGGGGGTGCTAACAAAAAAATTCAAATTC
>WRME01000171.1 GCA_009777275.1 Oscillospiraceae bacterium
GAACGCGCCCGGAGGGGAAATTGGGAATTTATGTTAGGCGAGCCCCTTCCCCCGCTGGGGGGGGGTGCCGCCGCAGCGGCGGGGTGGTCTGCTGAAATTGCCCTCGGGGTGGTCAGCTTGTAGGGTACGCACCCCTGTGCGTACCGCATAGATGAATTTCCTTTTAACCACGAAATACACTAAAACCACGAAATGTTTATTTAGGACGGTACGCACGGGGGTGAGTTCCGCAGATTTTTCCCACAAACTCCCCTATTACATAATCGTTGGGGTGGAACTGGACTGACATTGCGGGCATGTCGTTGTAGATGATACCGTCGCAGGAGCCGTCGTTGACGTTTTTGAACCACTGCTCTGCCCTATCGGTCTTTTCAAATTCAACCGTGTAGCTGTGATTTTGTTTTACGATGTGTACCTTCCCTGACATGAGGTCTTTTGAGGGTTGGTTAGAGCCTCGATGACCGTGCCGCATTTTGGTGGTCTTAAATCGGTTGGCGGCGGCCAGCAGCTGATGACCAAGACCGATTCCAAGTATAGGAACTCCCGTCATCATCTTTATATTGTCCTGAATATCTTTGCAATCAGCGGGGTCGCCCGGTCCGCCTGATATTACTATGCCGTTTGGATTTTCCGCCAGTATCTCTTGAGGCGGTGTATCGAAAGGATAGACGGTAACGGCACAGTCGTGTTGAATAAGCGCCTTTTTCAGACTGTTCTTCACGCCTAAATCGAGCAATGCTATTCTGTATTTGCCGCCGTCATTGATTGTGTATTTTTCCTTGGTCGATACAGCATCAACGGCATTGGATAGTTTGTGCAGCTTTAGCCTGTCGATAGTGATATATAGATTCATATCAAAATTCTCAGGAATGGTATCGGTTATCATAGCATTCATGGTTCCGTTTTCACGGATGATTTTGGTTAGCTTTCTTGTATCGATTCCGCATATTCCTATTATATTCCTGCTCTTTAAAAAAGCGTCAAGAGTACCCTCACTCCGAAAATTGGAGGGTTCCTGACACTGATGTTTAACTATGCAGCCAATAGCCGAATTGCAGTTGCTTTCAAAATCATCGGGGATAACGCCGTAATTCCCTAATAGCGGAAATGTGTGTGTAACTATCTGTCCGTAATTGTTGGGATCGGTCAATGATTCTATATGGCCTGTCATGCCGGTTGTGAATACAACCTCTCCGACCGCCTCTCCCTTTGCTCCGAAAGAACATCCTTTGAAAACAGATCCGTTTTCAAGAATCAAATAGACTGTGGACATAAATACCTCCTGTTACTTTTTTATTTATATCTTGTTTCCTGTGAAACATTTTGTGCAAAATGGCAATACGCATCCTTCACAAGCTCTTTTTAATCCGTCAAAACTTATGAATCCCAAACTGTCGGCTCCTATTTTCCGGCGCATTTCTTCCATACTCATGCGGTTGGCTATCAGGTTTTTCTCATCGCCAATATCGGTGCCGTAATGGCAGGTATGATAAAAAGGCGGGGATGATAAACGCAGATGCACCTCAAGCACTCCGGCGTTTTTGAGGAGCCTTACCATATTTGTTGCGGTAGTTCCCCTAACTATAGAATCGTCTATGAGTACGATTCTCTTATCCTTGACTATGGCGGTGATCGGATTGAGTTTCAGACGAACCGCATAATCCCTCTGATCCTGGGTGGGATATATAAAACTCCTGCCGACATATCTGTTTCGTATAATCCCCGAAGCCAGCGGTATTCCGCTTTTAGCGCTGTATCCCATCGCCGCCTCAAGCCCTGTATCGGGAACTCCGCATACCATGTCGGCATCGATCGGATGCTCTTCTGCTAAAATTTTACCCAAATTATAGCGTGCCTCATATACCGAAAGGCCGTCAATAACAGAGTCGGGACGTGCAAAGTAAATATATTCAAAGATGCAGATCCCGTCTGTCTTTTTGGTGAGTATTATTTTTTCCTCTATTATCTTGCCGTCTTTTATGGTTATTATTTCACCCGGCTTAACATCACGAATAAAGTTGAATAGGCATCCATCGATAGCACAGCTCTCGGATGATACAACCACTCCCGATTCATTTTCGCCCAAGCAGAGCGGACGGTATCCGTTGGGATCACGAACTGCTATAATCTTGCCGTCTGCACATAATACAAGCAGTGAAAATGCGCCCTCAAGCTGCTTGACAGCCTCGATTACTCCCTTTGTATAATCTTTCATTTCTCTAATATGATAAACGAGAAAGTGTGCGAGTATATCAACATTGCTGTTTTTTCTATACACCGCTCCAGAATCGTTGAGTTTTTCTTTGAGCAGATCAAGATTGGTAATATTTCCGTTGTAGGCAACAGCAATCCTTCCCGAGTAAAACTCTACAACAACAGGCTGGATGGTATGTACAGAATCCTGTCCGGCAACCGAGTATTTGTTATGACCGATCGCCACATTTGCTTTGGGTTGTTTTGCCAGCACAGCGTCTGTGAATACATCACAGGCAAGTCCAAACCTTTTGTAGTGTTGAATATCCTCGTCAACCGCCGTTGCGATTCCGCTGCTGTCCTGACCTCGGTGCTGGAGGATCGTAAGTGCTCCATATGTAATTTCAGCGGCCTCTGTGGTATCTATACTTATGCCGAACACTGCGCATTCTTCTCTGAGTTTATCTACAATCATACACCCTTACCAACCTTCAGTTTTTTAAGGGACATACTCTTTTCCCACAAAAAAGTATATAATAAAAACTTTCCCGTGTCAATAATATAAAAAAATATTTTTGTTGGGGGAATCTCCCGTCACCCCCTCTCCGTAATGCCATGATAAACACGGGCGGCAGATTGCCGCCCCTACACGCCCTCTCCGTCATGCTGACGCATGACACCTCTCCCAAAGGGAGAGGCAAGAACACCCACGGAATTTGTA
>WRME01000172.1 GCA_009777275.1 Oscillospiraceae bacterium
ATAATTTCCAATTCCCCTCTGGGGAGGGGTGGCAAACACTCGCAACAAAGTTGCGATAGTGTTTGCCGGGGTGGTCTGCCTCGAAATGCCCTCCCACTCCGTAGGAATATGGATTTTGGATAAGGTGGTAGGGGCGGCAATCTGCCGCCCGTGGTTATTGCGGATTGCTATCAAACGGAGGGAAATTAAAAGTGAGAACTGATAATATAGTGCGTGTCGATGCAATAAATGTGCTTTTGTCAAATTTAGGCGAAGTAGATACTGAGCGATTTATATGTATGATAAAACGTGATGCTTTTGATTATACCGAATGGCGTCGTAATCTTTTTAAAGGCGAAACAATAGAAAGCATACATTCTATGGCGACTGAATATGAAACAATGCAGAATTAAGAATGCAGAATGCAGAGGAGGTAGGTGTGGATGCCGGAAATAAGTCTTTTTTATGGCATAAGAATAACAATGAATTGGGTTGAGCATAACCCTCCTCATTTTCACGTTGAATATGCCGAGAACAAAGCCGCAATAGATATAAGAAAGGCTCAGCTGACTAATGGATTTCTTCCCAACAAACAGCTAAAGCTTGTTTTAGCGTGGTGCGAACTGCATTCAGACGAACTTATGCAAAATTGGGAATTAGCAAGAGACGGTAAGCTGTTAAATGACATAAGTCCGTTGATGTGATAGGAGGTAAGCATATGCAAGGGATTGATTTCACACGTTTTTTTCCGCAGGTTTTGCAGGCAGTTGCAACCGATGATTATAAGGTGTATTCTTATTTTAACGATGGGTCGGTACGTTGTTTTAATGTAAAACCGCTAATCAAACCGGATACGGTCTTTGCTCCTTTAGAGGATATTGAGATTTTCAAAGGCACCCTGACCGTACTCAACGATACCGCCGCATGGGATTTAGAGGGAAACAGAGACCTCCGCAAGTGCATCGACATCGACCCCTTCACTCTGTTTGAAGCGCCTGAGTCTGATGAACCAATACAATGCAGAATGCAGAATTAAGAATGTCGCCCTCTCCGTCACGCCACGGCGTGACACCTCTCCCAAAGGGAGAGGCAAGGACACCCACAGGGTTTGTATAGGACACTCTTGGCTCTCCCTTTGGGAGAGCTGTCGGCGGCAACGCCGACTGAGAGGGCTGTAGGGGCGGCAATCTGCCGCCCGTGGTTATTGCGGATTGCTTTTATCAGAATGCAGAATTATTTTTTAATAACACTTTACAAAAACACCATAATATTGTAGAATATTAATAGTATCTTGATTTGCTTGAAAGGATGGGGCCGTGTATGTGTCCGAAATATAAAAGAGTGTTGTTAAAACTCAGCGGAGAGGCGTTGGCGGGTGACAAGCATTTTGGTCTTGACTATAGTGTTATTACAAACATTTGCGAGAATATAAAGAAATGCGCCGAATCAGGCGTGGAGGTTGCCATTGTAGTAGGCGGCGGCAACTTTTGGCGGGGGCGTTCGTCCGGAGGCATGGACAGAACCCGCGCCGATCACATAGGTATGCTCGGCACCGCTATGAACGCTCTTGCCGTTGCCGATGTTTTAGAGAACATGGGCGTTTATGTAAGAGTTCAGACCGCCATTGTCATGCAGCAGGTTGCAGAACCATATATTCGCAACAGGGCGGTAAGGCATCTTGAGAAGGGCAGGGTGGTCATATTCGGATGCGGCACGGGAAACCCGTTTTTCTCGACAGACACGGCGTCGGCGCTGAGAGCTGCAGAAATCGGAGCGCAGATTATCCTAAAAGCAACCATGGTAAATGGGGTGTATGACAAAGACCCCAATCAGCATAATGATGCGGTAAAGTATGATGAGATAACCTTTGATGAGGTGCTGGCGAAGGGTCTCAAGGTCATGGATTCGACAGCGGCATCTATGTGCAAGGATAATGACATTCCGATTTTGGTATTCAATCTTAACAAGCCGGAAAACATACTAAGCGCCGTGTTGGGTGAAAATGTCGGAACCGTTGTAAAATAAGGGGATATACCCCGAATAAATAAAAAGGAGATGTAGGTATGCACGAATTGATTAAAAAATCAGAGGAGAGAATCAACAAGTCGATTGAGGTGATGAAGGGCGAGTTTGCGGCTATACGAGCAGGACGGGCTAACCCTGTTTTGCTTGACAAAATCAAGGTTGATTATTACGGCACACCAACCCAGATTAACCAAATGGCAGCCGTATCGGTAAGTGAAGCGAGGATTTTGTCCATACAACCATTTGACCCATCGACAATATCGAGCATCGAAAAGGCTATACACGCCTCCGACTTAGGCATTGCACCCAACAATGACGGGAGGGTAATCAGGATAGTTTTCCCGCCTCTTACCGAAGAAAGACGTAAAGACATAGTAAAACAGATTCACAAACTCAAGGAAGATACCAAGGTTGCCATTCGCAACATACGCCGTGATGTTATCGAGCATCTAAAGGCGCTCAAGAAAAAATCCGAACTCACCGAAGACGCACTCAACGACAGCGAACAGGATATGCAAAAAATCACCGATAAATTTATCAAGATTATCGACGACCTGAGCGTTGCTAAAGAAAAAGAAATAATGGAAATATAACTACGGAAGACCACCCCGCCGCTGCGGCGGCACCCCCGACGACAATTAACAGTTGACAATGAATAATTTACAATTATTTGCAACCACGAAAAGCACAAAAAGACACGAAATATTTATTAAGGACGGTACGCACAGGGGTGCGTACCCTACAGAGCTTGAAATTACAACTGTCCATTGTTCATTGTAAATTGTCAATTGTCCGTCATTCCCCTCTGGGGAGGGGTGGCAAACACTCGCAACAAAGTTGCGATAGTGTTTGAGGGGGTGGTCTTCCTGTAAGGGAATAACA
>WRME01000173.1 GCA_009777275.1 Oscillospiraceae bacterium
GCAAGCCCCATTCCCCTGTGGGGAGGGGTGCCGCCTCAGCGGCGGGGTGGTCTGTAGGGATGACCGCCCCCGGTCATCCGTGGTTATTGCAAACCCTGTGGGTGTCCTTGCCTCTCCCTTTGGGAGAGGTGTCACGCCTTGGCGTGACGGAGAGGGCATGACGGAGAGGGCGTAATTGTCAATTGTCCGTCACCTTCTTCTCTTCAGTTTAAACCTCTTAATACTCTCACTTAACATAGCCGACTGACTGCTCATCTCTTCTGATGCGGCTGCACTTTGCTGTGCTGTGGCGCTGTTCTGCTGGACAACCTGGGCAACCTGGTCTATGCCTATGTTTATCTGCGATATTCCCTGCGACTGCTCCTCGGACGATTTTGCTATGTCGTCTATAAGCTGACTGCTCTGGTTTATTCCCGATACTATCTCGGTAAGACTGATCGATGTTTCTCCTGCGATGTTGGCACCGAGTTCGGCTTTTTTGATAGAGTCCTGTATCATAGTCTCTGTGTCTTTGGCGGCCTCTGCGCTTTTTGTGGCAAGGTTGCGGACCTCCTCCGCCACAACTGCGAATCCCTTACCGTGCTGTCCCGCTCTTGCCGCCTCTACAGCGGCGTTTAACGCAAGTATGTTGGTCTGAAACGAGATGTCGTTGATAACATTTATTATCTTGCCTATGCTCTGGCTTGCGTGGTTTATCTCATCCATAGCGGTGATCATTTCATCCATTTGACGGCTGCCCTTTTCGGCGTTTCCTCTTATAGTATCGGCAAGTTTTGCCGTTTTGTTAGCCATTTCCGAATTTTCTTTTGTTTTTGCTGCTATTTCTCCTATAGAACTTGACAGCTCCTCTACAGATGCGGCCTGTTCGGTCGAACCCTGTGCCAACGACTGCGCCCCGTCTGCAACCTGTTTTGACCCGATAGACACCTGTGCCGCAGATGCGTTGATGTCCTCAAACATCTGGTTAAGACTGTTCATCATATCATTGAGCGATACGCCCATGTTGTCTTTGTCCGACAGAACCGAAACATCGTTGTCTAGGTTTCCCGCCGCTACCCTTTCCAGCACCTGACTGACATCGGTTATCTTAGATACAAACTTGACGGCCGATCGTGTAAGCTGACCCAATTCATCGCCGTACTGTGAGTATTTAGCTATGGCTTCCTTTTCGATCTCTCCCAGCGATATGTCGCCTGTCGTTCCCGCCTTTTCAAAAAAGTCACCCATAGGCAGCAACGGTTTGCTTATCATGTTTGATATATAGATGGCCATATACACACTAATAGCGGATGCCGCTATAATCAGCGCTATAATGACCGCAACAAAGCCGTTCTCAACGCTGAGTATGTTTTGGTTCCCCTCTTCTATAAGCTGATCAAATCTCTGCGAAATCTCGGTTAATAGATCGATGACCTTTTGCGTTTCGGGGAATATATGTTCTGCAAGGTCTGTTCTTGCCTCATCTAAATTACCTGCCTTTATCATAGCCACAGTCGCTTCGGCCTCTGTATGAATAAGATGATGGGGGCTCTCGATCCTGCCAAGAAGACTTAGTACCGTTGTATCGGTCACACCCTTTGCCTGATCTCCGCTCAGCCATTTTCCGAGAGCGCAGGTGTCCGGATTAAGCGAACCTGTAAAGTCTCCTCCCGTAAGAGCCGCCTCTGAAAGCTCGTGACGCCATTTGTAGTGGGCATTCAGAACATCGGCCACTCCCTTGCCCGTCTCCTGTAATAGCGATATATCCTCCGACCTTGATTTTATCGTCATTGTAGATACTATTCCGACCGTTCCGAGAAGTATTCCTATAGCGGTTACTATAATAAATCCCGTGAGCAGTTTTACCCGGACCTTCATGTTTTTCATTATTACCCTCTTCTTTCATAAATGGAATATATAACCATTATATTCCACAACAAGCAAAAGAGTAATAGAAAATCTCAATTTATTTGGGAATTATTTCCGGATGCTCATCGAGCGTCAATCCGAATGCGGGTAAAAACTCAGCCATAAATATATCGGCCTGAGCAAGCCCTAAGCCTTTTATAGCGGAATACTGCGATTCTTTCGCCCGGGCAAATTCTCTGTTTCCCGCCGTCTCTTCTTCTATACATTTTATAAGCGCCGCTATCTTGTCTGCCGCCTTGATAATATCCCTTATCTCGTCTTCGGCATCCTCCATGTCAAATATACCGCTGTATATCCCTCTCATATCATCAGGAAGCAGGGCGATAAGCCTGCCGACAGCCGCCTGCTTGACCTCGCCATAGGCTCTTTTCATGCTCTCATCGTGATACTTGACCGGGGTTGGAAGATCACCCGTGAGTATCTCCTCGGCATCGTGGAACAATGCCAAAACCGCCGTCTTATCGGCATCGGTGGATTTCCCCAGCCTGATGTTGCCTATAAGAGCAAGAGCATGGGCAATCACCGCAACATCAAACGAATGCTGCGACAGATTCTCGTTATATGTGTTTCGCATCAGCCCCCAGCGATTGATATATTTCATTCGCAGAAGCATTGAAAAAAATCCGGACATGATAAACCTCCTCATATCAATGCAGAATTAAGAATGCAGAATGCCGCCCTCTCCGTCACGCCACGGCGTGACACCTCTCCCAAAGGGAGAGGCAAGAACACCCACAGGGTTTGTATAGGACGGTACGCACGGAGGTGCGTACCCTACGGGCTACCCATATCCCTACGGAGTGGGAGGGTGTTTCGGGGCAGACCACCCCGTCAAACACTATCGCAACTTTGTTGCGAGTGTTTGCCACCCCTCCCCAGAGGGGAATTGGAAATTATAGTATGCAAGCCCCTTGCCCTCTTTCGTAAAGAGGG
>WRME01000174.1 GCA_009777275.1 Oscillospiraceae bacterium
TATGCACGGGGGTGCATACCCTACTATAATTTCAAGCCCCTGCCCTCTTTCGTAAAGAGGGTGCCGCCGCAGCGGCGGGTGTTTTTCTCCGCCCTCACTCCGCTAACTTTCTATGCTGGGACAGATTGGTTGCGTTTGAGACGGTGTCGAAGACAAAGCCCTCCTCTTTAAGTTGGGTTATAATCTCGGAAAGGGCGTTTACCGATGGAAGACTGAGGTTGGTATCATGTAAAAGAATCATAGCCTCATTGTTGTTTTTTTCTATCTTTACCGTTTCCTTGGCACCTTTGACCACGTTGTTTATTATCTTGTTGCTATCCCTTACGTTGCAGTCGTTGGAAGAAACATTCCAGTCGATATATTTTATGTTTTTAGCGCGGAGTTTTACAAATATATCGTTCAGCACGGTCCTTGAAACGATTGTGTTGCTGGTTCCTCCGGGGAATCTGTATGTCCAGAGACGCACTCCGATCAGATCGTATATCTTGTTTTGCAGGCTGTAATAGTCCTCAAAAAAGGCCTCTTCACTGCCATAGATTTGCTTATATTCATGCGAAGCGCTATGTAGGGCAATCTCGTTTCCCGAGTCGTATATGGTTTTGTAGAGGTCGTCATACATAGGTTTGTCGATAACAAAAAAGGTTGCCTTGACCTCGTGTTCTTCTAAGATCTCAAGTATGCGTTCGGTGTATTTGCTCGGACCATCGTCAAAGGTGAGAAATGCAACCGGGACACTGCGATCGGGAAGAGGCGGTTCCGGAGGTTCTTCGGGAATGTCGGGTTTTTCGGGCTCATCCGGTTCGCCGAGAGCCACCGAATCCTGCCTTGACCAAACAAAGACATCGGTTACGGGATCCTCTCTGAAGGGTGACGGTTGGCTTGCATAGACGGCATCGTATATCAAAAAGACCACGAAAGGAACACACAAAGCAAAGATAGATATTAAAATGATTTTAACAATCCTCATTTTCATACCCCCGCTTTCGCCGGAAAGTGTATCCCCGCCCTAAAGAGACGGGGGATGTCACGTCCCGTTATAAATTATATTTTACATAGCACCGCAATATACCAAAATTATCTGCTTATCATCCTACTATTTTTGCCAGTACCATTTCCTTCATCAGCGACGGGTTTCCCTGTCCCTTAGACATCTTCATGCACTGTCCTATCAGGAATCCCAGCGCATTGGTCTTGCCAGCGTTGTAATCGTCAACCGATTTTTGGTTTTCTCCCAAGACCCTGTCAACTATAGCGGCAAGAGCCGACTGATCCGATATTTGCTCCAGACCCTTTTCTTTTATAATATCTTCGGCGTTTGCTTTACCGCCGGATGCTATAATCTCTTCCAGCACGATTCTTCCTGAGGTGTTTGAGATTCTGCGGCTGTCAACAAGATCTGTTATTTCGGCTAATATTGCGGGGGTTATCCCAAGCTCGGCGGCCGAACAGCCTTTCTCGTTTGTCTTGCGTGTAATATCGGTAAGAATCCAGTTGCAGACGCTCTTGGGGGATAGTTTTCTCAGGCTGAGGGTATCCTCAAACAATGCCGCTCTATCGGTGTTGTAGGCGATAAGCTCGGCATCAGCCTGTCCGAGATTATATTCGGATATATATCGTTTTGCCTTTTGGTTGGGCATTTCGGGTATCTGCGATTTTAGTCTGTCTATTAACTCCTGCGGTACAACAAGGGTCTTCAGATCAGGCTCGGGGAAGTATCTATAGTCGAGGGCGTTTTCCTTGCTTCTCATTAGTATGGTGGTTCCGCTGCTCTCGTCCCACTTGCGGGTCTCCTGTGAGACGGTTCCGCCCGACATGAGTATGCTCTTATGACGGTTTGATTCGTATTCTATCGCCTTGACCGCTCCCGAAAAAGAGCTGACATTCTTCATCTCACAGCGAACGCCCAGCTTGTCGGCGCCCTTTTCCCGCACCGACACATTGACATCACATCGTATAGACCCCTCCTGCATCTTGGCATCAGAGATTCCCAAGAAAATCAAGAACGAACGTATTGTCTCAAGATATGCCTTAGCCTCCGCCGCAGAACGCAGATCAGGCTCTGATACAATCTCGATAAGCGGAACTCCGCATCGGTTAAAGTCTATAAGCGTTCCCGCAAAGGCGCTGTCGTGTATTAACTTCCCGGTATCTTCCTCTATATGCAGTCGGGTAACCCCTATACGGCGGCTCTCACCGCCTACAACTATGTCAAGGTATCCGTCTTGACAGATGGGTATGTCAAACTGTGAAATCTGGTATCCCTTAACCAAATCAGGGTAGAAATAATTCTTTCTGTCCTGCTTAGAAATAGTGTTGATTTTGCAGTTTAACGCCAACCCCATCTTAACGGCATATTCCACAACCTTCTCGTTAAGAGCGGGCAATGTCCCCGGCATCGCAAGACAGACGGGGCAGCAAAATGTATTTACCTCAGAGCCGAATTTGTTAGCGCATCCGCAATATGCCTTAGATTCGGTCGAAAGCTCAGCGTGAACCTCAAGCCCGATAACAGTCTCAAATTCCATATAATCATTCCTTTGCTACCTATTATACAGGATGTTTTTTTATCCGTCAATAAAAAATAAGAAGATATTTGTAAAAAACTATTGTGAAATTGTAAATTTGTGTTTATAATAGGGCTGATGGACAATTAACAGTTGACAATGGAGAATGGACAATTACGCCCTCTCCGTCATGCTAACGCATGACACCTCTCCCAAAGGGAGAGGCAAGAGGATACACAGGGTTTGTATAGGGCACTCTTGGCTCTCCCTTTGGGAGAGCTGTC
>WRME01000175.1 GCA_009777275.1 Oscillospiraceae bacterium
GGCCGCTGCGGCGGCACCAGGATCCGACCCCCCCGCCGCTGCGGCGGCACCCCTCCCCAGAGGGGAATTGGGGCTTGAATACCATAATTTCCGATTCCCCTCTGGGGAGGGGTGGCAAACACTCGCAACAAAGTTGCGATAGTGTTTGACGGGGTGGTCTTCCTGCAAGGGGTATGGATTTTGGTGATGCCCTGTAGGGACGAACTTCGTTCGTCCGCCCTTAAAAACATTTCGTGATTTTTGTGTATTTCGTGGTTGAAAAAGAAAAAAAGCATACAAAGGAGCAGTTAATTATTAATGAACATTCTATATTTTGTCGTTCCGTGTTATAACGAGCAGGAGGTTCTGTCGGAGACTGTGTCGAGGCTGACAGCAAAACTGAACAGTCTTATAGAGTCGAAAAAGATAGACGAGCAGAGCAGGATCGTCTTTGTCGACGACGGAAGCAAGGACGCCACATGGGAGATGATCACCCGCTTTTGCGAGAATGACCATCACATACAGGGCATAAAGCTATCCCGCAACAGAGGACACCAAAACGCTCTGCTGGGCGGGCTGATGACGGTTAAGGAACACTGCGATTTCTGCATATCTCTCGATGCCGACCTGCAGGACGATATAGATGCGGTTGATCGCTTTATTGAGAAATATCAAGGCGGCTGTGACATTGTGTACGGCGTTAGGTCAAGCAGAGAGACCGATACATCCTTTAAGCGGACGACTGCGTTGGCGTTCTACAAGCTGATGAAGGGTCTTGGTGTGGATATTGTCTACAACCACGCCGATTATCGCCTTATGAGCAAGCGCGCCCTCTATTCGCTGTCCGAGTTTGGGGAGGTAAACCTCTTCCTGCGGGGAATGGTTCCGCTTGTGGGATATAAATCAGACATTGTTGAATACAAACGCCATGAGCGTTTTGCGGGCCAGTCCAAGTATCCTCTTAAAAAGATGCTGGCATTTGCCTTTGACGGTATTACATCCTTTTCGGTACGCCCGATACGGATGGTTCTGTGGCTGGGTGTGTCTATATTCTTCATAAGTCTGCTGGTTTTTGCATATGCACTTGCCTGCTTTGTGTTAAGAATCACCGTACCCGGCTGGACAACGATAGTTGCCTCTATCTGGGCGCTGGGAGGAATACAGCTGCTCGCTTTCGGGATTATAGGAGAATATATCGGCAAGATATATAAAGAAGTAAAAAAACGCCCGAATTATGTAATCGAGCAGTATTTAAAATGAGTTTCGTATGAATATTCCGGTACAGATATTAGCTATTCTGAATAAACTGCAGTCAAGCGGACACAACGCCTACCTTGTAGGCGGATGCGTGCGCGATTTTGTTATGGGCAGGATTCCCTCCGACTATGATATTTGCACAGACGCAACTCCATGCCGTGTCAAGGCGGTGTTCAGCAAAGAGCGTGTGATAGAAACAGGACTGCGGCACGGGACGGTCACCGTTATCACAGACGGAATACCGGTTGAGATCACAACCTTTCGTAAAGACGGTGATTATACCGACCATCGCCGACCATCGTCGATAGAGTTTGTCAAGACCATAGAAGCCGACATAGAGCGGCGGGATTTTACCATAAACGCCATAGCTTATGACGGCAATAAGATCACAGATCCGTTTGGCGGAGAGGGTGACATAGCGGCGGGTGTTATCAGATGCGTTGGTAATGCCCGGCGGCGGTTTGGTGAGGATGCTCTGCGTATTATGAGAATGTTCAGATTTGCCGCTGTTTTGGGGTTTGACATAGACCCTGATACCCTGAAGTCTGCGGCCGATAACAAAGGTCTGCTCAAAAATATCGCAAAGGAACGCATACGCGAAGAGTTTAACAAAATCCTCACATCCCCTCAGCCGTCAGGCGTGTTGCGTATCATGCTCGACAATGGCATATTTGATGAGTTTATACCCGAATTTACACCATGCGGCGGATTTGTTCAGAACAACCCGCACCACTGCTCAACAATAAGCGAACATATATTGAACGCCGTTGACTATATACGTCCCGAGCTTATATTAAGGCTGTCGGCGTTTTTCCACGACATAGGAAAACCCCGTTGTTACGGGGAGGACGACAACGGTATAGGGCATTTTTTCGGACACTCGAAAATATCGGGAGAGATGACCTCTAAGATAATGAAACGCCTAAGATACAGCCGCAAGGAGATAACAACGGTACGCAGACTTGTTGACAGGCACATGACCCTGCCCGAAAACCAAAAGCAGATGAGAAAACTCATAGCAGATCTGGGTCCCGATCTGCTCATGCTGCTGTTGGAGCTAAAGGCCGCCGACATATCAGCCCTCACCCCCTCTACCGCACAAAAATACGGACGGGAGCTTGCGGCCATAAAAAAAGAGATAGTAGGAATCATAGAATCTATGCCGCCCGTAACACTCGGCGATCTCGCAATAAACGGCAAAGACCTCCTCGACATAGGAATACCGCAGGGTAAAAAGATAGGAGAAACACTCAGCTACCTGCTCGAAAGGGTAATAGACGACCCGCAGCTCAACAACCGTGAGGAATTATTATATCAATGCAGAATTAAGAATGTCGCCCTCTCCGTCACGCCCCCGGCGTGACACCTCTCCCAAAGGGAGAGGCAAGAATACCCACAGAAATTGTAAGAGCCACGGAGAAAAACACCCGCCCTTGCGAGGGCACCAAGGGACGACCACCCCGTCAAACACTATCGCAACTTTGTTGCGAGTGTTTGCCACCCCTCCCCAGAGGGGAATTGGAAATTATAGTATGCAAGCCC
>WRME01000176.1 GCA_009777275.1 Oscillospiraceae bacterium
ATGGGGCTTGCATACTATAATTTCCAATTCCCCTCTGGGGAGGGGTGGCAAACACTCGCAACAAAGTTGCGATAGTGTTTGACGGGGTGGTCTGCTGCAATCTGCCGCCCGTGATTATCACGGATGCAGTAGGATTACACAAAGGAGGGATGTCGCCTGCATATTTCTAAATACGATGGATATAAAAAAACAGCGCTGATTGCGGCTGTTTTGAGTGTGATTATCTTTGTTCCCTTTTTGATACAGGACAGGGGTTTGTTCCTGTATTTCGGTGACTACAATGTTCAGCAGATACCCTTTTATCAGCTGGCCAATCAGGCCGTCAAGGACGGCAACATCTGGTGGAACTGGAACACCGATCTCGGGGCAAACTTTATAGGCTCATATTCCTTCTACCTGCTCGGCAGTCCGTTTTTTTGGCTGACACTGCCCTTTTCGTCCGCCATAGTGCCATATCTGATGGCGCCGCTCTTTGTGCTGAAATACACATTGGCGGCCGTAACCTCATATGCTTTTTTGAGACGGTTTGTCAAGACCGACAATCTGGCGGTTATCGGCGCACTGATGTACGCCTTTTCGTCATATATGATCTACAATACATTCTACAACCACTTTCTCGATGTTGCGGTCGTCTTCCCGCTCCTGCTTATTGCGCTTGAGGAACTGGTGGTAAACAATCGGCGGGGATACTTTGCCGCCGCCATTGCCCTCTGCAGTATTATGAACTACTACTTCTTTTTCGGGCAGATAGTATTTGTGTTTATATACTTCCTGCTGCGGAGCAACTGTGACGAATTTAGGATAGATCTCAAAAAGATGCTTATGATAGCGGGAGAGGCGGCAATAGGCGTTCTAATCTCGGGTGTGATTTTATTGCCCTCTGTCCTTGCCCTGTCGGGAAATCCGAGACTTAACAATGTCTTCAACGGATTCGAGTGGTTGTTCTACCAATCATACAGCAACGCCGCCGAAAACAGATTCAGAGACAATCCCCAGCGATATGCACAGATCTTCCAGAGCCTCTTCTTTCCCGCCGATATTCCGGGCAGATTGAACTTTTTCCCCGAATCAAATTCGTCATGGTCATCTGTATCGGCATTCCTGCCGCTATTCAGCATGAGCGGGGTTATTGCATTCTTGACGCAGGTTAAGCGGCATTGGGTGAGACGTCTTCTCATAGTCTCCTTTATCATGGCACTCGTTCCCGGGTTAAACTCACTCTTTTCGGGCATCAACAGCACATACTATGCCCGATGGTTCTATATGCCTGTATTGATCATGTGCCTTGCTACCATAATAGCGCTTGAGAACAGAGCCGTCGATTTTACAAAGGGAATCAAGTGGACATTGCTGATTGTGGCGGTCTTCTCACTAATCGCTGTCTTTCCGTACAGGGAGGAGGGTGACATAGCGTGGTCATGGGGAGGACTCCTCAAATATCCCGACCGATTCGGAATAAACATCGCTATCGGTCTTGTGTGTGTGATATGCTCCTATATTATAATAAAATATTTCAGGGAGGATGGGAAGAAGTTCTTTACCGCATCGGCCGCATCCATTTGTGCCATTGCCTTTGTCTGCGGATTTACGACCATATCATGGGGCAGGCTGGAGGGACAGTATGACTACAGACAGGTAGTGGATATGGGTATATACGGCGGTGACAGTCTGGAACTGCCTGACGATGAGTTCTATCGTATCGACATAGAGAACGGTATGGACAACTGGGGCATGATGTGGAACAAACCGACCATAAACGCCTTTCATAGCATTGTCCCGCCATCGATAATGAGATTCTATAACGAGATAGCCGAAAACTCGAACGAAAACCGCACGGTAGCATCCCGTCCCAAGCTATCTAAAGCGGGACTGAGACACCTGACATCGGTAAAATATCTGATGCACGAATCGGATAAGAAGACTGAGGTTTTCATCCCCGGATTTGAGGTCATCGCAGAGCGTAACGGATTCAATATATACGAGAACAAGAGCTTTATACCCATGGGATTTACCTATGATTACTATATATCCCAAGAAAAGCTATCCGAGCGTCCCGACAGGCACAAGGACCGCATTATGCTGCGTTCGTTGGTCCTAAGCAGTGAGGATATACAGGGATACGGCTATCTGATGAAACCTATAAGCTCCTCCGACCTCAATAGCATGACCGACAACTCGATGCTGGAAGATTGCAAAGACCGCCGCAATTCGGCCGCATATTCCTTCGAGACCGACAACAGGGGATTTACTGCGCGTATAGATATGAAGGAGAGCAATCTTGTCTTCTTCTCAGTACCCTATGACAAGGGCTGGGAGGCCTATGTAAACGGCGTAAAGGCCGACATCATAGAGGCAAACATAGGCTTTATGGCCGTCTATGCACAGCAGGGTAACGGCGTTGTGATTCGCTTTAAGTACACAACCCCGGGACTGTATTGGGGAATCGCCCTCACATTAGCGGGACTTCTGCTGTTGGCGGCATATATCATCACGCTGAAAATACTGACCAAGCGTTATCCCGCAGAACTTGCGGTAAACCGATCATACCACAACCGCCGCAAATATCACAAGAACCTCCCCGATGCGTTCGGGGAAATGATGGAGGGTTGACAGTTGTAGCAAGACCACCCCGCCGCTGCAATAACCACGGATGACCGAGGGCGGTCATCCCTACAGACCCCCCCGCCGCTGCGGCGGCACCCCTCCCCAGAGGGGAATAGGGGCTTGCATACTATAATTTCCAATTCCCCTCTGGGGAGGGGTGGCA
>WRME01000177.1 GCA_009777275.1 Oscillospiraceae bacterium
CCTCTGGGGAGGGGTGCCGCCGCAGCGGCGGGGTGGTCTGTAGGGATGACCGCCCTCGGTCATCCGTGGTCACCACAAACCCTGTCCGTCTCCTTGCCTCTCCCTTTGGGAGAGGTGTCATGCGTTAGCATGACGGAGAGGGCGGTACGCACCAAATCCCCTCCATTCTTCATACTATAGCACAGGAGGATGATATAGGTGCAAAATTATTTTTACAATACCGCATATGAGGCGGGGAAGGTCATAGTAGACCTACATAAAGGCTTTGTCGAATCGAGCGATCCGATCGGTTACATCAATCGGGCATTGTCCGGTATCGAGTATCAAAAGGTTGATCTGTTGATCAAGTCCCAAAAGTCCCGAAAAATCAGCCCAAAAACCGATATAGGCGGGGTTGTGTTGGTTCATCTAAAAAACCAAGAGATGTCAGCGGTGTTACAGGCGGCGGCGGAACTGTCGGAAAACCTGGGCGTGGTCTATGCCGAGCCTAATTATCTGTCTGATGCGTATGTGATTCCAAATGACCCGTATTTCGGAGATCTATGGGGGATGAAAAAAATAAAGGCTCCGCGCGCATGGGATTATGCTACGGGAAACCCGAATGTTACCGTTGGGGTTGTAGACAGCGGTATAGACCACAACCATCCTGATATTATAAAAAATATGTGGGTGTCATCAAACAGACGGATTGTCAACGGATGGAATTTTGTCAGAAACAACCGTGATTCTATGGACATAACGGGTCACGGTACCCATGTTGCGGGCACGATCGGCGCCGTGGGTAACAATCATATCGGGGTTGCGGGGGTTTGCTGGAATGTAAAGGTATCATCCCTGCGGATCGGGGACAACCGCATGAGCCTTGACGCTGCGATAGCATCGATCGCCTTTGCTATCAGAAACAACATATTTATTCTTAACAACAGCTGGGGCGGCAGATTCTATTCGCCCAGCCTGAAATACGCCATTGAGCAGTATGAGGGTCTGTATGTCGTTGCGGCAGGAAACGACGGATATGACAACGACCGTCTTCCTGTCTATCCCGCATCCTACGACAGCGATAATATCATCTCGGTTGCGGCATCCGCTCCAAACGACAGGCTGGCGTCTTTCTCAAACTATGGCGTTGCAAGCGTTGACATTGCGGCTCCGGGGGTAGATGTTTTCAGCCTCGATCTTCGCGGCAGATACAGCCGCATGAACGGCACATCTATGGCGGCTCCTCATGTAGCGGGAGCGGCCGCTCTGCTAAAATCATATCTGCCTCATCTAAGCGCTCTGGAGATTAAGGACATAATCCTGTCCAGCGCCGCCAAACTCCCCCATCTTGCGGGAAAAATACTAACCGGCGGCATTTTAGACACAGACAGAATGATGGCTATGGGGAGAAGGGCGAAATTACAGTAGGGATGACCGCCCTCGGTCATCCGTTGGCGTAAACTGGGCCTTTTCAAAATTTCGTTAAAAATCATAAAAATTTCCGCAAAATCTATTTCTTTTTTTATAATAATGTGATATTATATAGACAGAAACGATTCGGTGGTGTTGTGATATGCTTAGAGAACGCAAAAAGATAGCTTTGGTTGATGATAATATTACCAACCTGAATGTGGGAAAAAATGCTCTTATACAGAACTATTCGGTATACACCGTGCCGTCCGGGGAAAAGCTGTTCAAGCTGCTGACGAGGGTTGTGCCGGATTTGATTCTGCTCGATATTGAGATGCCCGAAATGAACGGCTACGATGTTATCCGTCTTCTTAAAAGCGACAGGGAAACGGCTGATATTCCCGTGATATTCCTGACCGCGCGGACAGATTCTAAGAGCGAGATGGAGGGTCTTGACCTAGGAGCGGCCGATTATATATTCAAGCCTTTCTCTCCGCCCTCCCTCAACAGCCGCATAGAGGCGCATCTTCTTGTGGCTCAGCAGAGGGCGGAACTGCAACGATATAACGATAACCTACATATACTCCTCAACGAAAAGACCAAAACCATTACAGAGTTGCAAAACATCGTTCTCAAGACAATGGTTGACTTTATAGAGGTTAGAGACAGTGCCACAGGCAAGCATATCGAGCGTACTCAGCGATATTTGCAGATTCTGCTCGATACCATGATAGAGCATGGCTGCTGTAAAAAAGAGATGGCGTCGTGGGATATAAACTCCCTGGTGCTCTCTTCCCAGCTGCATGATATAGGCAATATGTCTATAAGCGATGATATTCTGCTGAAGCCGGAGCAATTAACCGAAGAAGAACACGAGATAATGAAGGGACACGTTCTGTACGGTGTTGAGATTATCAAAGAAATCGAAAAGGACACCCCCGAGAACGACTTTTTGTACCACGCCAAGCTGCTTGCCGGAAATCACCATGAAAAGTGGGACGGCTCCGGCTATCCTTATGGTATCTCAGGAGAGGACATCCCCCTCCAGGGCAGGCTCATGGCCATTGTCGATGTATACGACACACTGACCTCCGAGCGTACATATAAAAAGGCAATCTCCCACAAAGAGGCAGTGAATATCATAAAAAAAGAAAGCGGAACCCATTTCGACCCGCAGTTGGTGGATATGTTTTTGCTGTGTGAACAGAGGATACGGGAGGCTCCCTCTCATTAACCACGAAATACACGAAAAAGAAAAAACACCCGCCGTTGCGAGGGCGCCAAGAGACGACCACCCCGTCAAACACTATCGCAACTTTGTTGCGAGTGTTTGCCACCCCTCCCCAGAGGGGAATTGGAAATTAT
>WRME01000178.1 GCA_009777275.1 Oscillospiraceae bacterium
GGCGGCACCCCTCCCCAGAGGGGAATGACGGACAATTGACAATGAACAATGTACAATGGACAGTTACGGGGGCTTGAAATTATAGAAATCTAATTCTATTTTTGCCAGCGAATTTATGTTTACAATAATTGTCAATTGTACATTGTCAACTGTTAATTGTCATCGGGGAGGGGTGGCAAACACTCGCAACAAAGTTGCGATAGTGTTTGACGGGGTGGTCTGCCCCGAAACGCCCTCTCAGTCGGCGTTGCCGCCGACAGCTCTCCCAAAGGGAGAGCCAAGGTGACGGACAATTGACACTTGACAAATATTTAACATCTATGCTATTATTTATAAAAAGGGGTGTTCATATGTCAACACGAGAGTATGTGAAAACGCAGATAGATACTTTGTCTGATGGAATGATTGCGAGAGTGGTAGAGTTTATCGCTTTTCAAAAATTTTGTTCCGGCTATGCAGACGAGACTGATTATCTAACCTCAATTCCCGGAATGACAGAGAAGATTGAAGCTGCATCAAAAGAGCCGATTTCAAATGGTATTTCAGTATCGGAGTTATGGACTGATGTATAAAGTTTTAAACTCACGGCAAGCGAAAAAAGATGCGGTGAACATTGAACGCAACGGACTTAGACCGCAGGTTGAAAAAATTTTCACCACAGTCAAACGTGACCCTTTTGAAAAATCGCAGTCGTTTGAAGAACTTAAAGGACGATTAAAAGGTAAATACTCAAGACGGATAAATATCGCTCATCGTTTTGTGTATGAGATTTTGCCTAACGAAAATAACGAAGTTGACGAAAACGGAGCGATATATGAGGGGATTGTTTGGGTTTTGTCTATGTGGACACACTATGATCGGGTGTGAACGATCACATACCTCCTCAACCTCGCCAATGCCGGGTATGCCGCAATGACAACGACCGCCTTGATGACATCTCCGGGCAGATATGGCAGGCAGCTCAAGGTTAATGCCTCGGTCAAGTTCTTGTCAAGCACATACATAAACCACGGAACGCCAAAGAGATATATAATAACCGACGACAGCAGGACGCCCGCTATGAGTTTTATGTACCCTATCCCATCGATTTTGCCTCTGACCTCGCTTGGGTTTTGGCCGCTGTTTAGGATGAATGACAACAGCCATGCCGCAGGGATAAATCCGATTATGAATCCTCCTGTATAGTTCATTATAGTCCCTATTCCCGATTGAAAGCCCGAAAATACGGGCAATCCGATAACACCCAGCAATATCCACACCAATGTTGTGTAGAGGGTTTCTGTCGGACGCAGCATTACCGCTATTAGCAGAACCGCCATAGTCTGTAATGTGATGGGTACCAGTGAGAACGGCATGGGTACCGACACCCACGAACATACCGTTAAAACAGCGGCAAATACTGCGCATCTTGTTATCATCGCAATGTTTTTGTTTACCATAATATACCAACCTCTCCTGATTGTAATTTTATTCTTTCGCCTGATTTGTTTTCTACTATAAGCTCTCCGCCATCGCCTACTCCCTTTACCACCGCCTCAAATGAGCTGTCAAACCTGTTTACCATAACCGTCCTGCCCAAAATAAACAGTCTGTCGGTGTATTCGTTTAATATACCCTGCTTGTTACCCGTCTCGGTGTATTCTATATAGATAGCCTCAAACTCGGACAAAACACCTGCTATAAGATCGTTTCTGTATCCTCGCTTTCCTGTGACGGTGTAGACAGATGCGGCTATATCCTCCAGCTCCTTTGCTATAGTTCCGGTATTGATTCCTATCCCTACTACGACATGGAGCGCCGAACCCAGCTCAGCCGATACAACGGCCTCGGTTAGAATACCGCATATTTTTTTACCGTCGCAAAAAACATCGTTGACCCATTTTATTTGGGACGATACCCCGCAAACATTCAGCAAGGCACGGCAGACTGCAACGGCGGCGCAGATGGTCAAAAACTGTACATTCTCAGCGGGAATATGGGGTTTGAGCAGGAAGCTCATATATACCCCGTCTCCGGATGCAGACGAAAATGGCCGTCCAAGCCTGCCCTGTCCTCCCGTCTGTCCGTCTGATATGACGGTAAGACCGTTTTTTGCGGTATTTAATTCC
Source organism: Oscillospiraceae bacterium (assembly GCA_009777275.1). Classification (GTDB taxonomy): domain Bacteria; phylum Bacillota; class Clostridia; order Oscillospirales; family Ruminococcaceae; genus WRME01. Next base: position 2,109 of record WRME01000178.1, read on the forward strand.
TTGCGTTTGATATATGAATTTGTCGAGTCGGTGGTCTTTAGAATCTCGATCTCGCTCCCAAGTATTTTGGTGTTTAGCCTCTTGCGTATAAACTCCCGATTCAAGACATCGTTGCTGCTGATATAGGCATACCCTGTGTTGCTGATGGTCTGTATATCATAACCCTCATCCCGCAAGGCATGGACCGCCTTCCACACCGATGTGCGGGATACTCCCAAACTGCGGGCCAAATCGCCGCCCGTCACAACCGAGAGCCTGTTCTTCTCTAATATACTCAGCACCTTTTCTTTTACCAAATCTCTCACCTCCTTTGACACCATAGTAACATAGGATGCTCTATATTGTCAACCGTTATTTTGAGTTTGGTTGACAATGGGAATTTTACGCCCTCTCAGTCGGCGTTGCCGCCGACAGCTCTCCCAAAGGGAGAGCCAAGGGGATACACAGGGTTTGCGATAACCACAGAGAAAAACACCCGCCCTTGCGTCAACCACGGATGACCGAGGGCGGTCATCCCTACACGCCGCAATAACCACGGGCGGCAGATTGCCGCCCCTACAGACCACCCCGCCGCTGCGGCGGCACCCCTCCCCAGAGGGGAATTGGGGCTTGCATACTATAATTTCCAATTCCCCTCTGGGGA
>WRME01000179.1 GCA_009777275.1 Oscillospiraceae bacterium
CACTGATAAGTTCTGCCTTTGTCATAATTTTTGACCTCCATAAAAAATTTAATATTTATTTCCATAGGATTGAAAACCCTTTGAAATATCACAATGAAACATCCGAATGTATGTGTTTTCCATTAATTTTTTCCATTATATCTTATAATTTTATATTTTGCAAGTGTTTTTGAAATAATTTCTCCTTTTGGCAAAGAAATTATATCATCGCTTGATATTGCGCGTAAAATAATCAGCGATACAGCGTATATTATGACCGCTGTCAGCACCGAAATCAGTATCGGAATAAGTCTGTTTAGGGCGGCGTTTTCCATGGCTCCGAGGACTAATTTTGCCGCAAAACCGCAGGATATTGCCGCAACGGCGGGTTTTATCAGGGTGCCGATATAATCGAGCTTTATCTTGACGATATTTCTGATAGCCGTAAAGCAAAGGATCAGTATTATAAAATAGCACAAAATTGTTCCGATTGGGGCGCCTTTGAGATTTATTTGCGGAATCCCCACTAAAATAAAATTGCATATCAATTTCAGCGATGCGCCGAGCGCCATAAATTTTAGAGGGAGATCGGCTCGTCCGATAGCCTGAAAGACATTGAAGAGAGGAATAACCAGCGACATGAATATAACGCTGACCGAAAAAATCTCCAGGACAGGAGCGGCTATAGCAACGCCGCCGGCCATTCCCGGAAAGAGCAGGCTGAGTATGGGGTTTGCCAAGACAAACAGACCCACACCCGCAGGCATGGCTAAAAATGCCGTAAGCCTTGTAACGGCCTCTATCTTGCGTTTCAGATTATATTTATCACCCTCTGCCCAAACTGCCGCAATGTTGATGAGTGCGCTTTTTCCGATCATCCGCACAAAATCGGGTATAAGGCTTCCTAAAAGCAGAACCATTCCGTATACGCCGAAAAAGAAATTCGGAAGTTCGTCCACCCTTATGTCGGCAGGAATATAGCTCCCGTAGCTGTTCATTATCCTATCGTAACCCACATTTAGGGCGTGTTCGATTCTGTTGTAGACGGTGACAAGATCGATAACCGAAGATGCGTTGAGAATCAACGAGCCGAGAGATATGGGGATAGCGTATTTTATCAGCTTATTGAAGATAAAGGGAGTTCTTGCCGCAGGGGGAGAATTGACCAGCTCTTCTCTTGTTATGCCGTCCCCCTTGATTCTATAGGTAAGCCAAAGAAAGAGAAGTCCGCCCATCGTACTGATGGCAACCCCGACAATGGCGGCGGCGGTTGTGTACTGTGCAAGCTGAATCTCAAGCCTTTCGCTGCTTTCTATGGCTTGTCCGAAAAGGGTGCCGCTCAGGTTAAACTCCCTAACGCCCATTTGATAGACGAGATATGCCAGACCCAAGCTAAAGATGAGTTTTATAACAATCTCGATTATCTCAGACATTGCGGTCGGTGTCATGTTCCGCATTCCCTCGAAATATCCACGGTAGACCGCCGACATTATACCCAGCAAGGCGACGGGAGCAATAAGCAGAACGCTCAGAAATGCGGGAGGAGTGTTCATAAACACATTGGTGAAGACCCAGGCAAATCCCGCTATCACAAGAAAACTGAGCAACCCTAAAAAACGGAAGAGCTTGGTTGAAATGACCTTGAGCTTCCGTATATCATGGAATCTGCCCTGAGCCGTATAGCTCGCAATCATCCGAGCTACAGTAGCCGGAAGACCTATCACGGTAAAGGTATATATAGGCGTGAAGAGGGTGTAGGCCATTGTGTAATAGCCGTTGCCCACTTCGCCTATAATACGCATCAGTTGCACCTTGAAGACAAGACCGAGAAGTTTACCTATGACCATGGCACTCATAAGTATAACCGCTCCGTGAAAAAAACCGTGTTTTACCCTGGATGCCCTTTTAGAACCCATAGATCAAAACGGCATTCCGCTATCGCTCGTCTGACTGCGGGGAAGTTTTTTCCCGCAAGCATAGCAATACCCATAATCGGAGGGGTTGTTTTTCCCGCATCCCTCACAGATTATCTGATTCTTGAGGTCGGCGATCTTTTCGTTTAGATCCTCTATTTCTTTTTTCACACCGTCGATCTCATTGACCAGCTTTGTGATAACCTCGGCATCGTTGTAATCGGCCTTGACCATGTTGTAGACAGAATTTCCGAGCTTTTCATAGACTGCGTTCAGCTCAAGACTGCGTTGATAGAGCTGCAGTTTAGCCTTCTGAATCTCCACAAATTCTCCGGTTTTCTTTCCTGCGGCGTTGGTCGCCGTGCGTACCTTATCAAAAATTTCATCAAATGCGGACATATTTGTCCCACCCTTTCTGTTTGTTATTTCTTTTATTATATATCATTTTTTATTAAAAAGCAACTAAAGTTTTTTATTTTCCTACGGTCGAAAAAACACCCGCCGCTGCGGCGGCACCCCTCCCCAGAGGGGAATTGGGGCTTGCATACTATAAATTTCTAATTCCCCTCTGGGGAGGGGTGGCAAACACTCGCAACAAAGTTGCGATAGTGTTTGACGGGGTGGTCTGCTGTAGAAACGCCCTCTCAGTCGGCGTTGCCGCCGACAGCTCTCCCAAAGGGAGAGCCAAGAGCGTCCTACACAAACCCTGTGTATCTTCTTGCCTCTCCCTTTGGGAGAGGTGTCACGCCGTGGCGGGACGGGGAGGGCATGACTGAGAGGGGTTGTAGACCTCCCCCATC
>WRME01000180.1 GCA_009777275.1 Oscillospiraceae bacterium
CTCCCCAGAGGGGAATTGGAAATTATAGTATGCAAGCCCCTATTCCCCTCTGGGGAGGGGTGCCGCCGCAGCGGCGGGGTGGTCTGTAGGGGCGAACTGCGTTCGTCCGTGGTTGCCGCAGCGATGGGGTGGTCTTCCGCAGGAATAAGTTAAGAGAGGTTTAAAGAAAGGTTTTTTATTATGAAATTATCATTGAAGTGGCTGGGTGATTATGTTACAATGGGCGAAGATGCGGGTGAATATGCTCATAGAATGACCATGAGCGGGTCGAAGGTTGAGGGTTGCGAAAGTCCGCAGGATACAATAAAGAATGTTGTAGTAGGCAGAATTGCATCTATTCGTCCGCATCCGGGTGCGGACAAGCTGGTTATCTGCATGGTAGATACGGGGCAAAGCGAGCATATACAGATATGCACCGCCGCTACAAATCTATACGAGGGCGCAGTGATTCCGGTAGCGCTTGCCGGAGCCAAGCTGGTTGGCGGGCTTGAGATAAAAAAGGGCAAGTTCAGGGGCGAAGAGAGCAACGGAATGCTCTGCTCGATCGGAGAACTGGGTCTGACCAAACAAGACTTTCCCGATGCAGATGAAGAGGGCATATTCATTTTCGATACCGCCGACAGTCAAGACCTGACCTTGGGTCAAGATGCTCTTCCGGCATTGGGGCTGGATGATACCACAGTAGAGTTTGAGATAACATCCAACCGTCCCGACTGTCTCTTTGTGACCGGACTGGCTCGTGAAACGGCGGCCGTTTTCGGGCAAAAGCTATCTATAACCCCGCCTAAGGTAAAATACAGCCAATCAGCAAAGACTGTCGATGATTATATAGACGTCAAGGTTGTTGATAAGACCAACTGCCTGAGATATGTTGCGATGGTTGCCGAAAATGTCAAGATAGCGCCATCCCCGAGGTGGATGAGAGAGCGGCTGAGAGCGAGCGGAATCCGTCCCATCAACAACATTGTAGACATAACAAACTATGTTATGCTGGAATACAACCCTCTCCACGCCTTTGATCTACGCAATCTTGAAGGCGGCGGGATTGTCGTCCGCTCTGCCCAAGAGGGTGAGAAGATCACGGCGTTAGACGGATCCGAGCATATTCTGTCGGATGATATGCTGATGATATGCGACAAAGTTAAGCCTGTAGCGATAGCGGGAGTGATGGGGGGAGAACTCAGCGGAGTGAGCGATGATACTACCGTTGTCGTATTCGAGTCGGCCTGCTTTAACGGGCAGAGTGTGCGGTCTACATCCAAGAAGTTGGGTCTGAGAACCGATTCGTCACAAAGATTCGAGAAAGGGCTTGACCCGTCTGTTTGTGAGACTGCTGTTATGCGAGCCTGTGAGCTTGTAGAGATGATTGGAGCGGGTGATATAGTTCCCGGGATTATTGATATACAAACCGATCTGCCCAAACCCGCAGAGATAGAGATAGACTATGACTGGGTCAACAAACTCCTGGGTACCGATATAAGCAGGGAACAGATGACCGCAATACTTTGCAGCCTGGGGATGACGGTAGACAACAACACCGTTACAGTCCCGACATATAGGGGAGATATAACCCACAAATACGACATTGCCGAAGAGATCGCAAGGTTTTACGGATATGACAATATCCCCTCAACCGTTATCAGAGGAACTGCAAACGGATCCTACACCCCTGCACAGACCTTTATCCGCAGGGTCAACGAGGTCATGCTCTCTGCGGGATGTAATGAGGTCTGCACCTATTCCTTTGCATCGGTCAAAGGCTTTGATAGGATCAAACTCCCTGAGGTCTGCCCGATGCGAAATCCGGTGGTTATCGAAAATCCGCTCGGTGAAGACACGGGGATAATGCGTACCCTGATGATTCCGTCTATGCTGCAGGTTGTAGGATTTAACTATAACAACCGCAATCTGTCCGGCAGATTCTATGAATCAGGCTTTGTCTATCTGCCGTCGTCGGGAGAGTTGCCGCAGGAGCGGCGTGTGTTGTCGATAGCTATATACGGCGATGATGAGGATTTTTACACCCTCAAGGGCATAATCGAGACCCTCTGTCAAGAACTCTGCGGCAAGCGGCTGACCGCTTCGGCCGATTATGACAAGCCGACATATCACAAAAACCGCTGCGCCGCCCTCTATATCGTTCAAACCCGAATAGGTACTATGGGAGAGATCGCATCAGAGGTCTGCGAGAGCTATGATATAGGCGATCGGGTTTATCTTGCCGAGATTGATCTCGAGGCGTTGATGGAGTTTGCCGCCGATCAGAAGCGATACACTCCATTGCCGAAATATCCGGCAATAACGAGGGATATAACATTACTCTGCGATGAGCGTGTTCCCGGCATGGAGATAGAGGGAATCATTGCGGAATCGGCGGGAAAATCACTCGAGAATGTGAGCTTTTTGTATGATTACAAGGGCGAGGGAATCGAGCCGGGCAAAAAGAGCATATCATACTCCCTGACATTCCGTTCGCAGGAAAAGACCCTGACCGACGCCGACGCCGACTCAGCCGTGGCAAAAATACTGAAAAAACTTAGCCCGATAGCGGAAATGAGGGGGTAGGGTACGCACCCCTGTGCGTACCGTGGATATAAAAACGCCATGTTTATGTCCACGGGCGGCAGGTTGCCGCCCCTACAGACCACCCCGCCGCTGCGGCGGCACCCCTCCCCAGAGG
>WRME01000181.1 GCA_009777275.1 Oscillospiraceae bacterium
CACGGGCGGCAGATTGCCGCCCCTACAGACCCCCCCGCCGCTGCGGCGGCACCCCTCCCCAGAGGGGAATTAGGGGCTTGCATACTATAATTTCCAATTCCCCTCTGGGGAGGGGTGGCAAACACTCGCAACAAAGTTGCGATAGTGTTTGACGGGGTGGTCTGCTACAATTGACAATTTACAATGGACAATGGACAGTTACGGGGACTTGAAATTATAGAAATCTAACTCTGTTTTTGTCAGCAAATTTATATTTGCAATAATTGTCAATTGTACATTGTCAACTGTTAATTGCCGTCACCTTGCCTCTCCCTTTGGGAGAGGTGTCACGCCTTGGCGTGACGGAGAGGGCGTGTAGGGATAGTTGGCACAAACACGGCGATTGTAAATGAAATAAGGAGGAATTTGCAATGAAAAATATTATCGAGAAGATTCTCAAAAAACACAAGAGGGTAGAGGCGGAGGAGAAGATCAAGGTTGATCTGCCCAAAACCAAAAAATCCGCCGCTGTTAAAAAATCCAACAGAACTGTGGCGCTGGGTCTTGTGATGGTCTTTCTTTCGGTGGTGGGGTTTGTTACCATTACCGTCTTTGCTGTTTCTGTAACGGTTAATTTCTTTAAGAACACCAATCAAAAGGAGATGTTTGCAAACGAGATATACTCTTTAGTAATCAGCGATGTCCCGCCTTTTGAAGATGTCAACAATCTGCAAAATTCCACCAAAATCACCGCTGCGATATGGGAAGTGATTCTCAAAAACAGACCGGACAGATTCTCGTCAACATTCGAGTATTCTATCTCTGTTCCCGCAGCGGATGTTGAGAAGAATCTCGTGTCATTGTTCGGGGAGAATGTTATCTTCGAGCATGAGTCTATAAGCACAGATGCGTTCGGCATTGATTATGACGATTCTGAGGAGAAAAACGAGTATTTAGTCCCGGATATGATTCAGTCGCCTATGTTTTTCCCGCAGGTAAACAAGATCACAAAAAGCGGGAATGTCTTTACCCTGAATGTATCATATATGATAACCGGAATGAGTTGGGGCTCTCTCTCTGAGAGCGGGGATAGGGAACACGTTTTGTATAAAAACATGGAGTACGAGCTGATCAGAATAAGCAAGAACAACTACATAATCACCGCTATAAGAGATATTATAGAGGATACAAATGAAGACGAATCGGAATCTGAAACATCGGATACAAGCGGGGATGAAGGCTGATGAATATACCTCTTCCCGAAAGGATACGCCCCGATTCTCTCGATGATGTTGCAGGACAATCTCATATATTATCCGAGGGTAAGGCTCTCAGAAGGATCATCGAAAGCGGCAATATCCCTAACATGATCTTCTACGGAAGCTCCGGAACAGGCAAGACAACGGTCGCAAGGATTGCCGCTAAAAAAGCAGGTAAACGCCTCCACAAACTCAACGGAACAACCATGTCTATAGCCGATATACGGGCTGTAGCGGGCGAAACCGAGACCCTGCTGGGGTGCGAGGGAATACTCCTGTACATAGATGAAATACAGTATCTCAATAAAAAGCAGCAGCAAAGCCTGCTTGAATATATAGAAAACGGCAGTATCACACTAATAGCGTCCACTACCGAGAATCCGTATTTTTATATATACAACGCCGTTCTCAGCCGATCTACCGTCTTTGAGTTTAAACCCATAGAAACATCCGATATTGTCAAGGTGGTAGAACGAGGAATCTCCACCCTGTCAACCGAGATGCAGATTCCGATAGACTGCGGAGAATCTGTGATAAACATCATCGCCTCTTCATGCGGCGGGGATGCCCGCAAAGCGCTGACCGCCGCTGAGTTGTGCGTTCTTTCGGCCGAAATATGCGATGGCAGAAAGGTTATCACACCCGAACTTGCCGCAGAACTCACACAACGCAGTTCGCTCAGGTTCGACAGAAGCGGGGACGAAAACTATGACCTAATGTCGGCCCTGCAAAAGTCCATACGAGGTTCCGATCCTGATGCGGCCGTCTACTATCTTGCCCGTCTGCTGGAATCGGGGGATATTATCTCGCCCTGCAGACGATTGCTCGTGATCGCCTGTGAGGATATAGGTCTTGCCTATCCCGGGGCTATACCGATAGTCAAGTCATGCGTTGATACTGCCGTACAACTCGGATTGCCCGAAGCTCGGATACCCCTTGCAAATGCCGCTATCCTGCTTGCCACATCGCCCAAATCCAACACAGCCTATGTAGCCGTGGATACGGCGATAGCCGATATAAAAAGCGGTCTTACCGGAGAGATCCCCCGCCATCTGCAAAATGTTCACTGCGATGGTGAGGGAAATCAAATCACAGGTCAAAATTATCTGTATCCGCATGACTACCCCAAAGGATATGTCAAACAGGACTATCTGCCCGAATCTGTGCGGGGCAAACAGTATTACAAATACGGCAGCAACAAGAATGAACAGGCCGCAAAAGAGTATTGGGGCTTGGTTAAGAAAATGTAGATAAAAGCGAGATGATTATCAAGGACGGTACGCACAGGGGTGCGTACCCTACCCGCTCCCGCTGTTTGTGCTGGCTGCCAGGGCTCCGCCCTTGCTTGTGGGGCGAGGGGACGAGAGCCCGCGCGGAAGGGTGCGAGACAAA
>WRME01000182.1 GCA_009777275.1 Oscillospiraceae bacterium
TCTGGGGAGGGGTGGCAAACACTCGCAACAAAGTTGCGATAGTGTTTGACGGGGTGGTCTGTAGGGTACGCACCCCTGTGCGTACCGTCCGTCATAAACATTTCGTGTCTTTTCGTGCTTTTCGTGGTTGCAAAAAAATGTCTTCCTACGCTAATATTATTGATAGCCCAACCCCTGCCAGTATTCCGAGAGAGCGGTACATTTTGCCTTTTGTGTCCCGCTCTTTCCGCGCGTCTTCGAGACAGGCTCCGATTCTTTCGGCCGTGAGTTCGAGTGCCTCAGTCTGCCCCTGTGCATCACAGGAGCCGAGGATTCCTCCGATTGTTCCTACTGCTTGTATGTCTGCGGCGGTGAGGTTACCGTCGTATCTTTCGAGAGCTGTTCTCCATGCAACGGGAAATCCCGGCTGACGGTCGAGGTTATCACGGCAGTCGCTCAAAAACGACAGCGGAATATGCGATGCGGCCTCTGCTACTATTACCGATGTGTGGGTATGGCTGTATCTGATCGATGTCTTGAGCCTCTCTATAAGCAGGAGAACAAGCTCCAGCTCGGATACTCGTTTGGACAGACTGCCCGACATATACAACCCCGCAAAACCACCCGCAGCTATTATGGCCGCCATGCCGATTATTTTAATAGGCATACAAATCCTCCGCACCCATTATCTTTTTTATTCTGCAGGGATGTTCCCGTCCTTCTAAAAATATTATCTTTTCAAAAGAACCGCATTCTACCAACTGCATTATGTGCCGCCGTTTCGACAGCTCTTGGGGCGTTCCTGCGTGGACGGTTGCGATGATGCTCACCCCTGCGTTCATGCACTCCATGATAGAATCGGCCTCTTCCCTGCTCCCGATTTCGTCTATAACTATGATGTCGGGCGACATTGTGCGAATGGCCATGAGTATTCCCTCTCCCTTTGGATAGCCGTCAAAAATATCGGCTGTTTGTCCGACATCGTTCTGCGGTTCGCCGCAAAATGCCGCTCCCAACTCACCTCTCGTATCGATAACCGCTACCCTCCTGTACCCTCCCCTGCCCGATGCAAAACGGCTGATAATCCCCTTGAGCAGCGTGGTTTTGCCGCTGGCCGGTATTCCGGCTATGAGGGTTCCTTTGGCGTTGTATATATGCCTTACGGCTTGGTCTGCAATTCCGGGGATGTTGCGGGCTATTCTTATATTGATCGAACTTATGTCCTTTGCCGAAGTTACTCTGCCGTTTTCGGTTACTGCCGTTCCGCAGATTCCCGCTCGATGACCGCCCTTTAGCGTGATGAATCCCTGCCGTATCTCATCAGCATAGGAATGTATCGAGTATCCGCAGATTATTTTAAAGGCATCGGCTACCTCGCCTGCTGTAATTATGTAGCTGTCTCCGCCAAATTCCGCCGTTGTTCCTCCCTGTTTCCTCAAAAAACCAAGACCGCCGCCTGTATCAATAACCACGCTTCTGCCTGCTCTCAGCCGTATTTCCCGCGCGTTTCGTTTTATATCATCAGGGACATCGCCGAGCAATCGGCATAACTGCGGCGTTAAGTACCCTATACAATGAACATACCCTGCGTTCTCCTGCATCTTCCATCTTCCTCGTCCTTGATTTTCCGCTGTTTAAAATATATATATGTGCCTGTCCTATAAAAAAGAAGTAAATACGGCGACCGTAGTTAAATATTTTTACCTGCTTGACATATCCTATTAAATAGGATATACTAAGAACAGAAAGAGGGTGATGTCATAAAAAATAAAGGCAGAATGTTCTTCTCAACGTCAGAATTTGATAAACAGTGGGAAGTTATGAGACTTGATATGGAAGACAGAAGGCGTTTAGAAAATGAAATCGTCAACAATCCGCAAATAGGAGCTGTTATCGGCGGCACCGGGGGTTTACGAAAAATGCGTTTTGCTCCCGAAAACACAGGTAAGAGTGGCGGCATCCGTGCTTTGTATGTCGATTATGTCGTGTTTGAGCGTGTTTATTTAATTACCGCATACCCAAAAAGTAATAAAGAAAACATTACACAGGCAGAACGTAAAATATTTAAAAAAATAATTGTACAGACCGAAAAAGAATTAGAGGGAGATGGCAGGAAATGAATGTATCGGAAAGCATTAAGCGTGGATTAGAAGAAATGATTCAACACGCAGAGGGTAAAATTGAATTGAAATCGCATTATGTATCGGCGGCACCGCTAAAAAAATATACCGCCGATCAAATTCGGCAAATTCGTGATAATTTAAATATGTCACAAGGTTTTTTCGCCGATGTTATCGGTGTTTCTAAAAAGACCGTAGAATCATGGGAATATGGTCGGGGCAGACCGAGCGGAGCGGCGGCGAGGATTTTGAGCATAGCCGAAAATGACCCTGAAGCATTACGTCGTTACGGTTTCGCTGAGTGGTAATATTCAAGAAAAAACACCCGCCATTGCGGTAACCACGGGAAAAAACACCCGCCGATGCGGTAACCACGGTACGCACAGGGGTGCGTACCCTACAATCCGTGATAACCACGGGCGGCAGATTGCCGCCCCTACCCGCCCTCTCAGTCGGCGTTGCCGCCGACAGCTCTCCCAAAGGGAGAGCCAAG
>WRME01000183.1 GCA_009777275.1 Oscillospiraceae bacterium
TACTAAAATTTCCAATTCCCCTCTGGGGAGGGGTGGCAAACACTCGCAACAAAGTTGCGATAGTGTTTGACGGGGTGGTCTGCTACAATTGACGGTTGACAATGGACAATGTACAGTTACGGGGGCTTGAAATTATAGGAATCTAACTCTATTTTTGCCAGCAAATTTATATTTACAATAATTGTAAATTGTTCATTGTCAATTGTTAATTGCCGTCGGGGTGCCGCCGCAGCGGCGGGTGTTTTTCCCCGTAGGGTACGCACCCCTGTGCGTACCGTCCCATACAAATTGCAGGGTGGTCTGTAGGGGCGGCAATTTGCCGCCCGTGGGCGTAAACAGGGCTGTAGGGATGACCGCCCTCGGTCATCTGTGGTTATTGCAAGGGCGGGTGTTTTTCCCGTGGTTACCGCAAACCCTGTGTGTCTCCTTGGCTCTCCCTTTGGGAGAGCTGTCGGCGGCAACGCCGACTGAGAGGGCGACACACAATCAACACAAGGAAGGCAGTAGAGATATGAATCCTAAAGGACCAAAAGACAGGATACGCAATTTTTCTATAATCGCTCATATCGATCACGGCAAGTCTACCTTGGCCGACCGTATGCTGGAGCTGACCAGCACGGTTCAGCTGCGTGATATGTCCGAGCAGCTCTTGGACAACATGGATATAGAGCGGGAGCGGGGAATCACCATAAAGGCTCGTGCGGTAAAGCTGCTCTATACGGCTGAGGACGGTAATGAGTATGTTCTCAATCTTATCGACACTCCCGGTCATGTGGATTTTAACTATGAGGTTTCCCGTTCTCTTGCCGCCTGTGAGGGCGCTGTGCTGGTTGTCGATGCCTCTCAGGGAATCGAGGCGCAGACTCTTGCCAACACCTATCTTGCGGTTGACCACGGTCTTGAGGTTGTGCCTGTCATAAACAAAATCGACCTGCCTGCCGCCGATCCTGAGCGGGTCTGTAAGGAAATAGAGGATGTCATAGGTATTCCTGCACTTGATTCGCCGCAGATCTCCGCAAAGACGGGTACGAATATATCGGCTGTGCTGGAGCGTGTCATCCGTGACATACCGCCGCCATCGGGCGACGATAACGCACCATTGCGGGCGCTTATCTTCGATTCCTTCTATGATCTCTACAAGGGTGTTATCATCTATGTCCGGATAAAGGACGGCTGTGTAAAGACAGGCGACACCATCACGCTAATGGCAACGGGGGCGGAATTTACCATTACCGAGCTTGGCTGGCTGGGCGCTACCGAGCTGATACCAGCAGAGCAGCTATGCACGGGTGAGGTAGGATATATAGCGGCCTCTATAAAGAGCATAACCGATACAAATGTCGGTGATACCGTCACCCTTGCCGAAAATCCCGCCGAGACGGCTCTTCCCGGTTATCGAAAGGTAAACCCCATGGTCTTTTCGGGTATATACCCTGTAGACGGCGCTAAATACGACAGTCTCCGTGATGCTCTGGAAAAACTGCGTCTTAACGATGCCTCCCTCACCTTTGAGCCGGAAACATCGATAGCTCTGGGATTCGGATTCAGGTGCGGATTCTTGGGACTGCTCCATATGGAGATACTTCAGGAGCGCATCGAGCGGGAGTATAACCTTGATATAATCACAACGGCGCCGTCGGTTGTCTACCGTATCACCCTGACCAACGGCGAAACGGTCTATATAGACAACCCCACCAACTATCCCAAGACCGAGGTCATATCTGCGGCCGAAGAGCCTATGTGTGATTCTAACATCATTACACCCGCAGATTATGTCGGGAACATCATGGATCTCTGCCAGGACAGACGGGGTGTCTTCAAAGACATGAAGTATATAGACCAAACTAGAGTAGAGCTGCATTACGAGCTTCCGCTCAACGAGATAATATACGACTTTTTTGATGCGCTGAAATCAAGAACAAAGGGATATGCGTCCTTCGACTATGAGCTAAAGGGGTTTGTCCCATCGCATCTTGTCAAACTCGACCTGCTTCTCAACGGAGATACTGTAGACGCACTCTCATTTATCGTGCACAGGGACAAGGCATACGCACGGGGACGGCGTATAGCCGAAAAGCTAAAGGAACAGATCCCCCGTCAAATGTTTGAGGTGCCTGTTCAGGCGGTTATCGGCGGCAAGGTTATTGCCAGGGAAACGGTCAAGGCTATGAGAAAGGACGTTCTTGCCAAATGCTACGGCGGCGACATAACCCGCAAAAAGAAACTGCTCGAAAAACAAAAAGAGGGCAAGAAACGTATGCGGAAACTGGGCAGTGTCGAGGTGCCGCAAGAGGCATTCATGGCAGTGCTGAAATTGGATTGAAAAACACCCGCCGCCGGGGTAATCACGGATGACCGAGGCGGTCATCCCTACACGCCCTCTCCGTCATGCTAACGCATGACACCTCTCCCAAAGGGAGAGGCAAGGAGACACACGGAAATTGCGGTAATCACGGTACGCACAGGGGTGCATACCCTACACGCCCTCTCCGTGATAACCACGGGCGGCAGATTGCCGCCCCTACAAGACCACCCCGCCGCTGCGGCGGCACCCCCCCCCACAGGGGGATGGGGGTTGCATTCAA
>WRME01000184.1 GCA_009777275.1 Oscillospiraceae bacterium
TTATAGTATGCAAGCCCCTATTCCCCTCTGGGGAGGGGTGCCGCCGCAGCGGCGGGGTGGTCTGTAGGGGCGGCACTCTGCCGCCCGTGTTTACGCCACAAGGACGGGGTGGTCTGTAGGGATGACCGCCCTCGGTCATCCGTGGTTATAGCAGCGGCGGGTGTTTTCCTCTAATTACTCTTTCTATACCTATTGGGTGAGCAGTTATATTTTTCCTTAAAGAGCGCCGTGAAATGCTTGTAGCTCTGATAGCCTACCCTGTCGGCAATGTCGAGCATATTCAGGTCGGAGTTTAGGATGAGATTAGAGGCGTATTTTAGCCGCAGATCGTTGATGTGCTTGGTGGGTGTGGTGCCGAGTGTATCCTTCATAACCTTGCACAGATGACCGTGACTAAGCCCCGACAGCCGCACCAACGCAGGAACCCCCTCACGAAGGAGCTTGAGGTTATCAATGTCGTTGATTATCTTAAAGAAGTTGCTGTAATCATGTTTTTCGGCCGTCTTTTTCAGCTGCATCAAAAACATACCGATCACCTTTTGGAGCAGATTCTTAAAATGCAAACCCACCTCAAAATCGTTATCGGATATAAAATTCAGATACTCATGCTCGCTTATAAGCTCCTTTAGCTGATATGAGGATAGCTTTATAACGGCGGGCTTTTTATCCTTGATGTCTTCTCTTAGGATCTTGTTTTTGGGAATCTGCAGATACTCAAAGAGACTGTCTAAGTGATTCTCGGTAAATGCCACATTTATCCACTCGCAGTCGTTATCCTTTATCGTGCTATAACTATGCACATCGTCCTTCCTGATAAAATAGAGATCGCCCTTTTCGATCACCGCCGCATCATCGTTGCAGATGTGTAATGCGTTTCCTGATGTAACGATAAAATACTCATGGAAGGAATGTGAATGAGCAGGGCTTTTGTAGTTTTTAGCGCTGCAAAAGTTATAGGCAAAACTGCGTCCCTTTCTAAAATACGAGGTTGTTATAAGTATGCTCATGTGATCCCCCTAATTATACATCTTCATATAGTCGCCATGCGCCTCTATAAGATCATCGCATAGACCTACTATATCATCTATAGACAGCTCTGCGGCTGTGTGCGGATCGAGCATGGCGGCTCGGTATATGTCTTCTTTCCTGCGGGTTACCGCCGCCTCTATCGTCAAGATCTGCGGGTTTATGTTGGTCATGTTCATAGCCGCAAGCACGGGCGGAAGTTTGCCGACATGGCAGGGCGTGACCCCGCTCCCGTCTACAAGACAGGGAACCTCCACACAGGCATCGGAGGGGAGATTCTCTATAAGACCCGTGTTGAGCACATTCCCGCCGATCTTGTAGGGCGTTCCGGTAATCATAGCCTCCATTATGCGGCTGGCGTATTCGTGACTGCGGGAATGTCCCCTCTCGGCGCTCTTGATTATATTCTCCTTGTCTGCTTTCCAGCTCTCTATCTGCCTGATACATCTTCTCGGATATTCGTCAAGAGGGATACCGAACCTATCTATAAGTTCGGGGTATCTGCTCTTAATATAAAAGGGGTTGTATTCGGCATTGTGTTCGCTCGATTCGGTGCAGTAATACCCAAAGTGTTTTATATACTCATAGCGAACCATGTCCTTGTGTTTTTCGGCGGCGTTTTTCTCTGCGGCCCGTCTGCGTATCTCGGGATAGAGGTCGTTGTTGTCCCTGTCATAGATCTCAAGCAGCCATCCCATGTGATTGATTCCTGCGATAAGCTCCTTTCTGCCATCGGCTCTGTCACTCATACCGAGATCCGAAAGAAGTCTTTCCGAGCAGGTCTGTACGCTGTGGCAAAGACCAACCGTTTTGACAGGGGTGTGCCTCTGCATATATCCTGTCAGTATAGACATGGGATTGGTATAATTCAAGAACCATGCGCCTGGACAGACCTGCGCCATATCATCAGCAAATTCCCGCAGCACAGGAATGGTACGCAGTCCCCGCATTATGCCGCCTATGCCGAGGGTGTCGGCGATGGTCTGGCGAAGTCGGTATTTTTTCGGAATCTCAAAATCTATGATAGTACAGGGGTCATAGAACCCCACTTGTATGGCGTTTACCACAAAATCGGCTCCCCGCAGCGCATCCTTGCGGTTTTGCGGCCCGCAGTATGTTTTTATAGCGGCACGTCCATCGTTGCAGCTCTTGTTGATGGCGCCCAGTATCAACTCCGATTCGGCAAGACGGTCCGGGTCAATATCATACAGAGCCATTTGGCTGTCGCACAAAACAGGCGAGAGCATACAGTCTCCCAGCACGCTCCTGACAAAGACGGTACTCCCCGCTCCCATAAATGTTATCTTAGGCATACAATCATCCTCTTTTCTTCGATCACTAAATGTGATTCTATTGTATTACTCAATCGCCTGTATGTCAAGAGGGAAAAAACACCCGCTGCCCTCTCCGTCATGCTATGATGGGACGGTACGCACAGGGGTGCGTACCCTACCGCCCTCTCCGTCATGCTAACGCATGACACCTCTCCCAAAGGGAGAGGCAAGGAGATACACAGGGTTTGCGGTGACCAAAAAAACACCCGCCGCAATAA
>WRME01000185.1 GCA_009777275.1 Oscillospiraceae bacterium
ATTTGCTTTGGCAGATTCAATGTTCTTCTTTTAATGAATAATGAAGTCGGTCGCTTTGCTTCCTGATGAATAATGAATAATGCAAAAATGTGCCGCAAAACCCGTAATTGTTCATTGTTAATCGTACATTGTTAATTGTTCAAGCCCCTGCCCTCTTTGGCAAAGAGGGTGCCCTCGCAAGGGCGGGTGTTTTTTCGGGATTACCACAAACCCTGTGTGTCACGCCTTGGCATTACGGAGAGGGTGATGACGATTGCTTCACATATGTTCCCAAAACCCCGTTGACAAAGGAGGCATCGTCGGTGACCGAGTATTTTTTGCATAGCTCGACCGCTTCGTTGATGACCACAGGCATATCAATCTCGGTTTTGTATAAAAGCTCATAGAAAGCAACCCGCAGAATTGCAAGCGAGACCTTTGAGATGCGGGGAAGTTTCCAGTTCTTCAGATGACGTCCTATAAGCAGGTCGAGCTCCTCATGCCTATCGCATATCTTGGTGAAAAACTCTGTGACCTCATCATCGATCTCGACATATTCGTTGTCAGCATATTCCTCGATAACCTCCTGCGGCCCGTATTCGTGGAATATCCTTCCAAAAACCATGATAAAAACATATTCTCTTAATTTATAGCGTGTCATTTATATACTCCTAATACAAATAAGTGCGGAAATACGCCCGTGAGCATATTATACCACACTTATTTATATATTGCTACTGTTTTTTTTACTTTACCTCGGTTATGGTTATATTTTCATTAATTACATTGGTGTGACTTAGCACAATGTCTCTTATCTGCGCTACCTGAGCCGAATCAAGACCTGTGGTCTTGACAACGATATTCGCTCTCTCTTCGTCTATATAGGCTAAACATTCTACAAATCCCTTTGCCTTTATGAGATTCTCGACAGCGCTTTCGTTATCTATGTTTTTGCTCATGTTGAGAGCCTTTGCCGTTGCATCGGCCAATTGCTTTTCGGTTAGTGACGAATCCTTGAGCAGGTTCTTGAGTGTTTCGGTAGCTTGGTCACGGGCGGTCTTTTTGCTGAGGCGGGCTTCGGCGAAATAGCTGCCGTTTTGGGTTGCGTCTACAAGGGTCGTGTCGCCGTAGTTTCTGTTGCTGTTGTCAAGGCTGTCTGTCAAGGTGAGGTCGGATCCTGCAAGCTGCCAGTTAAGATAGATAGCAATAGTGAGTATCAGAGTGAGCGCCGCCAGCACAATCTGCCTTTTACCTATTACCATATTCAGATATTTTTTAAACTTTTTCTCCTTCATACAATCTTCCTCCTAAATTATTTTATAACGCATATGCGTGTAGCACTGATTCCTAGGGCGGTAGATACAGCCTCTGTTACCCTTTCTTTTATCAGGATATTATCTCCTCCCTCGCAAACAACAACAACACCCTTTATTGTCGGTTCTATCATTTTTCTTATAAGAGCTTCTCTGCCGTTAGGTCCGTCTACTATCACTATGTCCTTTTGGCGGGTGTCTTTCTGGGTTGTTCCGCCGCTGTTTTCGGCAAGATTTGTGTCGGTTCTCTCAGCGTTTTGATATACATATTCTATGCCGTTTTCGAGAGTTATCATAATCTGCGCCTGCCCAACTCCGCCGATGCTTGTGACCATGGTATAGAGTTTCGTTTCCAGCTCTTCCACATATTGCTGCACCGTGATGCTTTCCTGCTTAGGAATCGAATCGGATCTGTCGGAAGTAAAAAAATTCGATAGGAATATCAGAGCAATTCCTGCAATCCCGGCAATAAAAATCAGTTGTACGTTTTTTTTGTTTTTCAGCAACTTCTGGAGCCGCTCCCCTGCCCCGCTTTTAACTTCCATCCCTTATCACCTCCACCTCAAGCCCTGTTTCTCTTTTTAGTATCTGCTTTATGTCGAGTTCTCCGTAACGGCTGTCCATAGCTATAGTTACCGTTATATTATTAATAGATATGCTGTTGTCCTCGTCAATATTAACGATTGCTTCAATTTTTTTAATGCCGGCCTGCTCCGGAGGTATTGCGGCCGCTATCAGTCTTACTATTTCCCCCTCGGCCATCCGCCGGTACTGCTCACGGACTCCCTCGGCAAGCTCTTCTTTATAGCTCTCTATCTGCTTGTATTCTATGGCGCTTTTGTAATCAAACTTTACCGAGCCTGATGCTATGGGTGAGATTATCCCCGACAAAAAGAACAGGCTTATGGTAAATCTCATCACCTTTTCCATATTAGAATTAGGAGCAAGCATCGAAAACAGCGACGCCCCCAAAGCCGTAATACATATCACAAACGCCCATTCGCGTATAATGTCCATGTGGTTCCCTCATTTCTGTATTCTGCACTGATACTGCGGCATATTCACCCGCCGTTGCGGTAACCACGGTACGCACAGGGGTGCGTACCCTACAATCCGTGATAACCACGGGCGGCAGATTGCCGCCCCTACCGCCCTCTCAGTCGGCGTTGCCGTCGACAGCTCTCCCAAAGGGAGAGCCAAGGACACCCACAGAATTTGCGGTAACCACGGGGAAAAACCCCCGCCGCTGCGGCACCCTGTAGCAGACCACC
>WRME01000186.1 GCA_009777275.1 Oscillospiraceae bacterium
TACCCTCGGCAAACAGCACTGTAGGTTCCCATCCTAATTCGGCTGTGATTTTGGCCGGGTCTATGGCATATCTGCGGTCGTGTCCCGGTCTGTCGGTAACGAATGATATAAGCGATTCGGGTTTGCCGAGTTCCCGCAAAATAGTCTTGACAACATCGATGTTGGCGCGTTCGTTATGACCGCCTATGTTGTATACCTCACCCGCAATGCCGTTGCGTATGATCATATCGATCGCCCTGCAATGGTCTTCAACATAGAGCCAGTCCCGAACATTCTCGCCCTTTCCGTATACAGGCAGCTGCTTGTACGCAAGTACGTTTTTTATCATCAGCGGTATCATCTTTTCGGGAAATTGATATGCGCCGTAGTTGTTGGAGCATCTCGAGATAGTAACGTCCAGCTTAAAGGTGCGGTGATATGCTATGGTCAGCAGATCGGCGGCCGCTTTTGAGGCGCTGTAGGGTGAAGAGGCATGGAGCGGAGTTTGCTCGGTAAAGAACAGATCGGTACGCTCGATAGGCAGATCTCCGTATACCTCATCGGTAGAAACCTGATGGAATCGCTTGACATCATATCGGCAGCAGGCATCGAGCAGAACCTGTGTTCCCATAACATTGGTGCGTATAAACACAGAGGGGTTCTCGATAGATCGGTCAACATGGCTCTCGGCCGCAAAGTTTATGACAATATCAAACTTCTCCTTAGCAAAGAGCTTGTCGATAAACTCGGAGTCGGCAATGTCCCCCTTCACAAATGTAAAGTCGGGGTTTTTGCGGGCGTCATTCAGATTTTCGATATTACCCGCATATGTCAGCAAATCAAGTCCGGTGATCTTCCATCCGGGATGCTCCTCCAGCATATAGTAGACAAAGTTTGTCCCTATAAATCCTGCCGCTCCCGTAACTAAAATATTCATTATAAAAAGTTCACATCGCTTTCTTTTAAATTTGGTGCATTCAAGTCCTTTTCCGACAATATCGGGTCGGATATTTTCCACTCTACTCCAATATCGGGGTCGTCATAACGGATGCTTCGGTCATGCTCCCGTGAATAGAAGTCGTCTGTCTTATACTGTACCTGGACATCCTCGGTCAATGTCAGGAATCCGTGGGCAAACCCCTTTGGTACAAGCAGCGCCCTTTCGGGTGTATCGAGTTCGATAGAAAACCACTGCTTATATGTGGGTGAACTCTTTCGCAGATCCACCGCAACATCCAGCACGGCACCCTGAATACATCGGAACAGCTTGGTCTGCGATTTTGGGTCAAGCTGAAAATGCAATCCCCGCAAGGTTCCTTTTTCCTTTGAATAGGAATGGTTGTCCTGAACAAAATCGTAATACAACCCATGCTCCTCAAAGGTTTTTTTAGAATAGGATTCCGAGAACCATCCCCGCCCGTCTCCGTGTTTTGCAAACTCGATAATGAGCAGATTATTGATACCCGTTTGTGTTATCTTCATTCTTACCTCCATTTTAGCTGTGTGACTGTAAAGATACTATGCTTTACACCAGCCTGTTTATTAAATCTATTTTGTCCCCATGCAGCATATCTATAACAGGTATTTCTATCATAGTATAGCATCCGGGAGTTTGCTTTTTGACCGCTCTTGCCGCACTCGCAAGTATCTGGGCGGTAAGGGCGGGATTGTTGATTCGCATGGTGAACTCCATCACCTGATTGTGCGTGTTGCCCGATACACCTCTGCGGGTCATGCGTACACCATGCCCCATATCGAGAAGAGCCTTTACATCGGGTACCTGCTCTACATATGTTTGGTCATTAACAAAATATGGATCGTTCTTTACCGCTTGTGTGACCTCGTCTATATCGGCGTTCTGCTCAAGCTGAACATATACCATACGCTGATGCACTCCCGCTCCTGCCGGAATGGTCATGGAAAGAGCGTCTTCAACCCCGTCTATAGCCTTGACAGCTACCGAATGTCCCATACTCATGCCCGGACCGAAATCTACATATGAGATTCCCCTCGGTGTCATGGCTTCCATCAATGCCCGCAGAACCGAATCACTCCCCGGATCCCATCCTGCCGCTATTATTCCCGCAACCCCGTTCTGCTTGGCGACATCATCCAATCGGCATTTTTCCTGCCATATGTTCTGGTGAATATCGTATCCGTCAACGGTGCTTATCCCCATCTTCATAAGTCTTTCGGCAGTATCGGGGCATAATCGGGAGGGCAGACAGAGTATGGCAACATCTGTGTCCCTGCCAATGTCCTTTATATCGGTAACCCATAGATCCTCCATGCCAATCGGCGCCGAAACTCCGGAAACCTCAACAACATGGCAAACCTCCATATCAGGAGCCGCCTCCACCGCCTCATATGCGCATTTTCCTACATTCCCGAATCCTACTATCGCTATTTGCAGCATAATGTAATCCTTTCTGTGTGTATTTAATACTTCATCGGTATTATATTGAGATAATCCTCGAATTTGGCATCGTTGTAGCATAGGTCGATTATCTCTTTGCCGAGCGGAGTAAGTTCGGGCGTGTCGA